>MFGW01000183.1:39974-45952 GCA_001780385.1 Candidatus Fischerbacteria bacterium RBG_13_37_8 | reverse complement strand
AATTCACCTGATCCTGGAAGGTGAGCGGGAAGCCGGTATTATTAGCATAGCCGTCGATATTATCCGGTTCGATGCCGTCGAATCCTTTATTCTGACATTGATCGAAGCGAGCCCGCATAATAGGTGCAAGGGTATTTATCTTGCGGATATCGAGCCATTTTTCACCTTCCCAGCCTTCGTAGTCGTTACCGAGTACTGAATCCGGGAATTTATTTTTATCCGGGCGCCATTCTTCCCATGCGCCAACATTGATATAGCAGTACACTTTAATTCCACTTGCATGAAGGGAGGATACGGTGCCTGAGTTATTATCAAACAGATCGATGTGATAGCGTGCAACATCAAGGGAAAGGTCAAGAGTGCCGCTGTATTGAATTTGCCAGCTTATATTTAATGGGTCTGCAGGGGGCGGAGGTGGAGGAGCGGTTGGAGAATTATTGCTTTTATTACAAGCTGCAATGGTAAGCAGGATAAAGAAAATAATTGCAAATAAGTTTTTTACTCCCATAAAATAGTTCATTGATGATGCTCCTTTCTGTTAAGCATAAATATTATAAAGCATATTGTTGAAAAAGAATACATGCTGGCGGAAATGAGGTAAAGGTAGAGGTAGAGGAAACAAAGATAAAAGATTCCTGTTAAATCTTTGGATAAGGTAAAAAGAAAGATTATAAAGAACCAGGCCGCATATTTACTCTCTTCCTCTTTCTTAACCTCAACCTTAATCTCTTCTTCTATTTGACAAGCAAGGGGCAGATGCATTAAGATATCATAAATGAGAAGAAGATTATGCGAAAAAAGAAGGTAGATGAAATTCAAGATGATGATATTTTGCAATTTGTGGCGTTGCGCATTCATGAAAAGAAATTTGCTGTTGAAATAAGCCACATAAAAGAAATAATCCGTTTTCAAAAAGCATCAGCATTACCGAAGATACCAGAATTTATTGATGGAGTTATTGATTTACGGGGAGAGATTATACCTATCATAGATTTGCGAAAGCGATTTTCTGCACCGGTGAAATATGAATTAGCGACGAGGATACTAATTGCGAGAGCGAAGGGAAAAACAATAGGGATGGTCGCAGATGAAGCATCGGAGGTTTTATCAATTACGACCAATAGTATAAAACCGGCGCCTGCGATTACGAAATATTACAAGGCGGAATATATAATTGGAATGATAACGTATGGGAAATCAATATATGTAATATTGGATGTGGACAGGTTATTAACGGAGGAGGAACGGATTTCGATAGAGGAAATAGCCGTTGGGTAGAAGGGGTGGTATTAGTAAGAATGTTTTAAAGTTCTGTCGTCATTATAGCTTTATTCCCCATTCGCAAATTCTTTTTATAGGAGCAATATATGAGTAAAGATTTTCTTGCATTATTAAAGGAAAAGGGAGCCTATCTGGAAGGACATTTTAAACTAAGTTCCGGATTACATAGTGGTGCATACGTGCAATGTGCCAGGGTATTGCAATATCCTGATGTTGCGTATGATTTAGGAGCATATTTAGGAGAGCAATTTAAGGGGAATAGAATTGATGTTGTTTTATCGCCGGCATTAGGAGGGATATTAATTGGACATGAAGTAGCGAGGGAGCTGGGGTGCAGGTGTGTTTTTGGGGAACGCGAGAATGATAGTATGAAATTAAGGCGTGGATTTGAGATATATGAAGGAGAGCATTGTTTAATAGTAGAGGATGTAATAACAACGGGGAAAGCCACGCGGGAGATGTGGGATATTGTGGTGAACAATAAGGGAACGGTAGCAGGGGTTGGATGCATAGTGAACAGGAGTGAAGGATTTAGTGTATCAGTGCCATTATTTCATATAGTTCGGTTAAAGATTGAGAATTATCAGCCGGAGCAGTGTCCTATGTGTCAGAAGAATGAACCTATTACCAGTCCGGGCAGTCGCTGGGGAAAGAAATAGCCGGATGAAGGCGTTGAACGTTTATACATTGGGCAGGAAAGATTACCAGGAAGTTCTTGACCTGCAAAGAAAGCTTTCGCGTTTGCGGAGTGAGGGGAAAATAAATGATAGTTTATTACTGACCGAGCATGAACATGTCTTTACGGTAGGAAGAGGCGGCAATAGAGCAGAAATTCTTATTGATGAAGCACGGGTAATGAAGGAGGGAATACAAATATTTGAGATAGAAAGAGGTGGCAGTACTACGTATCATGGACCGGGACAATTGGTAGGATACCCGATTATTAATCTGAAGGAACTGCAATGCAGTCCGGTTACTTTTTTAAGAAAATTAGAAGAAGTGCTTATACGCAGTTTGAATGATTATAATATCAAGGCGCAGGCAGTAGCGGGGAAAACAGGTGTTTGGGTCGCGAATGCTAAAATTGCTTCAATTGGAATTCATGTTTCGCGTTGGATAACGCGGCATGGTTTTGCACTGAATGTTTCGACGGATTTAAGATATTTTCGCATGATAATTCCATGTGGGATTCCAGAATGTGAGTATACAAATATTGCTCAATTGACGGGAATAAAGGTGGCTCTTGAGGAAATAATACCGCTCGTTGTCAAGCATTATGCTGATGTCTTTCATGTGGAAATTAGTCCAGGGCTTTAGCCCTGGGAATAGGGAAGATTAGACGCCCTGGGTACTTTTTTCGCGGAGGGTATTTCGGTTAATGCCGAGAATTTTTGCAGCATTTTTTTTATGGTCGTTGCATATTTCGAGGGCATTTTTAATAAGAATTTTTTCCAGGAACGATTTTCCGCAATCGTAGATATTTCCATTTTTCCATTTAATCGCATTAGAAGTGAGGACTTGAGAGAAGTAGTAAGAAAAATTTTGGTTAGGGATTTTAGAACCGCCTTCGATGAAGAGGGTGATTATGTTTTCTGTAATTATTTTATGTTTGGAATCGACTATTTTTTGAAGCAGATGTTCAATATCAGAAATTTGGAACGCATAGCTTTTTTTCTTGAGGGAGGTAAAAGCTTTTGATGTGAGAACAATTTTTTCTTTAAGGAAATAATGAGAGAGGAGATCCAGAAATGTTTCGGTGCCGTTGATAAATTCTTGCAGGCGAGGCAGCAGGATTATTTTTTTACATAATTCATGATTTTCAATATATTCTTCTGATTGAGCATTTTTAATATAAATGATAGCGCCTTTGGCGAGGGGGTAAATTTTAATAAAATTAATAAATTCACTATTTTGGCACTCGACAAATTTTCTTGGGAATTCGGAGCTGGTTTTATTTTCAGAGCCGGAGTAGAGAGATTGTGAGAAGGTTATATCATGCAGGTAATATTTTTTAAGGATGAGGTACAGGAAGTGGCCCAATCCGTAAGCGGAGTTATTTTGTTCAAGGATGCAGAATGTTTCATTGGAAGCGGTGATTCTTTTTGCTATTTGGTGCAGGTAGGCGATAATGGGAGACTGATCATTCAAATCGAGGGCAGGTATTTGATCATCTGGCGTAAGAATAAGGCAAGTGCTGGTGAGTTCTGAGGTAAAAGCTTTAAGTTTTTTTTCTACATCAGCTTTACAGAAGGAAGTGGACATGAAATTTAAGATGCCATGAGGGAGCAGTTTCATTATTTTTTGGCAAGGGATGCGGGTATCATAAAACAACAGGAAAATATTATAAGCATGGGTTTTGAGGGATTTAGGAAATTTGCTTGATGATAGGGAATCGATGAGATAAAGGTTGATAATAGGTTCCGAGGTGATTGAGGAAGCGTATTCAAGAGTTTTAAAATAAGGGAGCCAACCTTCAAGTGTTGAACTTGCTTGAATATTAATCATGCACGATCTTTTTTCTAACATAGTGACAAATTACCTATGAAAGAAGAGGACAGCAATGGACGGTTGAAAATAATTAAAAACTATTGATAATAGCTTTCTTTGAAGAAATAGAGCAAAAGCATAATTTAGTCCATTGAGTCTCTTTTCTTTAAAATTCACTAAGGTCGAGATTCATTAAATAATTTCGAAAATCTTTACCAAGATCTTTTCTTCTTAGTGCAATTTCCACAGTAGCGATAAGAAAACCCATCTTGCTTCCGGCATCATATCTGGTTCCTGCGAATTCATAAGCATATACGGGTTCTTCTTTAATCAGCAAATTGATTGCATCGGTTAATTGAATTTCACCTTTTGCATCAGGTTTAACTTTTATAATTGTTTTAAAGATCCCTGATGTCAGGATATATCTTCCAATAATTGCGTAATCAGATGGTGCTTGTCTTGCTGATGGTTTTTCGACTAAAGATTTCACTTTGAATAATCTGGAATCAATTTCTTCAGCTTCGATGACACCATAGTGATGTATTTCTGATTTTGGTACTTTTTTTATTGCGATGATGGTAGCTTGTTTTTTTGAAAATATTTTTATCATCTGTTTAATACATGGGGTTTCAGAAATAATAATATCATCGCCAAGAATAACTGCGAATGGATCGGTATTGAGCAATTCCTTGGCAGTAAAAATAGCATGACCGAGGCCCATAGCTTCTTTTTGGCGGATATAAGCAAAAGAAACCATTGCAGAGATTGATTTCACGATCTGTAATTTTTCAAAATCATTTCTCATTTCAAGAAATTTTTCTAATTCAAATGATACGTCAAAATGATCTTCAATAGCATTTTTTCCTCTGCCAGTAATTATGATAATATTTTTAATACCGGAGGCAACAGCTTCTTCGACGCCGTACTGGATAAGTGGTTTATCGACAAGAGGGAGCATTTCTTTAGGTTGCGATTTAGTAGCGGGGAGAAAACGAGTGCCCAATCCCGCGGCAGGAAATATTGCTTTTTTAATCATAGTATCACGCATCCTTATCTCTCAAGAATAATGTCAGACGAGTTATTATTTCTCTTCTGAAGATTTAATATATTGCATAATAATAAGTGCTGCTAGGGCTGCTGTTTCAGAACGGTATATCACATTAGGAAAGGCGATGATTAATGCTCCTGTTACTTCTGCCAGCTTAATTTCTTCATCGGACCATCCGCCCTCGGGTCCGATGAAAAGCACTGTGTTCCCATGTAATATTCTATTGTTACCTTTTAATGAATATATGTCAAGGGCTTTTTTTGATTTATTGCAGAAAAAAATTATATCATATTCATTTTTCAAATCAACAAGTGTATTTGTGAAGTTCCGTATCTCATTAATTTCAGGGATTCTATTTTTATATGATTGTTCAGCAGCGCTTGTCATAATTTTTTGCCATCTTAAAATTTTTCGATGACTATTTTGAACTGGCATTGAAAAAACTGAATAGTGCGATACTATGGGGTAAAATTTTGTAATACCAATTTCAGCAATTTTTTCTACCAGCCAATCCATTCTTGTTGATTTCAATAGGCTTTGGGCGATTCTTAGATTTCCGCAGAATTCATTGCGGGTAATTTGTTCTTTCAGTTTTACCTGAACGGTACCATGGTTCATTTCTATTATTTCAGTGAGATAGTCATTATTGTCATTCCAGAACAATTCAATACAGTTTCCTTTTTTCAACCGGAGCACATTGATAATGCGTTTACTTGCTGCAGCATTTAAAAGAAGCGTGTCTCCATCTTGTTTGAATGATTCGATGTAGATTCTTCGAATTTCCATATTCCCTAAATGATGAATGTTATCAGCGGATAAGTTCTGCAAGGCTGGCTTCGATACTATTTTTAATAATGAATGCCAATTCAAGAGATTTCAGAGCTTGTTTTCCAGAATTAGTTACATTCGTATTATGAGACAGCAATGCTTTAATAAAAGTATCTAATTCAGCAGGCAGCAATTCTTGTTTTTCTTTTTTCAGGGTAACAGTTTTGAATTCAATTGAATCATGCAATTGGGAGAGGCATGGCTTGCAGACGGTGAGGCTTTGTTCAGCAAAATTCAAGGAGTAATACCCGTCTGACTGGAGAATATTCATTTTGCGCATACTTCTATTACTTACCCTGCTTGCGGTTATATCACAGATACAATTATTCGCATA
>MFGW01000183.1:32575-39963 GCA_001780385.1 Candidatus Fischerbacteria bacterium RBG_13_37_8 | reverse complement strand
CATATGCGCTATCAATGAACTGCGTCATTTTTTGATAACCGCTTGTTTGAATATCGATAATAGAATTTGTAAAAAGTTCGCACAGCAAATCAAGGTCATGAATCATCAAGTCAGTAACGACATCAACATCAAGGCATCTATTTATGAAAGGGTGGGTTCGATGAATTTCAATGAAGGAAGGTTGGTTTATGAAATTTTTATAGAGGGTAAAAGCGGGATTGAATTTTTCAATCAGACCAACCTGGAGGATAAGATTATTATCTGAGGCGATATGAACGAGATTTTTTGCTGCTGCCAGGTTATGTGTGAACGATTTTTCGACGAAGCAATGGATGCCTTTTTTCAAGCAAAATTCTGTAATAGAAGCATGAGTACTGGTTGGTGATGCAATAACAACGGCATCGATGGGAGAAGTGATTTTTTCATATGAAGGGTAATAAGTGGTATGAAACTGCTGAGCGAATTGTTTTTTTTGTTCATCTATATCAACGATTCCCGCCAGATGCACTCTTGGATCAGTTGATAATATGCGTGCATGATGAAAACCGACATGACCGATACCAATAACGGCTATTTGTATCATGGTAGTTACTTATTTTATGATGCCTCTTTTACTGTTTTTAATAAAGTGGATGATTGTTTGAATTTCAGGGATATCTGGCCATTTTTCCATTAATGTTTCGAGAGCTATGGGAGTGTCCATTTTATTCAGTGTAGTGAGAGCTGATTTTATTATTTCAATTGTTTTTTGATTAAAATTATGTCTATGAAGCCCAACAGAATTTATACCAAAATATTTAGCTCTATCTCCTGAAACGAAACTATAAGGAACCACGTCTTTAGTCACGGCAGAGCATGCACCGGTAAAACTATATTTTCCGACAGAACAAAATTGATGAACACCTGCGTAAGCGCCGAGCACAGCAAAATCTTCCACGGTTACATGGCCGCCTACAATAGCAAGATGAATAAGAATGACACCATTACCAACGGTGCAATCATGGGCTACATGGGAATACGCCATAAACATATTATTATTGCCGATTTTTGTTTCTAAATGACCATGACGTGTTCCTCTATGAATGGTGACTCCTTCACGGATAATATTATTATCACCGATTGTAACTTTAGATTCTTCACCCTGATATTTAACATCCTGAGGTTCCAGACCAATTGAAACGAAGGGGTATATTGTACATTCTTTGCCTATAGAAACAATACCGTCTATTACAACATGTGACCGCAGGCAGGTATCTTCACCGATAGTTACATTTTTTCCTATGTGACAAAAAGGACCGATAGTTGCTGAATCAGCTATTGAAGCCTCCGTATGAACTATTGCAAGTGGATGTATTAAACTCATAGTTTTATTTTACCTCCTCGGTAATATCAGTTTTTTCGGGTTGCAAGAATTCAGCACTCGTAAGCAATTCAGCTTCTGCAACGAGAATTCCATCAACAGTAATTTTAGCTTTTAATTTACAAAATGATTGCAGGATTTTAATAACTTCGGCTTCAATAAGGAGTTGATCTCCGGGTAATACTTTTTGCCTGAAACGAGCTTTATCTATTCCAAGCAGATATGCTGTATTCACTTTTGGCTCTTCCAGACTACTGAGAAGCAGTATGGCGCCGGCTTGTGCCATAGCTTCAATTTGCAGAACACCTGGCATAATCGGGTTATCAGGAAAATGACCCATAAAATAAGGTTCATTCGCACTGACATTTTTAATAGCTACAATTTTTTTAAACGGTACTATTTCAAGAACTTTGTCAATTAAAAGGACCGGGTACCGGTGCGGCAGAATTTTTAAAATATCAATAATAGTTTTTGCATTCATTTTTTTCCTCTGACAGTAAGCAGCAAAAAAGATTTGCTTGAATTAGTTAAAAAAAGCTTAATCATGTTATTCTTTTTTGTGAAGAAGCGAGATTTTTTCTTCAAGTTTTTTTATTTTATCGAATAATTCAGGAATTTGACCGAGGAGCACCTGAATTCGTTTCCATGTATTAAGGTCAATAGCAGGAGTTCCCATGACATTACTGCCGGCATTCAGGTTACGAGTAACTCCGGCTTGTCCTCCGATCAACGAATCATTGCCTATTTGAAGATGACCGGCAGTTGCTGATTGGCCACCCATCATTACTCTGTCACCAATTGAAGTGCTGCCGGAAAGTCCGACTAGTGCAGCAAGGGCACAATTTTCTCCGATTTGACAGTTGTGCGCTATTTGAACTAAGTTATCAATTTTTGTTCCCTTTTTAATTATGGTTTTTCCGAGAGTAGCTCTGTCAATACAGGCATTGGCACCAATTTCAACTTCATCTTCTATTATTACTTCTCCCTTATGAGGTATTTTTAAAAATTTATTGTTTTCCCTGGCGTAACCGAATCCATCAGAACCGATAACTGCTCCTGCTTGTACTATTACCCTGTTGCCTATTTTTACTTTATCGCAAATAACTACAGATGGATGTATAAGACAATATTCTCCGATGCTCACTTCATTACCAACATGTGTGAAAGGATGTACTATTGTTCCGCGTCCTATGGTAGCATTATTCCCAATATACACGTAAGGCAGTACCACTATGGTATCATTTAAACGAGCGCTGGGACTAACAAATGCATGCTTGGAGATAAATGCTTCCATTCTGCTTTCCGGATAAAATACAGGAATGAGAATCGCTAGCGCAAACGAAATGTCTTTCACTTTAATATAAGCGCAGGACATATCCGGAAAGGTATGTGGAATAATAAATGCAGAAGCTTTACTTGCCGGTATTAATGAAAGATGTTTTTCGCTTCGCAAGAGCGTGATATCACCTTCGGTGGCTTCTTCAAGTGCAGTTATGTTTTTTATTTTCAGCGCAGGATCACCATGCAGTTCGCCGCCTATTAATTCTGCGATAGCGTATAAATCAAATTCTTTCATTTACTTAGTATTTTGTTGAGGTTTGGGAGCTGCTTCATTTAAAAGAGCAACTATTTTATCAGTAATATCGATAGTCTCACTCATGAAAACAACCATTTCTTTTCTAAGAATGAGGGTAAAATTTTCTTGATTTCCTATTTGCTGAATTAAAGGACTGACTTTCTTTTCCATTTCACTAAGGGCAGAAGTTTCTTTTGTTTGTATTTCAATTTTTGAATCTTCTCTGAATTTATCAATATCAGTATATCCTTTCCGTATTTTTTCTTCAAGTTGACCTCTTGCGTCGCTTGAAAGTACTGAAGCTTGGGTTTTATATTTATCTTCAAGTTGTGCAATATCTTCCTGTTTCTTTTTTAATTCAGCTGATTTTTTGTCAATGAGAGTTTGGATGTCTTTGTATGCTTTCTGCATTTCAACGGAATTTCGTAATATTTTTTCAGCATCCACCACGCCAATTTTTAATGAATTTTGTTGTGCCATAAGCGGCAGAGTTACCAATGAACATAATAGAAACAACACTACTTTTTTGATATTCACAATTACCTCCTAAAAAGTTCTTCCTATAGCAAAACGGAACGTAGTTCTGTCTACTACAATAGGTCCTCTGTTAAAATTGATTGCATAGATAAAACGAATGGGGGCATTAAAAAAGGGAGCCATAATTCGTATTTCAGCTCCTGCTGAATACCGCAAGTCGGTAAAATCAATTCTTTCACCCTTGGCAAATGCATTGCCTCCATCCAAAAATGCAGCTAATTTGACCGGTCCTGCAATAGGTATTTGATATTCCATGTTAAATTGAAGATATTTATCGCCACCGATTGTATATACCTTACTTATATTAGGATCAATAGGACCTATAGTTCTAATATCATATCCACGAATGGAATATTCACCGCCGAGGAAAAAATTTTCATAAACAGGAACTTCCAAACCACCAAATCCTTTCGCGTATCCTGTTTCAAAATTATACGCAAATACGGTTGGTCTCCTGCCGATGGGATGAAATTGGGTGATTTTAAAAATTGGTTTAACGAGATTTACATTGCCACCCAAAATGCCTCCAGCAAAACTAACAGCCAGCGATATGTTGCTTCCATCCGTAGGATCCATTGGATTGTTGAGTGTCGAACGGTAAATTTGTGGAATAAATCTGCTTTGCGTCCTTCTTGTTCCGGTTCCGTAAAGTAATTGATAAAATGCTATTAAATCCGGATCTGCGGTTTGTTCGGTTATGATATTTGAAACATTAGTTACTTCGTATCCGTAGGCAAATAATGATCGTACTTCTTCATATACAGGAAATCCAAAAAGAATGGTTCCGCCTGTGGATTGCCGGTCAAAAATGTAATATTCCAATCGTGAACGTGCCAGGTCTATTCCCAGGGTATAATCATACCCTAAAAAATAAGGATCGGTAACTCCAGCCTTGTACATGGATGTTCGGGAACCATTTTGAATATAAATATCAAAAATTTTTCCCGTTCCAAATAAATTACGCGTCGAAAAAGCAATCGTTCCAAAGAATTTTTCAAGTTGACTATATCCACCGCCAAATCGTATCTCATTTCTTTTGTTTTCCTGCACTTTGACTTTTAAATCAATTTTTGACTGCTCATTTTCAACTTTTTGAACATCCGGTTCGATATTATCAAAAAAACCTGTTCGATATAGTCTGTCAAAGCTTTTTCGCAACAGACTTATTTTTACCAGGTCTCCTTCCTGAATTTTCATTTCGCGTCTTAATACTTTATCATAGGTATACGTATTATCTATGAATTCTATCTTACGTACATATTGCGGATAATCTTCCAGTACCTGAAATTCTATATTTGCTATTTTTTCTGTTTCCTTGATATCCAAAGATGGTTGCAGCGAAGCAAATAAATACCCGTATTCACCATAAAGTTCCTGTGCATCCTGAATGAAATCACGTATTTTTGATCGGCTAAATATGTCACCTTCCTTAAATGTAGCAAGTTTGATAAGCTTTTTTTCTTCAAGGACTTTATTACCCGTTATGGTTATTTGTCCGAATTTAAATTGGTTTCCTTCTTCAACCGGAAAACTAATTATGAGTCGTTTTATTTCTTTTCTGCGAAAGAAAGTTTTTGTGTCATATGATGTTATCTTGGGCTCTCCAATTTTAATGTTGATATATCCGTGGTTATAATAAAATTCCTTAACATTTTCCACATCTTCATCTAATTTTTCTGTATCTAATTTATCCTTTTTCGTAATCCAGGATAGAAAATTATGCTGTTTTAATTTTTTCATGCTTTTTCTTAATTTTTTATCAGGATAAGCTTTATTAGCGGAAAATTCTATTTTGCCTATCCTTAGTGATTCTCCTTCATCAATTTTATAAATTACCTTTACATAATTTTCTTTCAGGTATTCCACGGACATAGTAACAGAAGCAAGACGGTATCCTTTTTCTTCGAGCAATTCACGAATAACATTTTCAGTTTTCTTTGCCACGAAAGGATCATAAAAATTATCAGGCTTCAAGTCTAATTTTTTTTCTTCTATTTTTTTTGTTATATCAGAAATATTAAGCTTTTTTTGACCCTGGTAACTTATTTCTTTTATTTTAGGTTTTTCCTTAACTTTGATAATAACTATTTTACCATCTGTGCCATCTTCCACTTCCATTTTTACATCGAGGAATAGATCTGTTTTCCACAATTTCATAAGATCTGCTTTTAATCTAGTCTCATCGTAAAGATCGCCTTCTTTACATTGCATATAATATTGGTATGTTTGAAGTGCGATATGTTTTTGACCTTCGATTTTTATCTGCTGAATTTTAGCTGTTTGCTCATCTTGTTGTGCCAGACAGGCGGTCCACGCGATCATAATGAGCAGCAGCAAAAAGACAGAAGTTTTATTATTAAATATTTTTTGTATATTCATGAATTATTTTGCCACCTCTGATAAAGTTTTTGAAGAAGCTGTGTATAGTAATTCTTCATTATGGAGTTCAACTGAAATAATGCCCGGTGTGGTGTGTTCTTCTTTTAATAAAAGATCGGCTATGGGATCCTCCACGTAGCGTTGGAGGGCTCTTCTAAGTGGACGCGCCCCATATTTTCTGTCATGACAGGCTATATCAATTATATAACGTTTTGCTTCTTCGGAAAGGGTAATAATAATGTCACGTTCCTGAATTTCTTCATTTATTTGTATCATCATCAGATCAAGTATCTGCATTAAATCAACAATATTTAGTGGATGAAAAACAATTATTTCATCGAGCCGGTTGATGAATTCAGGATTAAATGTATTTTTCACTTCTTGCAGCACCTGTTCCTTGATAAATTCATAATTATCCAATGCATCATCCTGGTGAAATCCGAGACGTGATTTTTTTTCTATATGGCGCGCTCCCAGATTTGACGTCATTATAATAAATGTATTTTTAAAATCCACTCTATTACCGAATGAATCCATTAAATGACCATCATCAAGTATCTGAAGCAAAATATTAAAAATATGAGGATGAGCTTTTTCAATTTCATCAAGCAAAATAACAGCATAGGGATTTCGGCGTATTTTTTCAGTTAAAATACCGCCTTCCTCATATCCGACATATCCGGGAGGGGAACCAATCAGTTTTGAAACGGAATGTTTTTCCATGAATTCCGACATGTCAAATCGTATCATTGCTTTTTCACTGCCGAATAAATAGCGTGAAAGGCAACGTGCCATTTCTGTTTTTCCGACACCTGTAGGGCCCAGGAAAATAAAAGAGCCGGCTGGTTTATCAGGATTTTTTAAACCAATTCTTGATCTTCTAATTGCTTTGCATAATGCGGTAATAGCTTGTTTTTGAGAAACAATATGCTTTTGCAATTCATATTCGAGATTGATTAATTTTTCCGTTTCATCTTCTTTTAGGGTAGCGAGGGGAATACCCGTCATGTAAGAAATTACTTCTTTAACATTATCTTTTGTAATAAGAGTGTGTGAAACAGTTGATTCTTGTGTTGTATCAATTTCCTTGTTAAATTGATATGAGGGATCATGGTGTTCCAGTTTGGAACGTGACAGGTTATCTTTGGGGGGATTATCGGGCGAGTTATGTGTTAATTTAACGAAAGAACCTACTTCATCCATAAGATCGATTGCCTTATCAGGAAATACACGGTCAGTAATAAACCTGCTGGAGAGAAAGACAATGGAACGCAATGCTTCATCTGAATAGGTAACAGCATGAAAATCTTCGTATTTATTTTTAATTCCTTTGAGTATGTCTGTGGTTAATTCTTCGGACGGGGGTTGCAAGAAGAGAGGTTGGAACCGTCGTTCAAAAGCTCTGTCTTTTTCAATATGTTTCCTGTATTCAGAAGGGGTAGAAGCGCCAATGCATTGCAATTCTCTTCGCGAAAGATATGGTTTTAAAATATTGGCGGCATCCAGTGAACCTTCGGCTGAACCACCTCCTACTAA
>MFGW01000183.1:30047-32534 GCA_001780385.1 Candidatus Fischerbacteria bacterium RBG_13_37_8 | reverse complement strand
CCATTGCTTCATTTATAAGCACTTTTAGTCGTTCCTCAAATTGACCCCTGTATTTGGTTCCAGCTACGACGGCTGCAATATCGAGTGAAAGAATACGTTTTTTCTTAAGAGGTTCAGGGACGTTTTGAGCTACTAATTGTTGTGCAAAACCTTCGACGATAGCAGATTTCCCGATACCGGGATCTCCAACCAGGATAGGATTATTTTTTGTTCTTCTACATAATATTCTCATGAGCCGGTTCAATTCTTCCTGGCGTCCAATAAGGGGATCCAGCAATTTTTTTTCTGCATATATATTCAAATCCCTGCAAAATTCTCTTAAATGCTGTAATTCTTTTCCTTTAGCAGGTACCTTCTCATTTAATACCTTGATGATTTCATTTCTTAAACGTGTAAGAGTTATTCCGTGAGCTTTCAGGATTCTTGCTGCTAATGATTCTTCACAGCGCATAATACCTGCAAGGATATGCTCGGTTCCCACATATTTATGTTCAAGATGTTCTGCTTCTTCCAGGGCGAAATTAAGTACCCGTTCGGCATTGAGAGATAAGGCAGGGCTTGAATGATGAGGTGTTCTATCGCGAACTCCTATCCGCATTTCCAATTCATTACGAATATCGTCAACATCAATATTAAAACGCTGGAATAATCTCATGGTTAATCCACTGCCTTCCCTTATGAGACCGAGAAGAAGATGTTCGGTTTCTATGGTATGACTCCCTGTTATGCCAGCCTCATACCTGGCAAAGTGAATTACCCTTAATGCTTTTTCTGTGTATTTATCATGCATCTTTGCTCACTTCATAATCGTATGATTCTAACATATTCCCCTGCTGTATGCAAATTGAATGAATTATTTGTGCTAATTGTCTGCTCGATGT
Source organism: Candidatus Fischerbacteria bacterium RBG_13_37_8 (assembly GCA_001780385.1). Classification (GTDB taxonomy): domain Bacteria; phylum Acidobacteriota; class HRBIN11; order MFGW01; family MFGW01; genus MFGW01. The sequence goes on along the minus strand of MFGW01000183.1, from coordinate 31,653 downwards.
TTCAAGTCTTTCTATAAAGAGTTTTCGTTTTTCTTCTGAAAAGTCATTGCCGCCATCTTCAGGGAACAGGAAAAATTCTTTTTTTTCTCTGCCAATTGATTCATTATATGCATCTAAAATCACTTTTACTATCAGCATATTCAGGTGATATTCGCGGCATATTTTCAGCAAGATGAAACTTTCCATATCAACCGCACTGGCATTATAATGTTGGTGCAACAATTTTTTTTCGTTTTGATAAGGCTCCTCGTTCATTATTGCTTTGTGATTTTGAGGGCGGACACATGTGTCCGTCCTTACACTCTGTGTCTTTGTGTGTTTGTGCCTGTTATATTTTTGTTGATCTGTCAGTGTAGATATGGTAATCATAGTTCCTGTTATAAATGATAAGACGCATGGTAATGAAAGTACGTTGAATGTAAATAATTCTTTTGCAGGAGCAACGGATCGTATCATGTTTGGAATGAAGATATCACCTGGTTTTAATTCAGGGCCGAGTGCACCAGCAGTTCCTGTGAGTATCAGGAGGCTGTTTTGAAAATAAGAAAGGTTTCTAGTAATAGTCCTTCCGGCTTTTTTCCCGACGCCGGTTCTGAATAATTTTATAATGCTTTTTGAGCATTCTTTGTCTTGCAGCTCCTGCAGCGCATTGCTAATGAAATCATATTCTATTTTGGAAGGTATCAAGAAAATACATTTCATAATGGAGCAGTCTAATTAAGAAGGGTTTATTTACTGTCTGCGTTTTTTCTCTTTTATTATTTTCCCATCAAAGAGTTCGGTAGCTTTTTTAATGATAGGTTCGATGTTATCATCTGGAGGAGGCTCAGAAGGAGGAGTTGGATTTTCATCCTGAACATATTCTTCAGAAGCATTCTGAGGTTGTGGAATAAAATCATAGGTTATGGATAAAGAAATTTTTCTTCCCATCATTTTATTGGCAGTTTGGATTATAATATCGCGGTTATCTCCTTTTTCAATTTGGGATTGGAGAAGTTTCAAATTAGCGGGAAAGGAGATATGAAGTATGTTTTCCTGGATGGTAATTTGTTCAGGGGAGGTCAGGAAAGAATGCAGTAAAGGTTTAGAACTGAGGACAGCGTTAAAAATAAGTTCATTTGCAGGTAATTGAGAAGGAGCAATATCATCTTCGCTGGATGCAGGTGGAATGGTTTGTTTGGGAGTAGGAACAGATTCCGGGGATTTATTTTTAGTAGGGAGGTTTATTTCGACAGGCTGAGGTTTTGCATTTTCTTGTGATTGCCAGTGCTGATCGCTGAAGAGGGAATTTGTGGAAGAAGGATTTTTAAGATTGCCACTGCCGGCTCCTGTTTCTAATTTTTTAATAATTTCTTCAAGGCTGCGTAATTTCTTTAATTGAGATACTTTGGCCAGCAGCATTTCCAGGTAAATAGAAGGTTGATCAGAATAGCGCATATGAAGGTTGGCATCAAGAAGTGCGGTAAGAATTCTCAAAACAGTAATTTGATCAGTATCTTTTGTCTGTTTTATCAGTAATTCTTTTTCATGTTCATCAAGATTAATCAATTGAGTTTGATCCGGACATGCAAGCAATACAAGGAGATTGCGAAAATGCGAACAGAGA
>MFGW01000183.1:28832-30023 GCA_001780385.1 Candidatus Fischerbacteria bacterium RBG_13_37_8 | reverse complement strand
TAACCCTTTTCGAGGAAATCATGAATAAGAGTCAGAGTTTTAGAGAGATTATTTTGCAGGAGTGATTCAGTTAAATCAAATCGATGTTCGACATTTAGAAAACCGAGCAATTTAATAACGGTGTCAGTAGTAATATTATTTCCCGAATAAGAAATTAATTGATCTAATATGCTCAGGGCATCTCTTAAGCTTCCTTCTGATACTTTCAGAAGCATGGTAAGTGCTGAAGTTGAAATAGCGATATTTTCCTGCTGTATAATATAAAGGAGCCGTTCATTTATTTCATGTTCATGCAGTCTTCTGAATTCAAATTGCTGACACCTTGAAGTAATAGTGGCAGGGACTTTTCTCAGTTCGGTGGTAGCAAAGATAAAGATAACATGGAGAGGAGGTTCTTCAAGAATTTTTAGCAAGGCATTAAACGCTTCGACGGTGAGCATATGAACCTCATCGATAATAATAATTTTATATCTATCGCGGTTGGGCATATATTGGGCTATTTCACGTAATTCGCGCACTTCATTTATTCCTCTATTTGAGGCGCCGTCAATTTCCATAACATCAATGGAGTTGGAGGAAGCAATTTCTTTACAGGAAGGGCATTGATTGCAGGGAGTGACGGTAGGACCATTGGAACAATTCATGGCTTTGGCGAGGAGACGCGCGAGAGTAGTTTTTCCTGAGCCACGAGGTCCGGCGAATAAATAAGCCTGTGCGACCTGGTTGAAGGAGATAGCATTTTTTAATGTTTGAACGGTCGGATTTTGTCCTGCAACTTCATCGAAGGTTTGAGGTCTCCATTTACGTGCAAGCATAATCATAATATTATCCTTTTCTTAACGAATGGCTGTGCACCTAACTTCGGGATGATTTAATGGAGTTCATTCCACAAAAGCGGCGATTCAGGTTTACTGCGGCACATACGGGGTTTACTTACCGCTGCTTCCTTCCGGACCTGACGGAGTTCGGTAAACCTGTATTGCACAGGACCCGAGGCCGGCTTTTTGTTTCAGAAACTGCTATCAAACCGGGTCTCTCAGAAAGGAATTCAGCCCTGCTATAGCGGATTTCAGGTACAGGGCACCGCTAGCTCCCCGCTTAGCACAGCCATTCCTTAATCCTGCATCACAACAGGATTGCACAAGTAACTGCGTGCTTGAACATTTGTGCAAATATATTAGTGAGTGAATG
>MFGW01000183.1:27422-28823 GCA_001780385.1 Candidatus Fischerbacteria bacterium RBG_13_37_8 | reverse complement strand
GTGGGATTTGAACCCACGGTACCGTTCACACGGCACACACGCTTTCCAAGCGTGCTCCTTCAGCCTCTCGGACACCTCTCCGGTATCACGAAACCAGTTCACATTATAGGCTATTCCTCTCCTCTTTTCAAGAGTGGTCAGTGAACAGGGGACAGGGAACAGTGAACAGGGGACAGTGGGCAGGGGTCAGTGGGCAGGGGTCAGTGGGCAGGGGGCAGGGGTCAGGGATCAGGGAACAGGGAACAGTGGGCAGGGAACAGTGGGCAGGGGACAGTGATCAGTGGGCAGGGGACGGGGACAGGGAACAGGGAACAGTGGGCAGTTGTCGGGGTCAGTAGAAATTGATACTGTCCCCTGCCCCCTGTCCCCTGTTCCCTGTTCACTATTCCCCTCTAGTCTGGTATAATAGGCAAACATGAAAAATCAAATTTATATTGTGAGATTATATGATTAGAGGATTTCTTATTGTATTTCTTATTCTTACATCTTTGTTTCTTTTCGGAACAGTTGAAGTGTGGTCATTTGCAATAATGCAGATTCTTGTTGCGATACTTGGTTTCATAGGAATTATTCGCGGGATCATTGATAAAAATTATTCACTGATGCATTTTCCGGCAATGATTTTTATCCTAATTATACTGTTGATATTTGTTTTACAGCTTATTCCCTTGCCGCAAAATATGGTAAACAGCTTAAATCCAAAAAAGAAAGAGATAGTGAATGATTTCAGCCAGACATTTAATAAAATAAGCGAAAGTTTATCGCTCTCAAATTTTTGGGTAAAAACATCTATAGAGAAAGCATTAAAGAATTTTGATGAGAGTTTTCCTTCCAGGTTAAGCATTGCACCGTACAGATCGAAACTTGGCATGATGAAATGGATAGCATATTTTATGCTTTTTGTTACTGTCTTCTATAGTATTTCAAGCCGGCGTTATGCTTCGAGGCTGATTATATTTATCGTGGTAAGTGGTTTTATAACTGCATTTATTGGTTTTGTGAACCATTATATTAACAAGGAAGAAATTTTATTTTTTCGAGATGCGGATAAATTTATTTTTTTTGCACCATTTTATAATACCAATAATTTTTCTGCGTTTGAATTATTAATATTACCGTTAGCGCTTGGGATAATATTTTGTATACAGAGGCGTGGCAAGTATTTCAGAACATCGAGGGAGAGCAGGTTTCCTCTGCTGGTAATTTATTCTTTTATTGCAATAATGATAATAGTGGCGATTTTTTTCTCTTTATCGAGGATGGGGATGATTTGTTCGATTGCGATTTTATTATTTTTAACCGTGATGGTGCATAAACTTGACCGTGGCATATTTATAGTGGTGTTATCGATGCTTCTTTTTCTTCTTTTAGCGGGCATTTTACTATGGATGGGGATGATGC
>MFGW01000183.1:25664-27401 GCA_001780385.1 Candidatus Fischerbacteria bacterium RBG_13_37_8 | reverse complement strand
CCTTAGCAAATGAATTAGAAGGCGGCGGAACACTTGCTTCACGAATTGATGCATGGGCAAGCACAACTAATTTGGTTCGTAATCAATGGATTGCAGGAACAGGCGAAGCAACCTTTCCTCTTGCTTTTCAAAAAGATCAACCATTTATTGCCTATCGATACACACGATTGCATAATGATTATTTGCAGTTCTTTACAGAAAATGGTTTTTTGCCATTTATTTTAATTATGCTTCTGATTGTTTTATATTATAAAAAATTATTTGCTACCTGGCGCACGCTGAATAGTCAAACACAGAGAATATTTTTATTAAGCCTGGCAACCTCAATAACAATAATGCTTCTTTTAAGCATTGTTGATTTTCATTTACAGATAGGAGCTATTGCTGTATTGTTTACTGTACTAGCAGCCACGGGATTGGCAGTCGCAATGAATTATGAACACGCCGACAGCAAAAGGAGATTCAGTCTTATTACAATAGTGATGTCAACAGTGTTGTGCGGAATTTTATTGTATTTTTCAGCAATAACACTTTTCTGTGACATCAAAAGACTAGCCATTTCTTCACGGCCAATTCCGGTTTTAAAAAATTTTAATGAAGAAGAAATGAAACTTTATGAAAGAGACGAGACATCACCCGCTGCTTATTATATTGTTGCTGACAGGAAACTCAGTGCTTGCATTCAAGAAGTTGATTATGCGATAAGCGAATTAAAAAATGAACGGTATGTGGCGGATACGCAATGGAGACTAATGTTGGAAGGTCATTTAGAGGGAGTGGTAAATTATTTGCTTGAGGCAATTATTCGCGAACCAAGCAATTCCATTTATTGGGTGAGGTTAGCCCAGGCATTTGAACTCATAGAATGGGTCAATGATTTTTCAAGTCCCTTAGATTTAGAAACGATTGTTCCGGAAAGTGCACAAAAGATGGGTGAGTTGTCACATGCTGCTGAAATACTGTATAAAAAAGCACTCGAGATAGATCCGATTAATGTGCAAACTTATAGTGGACTTGCCAAGCTGTATTATAAGCATGGAAGACTGGAAGAAGCGTTGCGAATCTATAAAGAAAGTCCTTATATTTGGGGCTCTGATTACTTTATGTATATTTCAATTGAAAGACTCTTTTCCAGTGAAAATGATACAAAATAAGCAAAGGCTTTAATCCTGCAACCTGATTGTAGTTGATTAATTGTATGGTATGAATTCAAACTATTCATTTTTAAAGAACGATTCTTATTTTCATGAAAAGCTTTTATTATTGAAGTTGAGCGGTGTATTTCTCCTGGAGGATTGCAGGGATGAAATTGAGACATTGGCAGCTTCTGTAAAAAATTGGTCTGTATTTCTTTCTATGGTTAATACCAATGGAGTTGCAGCACTTTGTTATAATAACTTGATGAATTTGAAACTGGCAACTGTCGATGAATCGATATTAGACAGCTTGCAAAAAAGTGTTCTCATTATTAAGACAAAAAATACGCTCAGGCTCGATATAATGAAAGAAGTGGTGATGTTGCTTGAGGAAGAACATGTTCATTTTATCGTATTAAAAGGCTATCAGTTTATTAAGAGATTTTATAAAAAAATAGATCTTCGTGATATTGGTGATATAGATTTTTTATTGATGCAAGGAGAGCATGACAGGGCAGTCCAGATATTACGCAACCAATCTTTTAAAGAAGTAAAAATGCCCTATGTTCATCATACGATGTTTTTTTCAAATAAGTGGAAT
>MFGW01000183.1:18688-25628 GCA_001780385.1 Candidatus Fischerbacteria bacterium RBG_13_37_8 | reverse complement strand
CCACATTGTTTTCAATATAAACTGGGAGATTTTTTTGATACTGTTATTGATTTCAAGGATGAGCATTTCAATGTGAAAGCAATGGATAATTATCATGAATTATACTTGCAATTGATGAGCGCTTTATATGCGCATGCATTCATGCCATTCAAAGCAAGAAATATAAGCGATGTTTATGCATTATTATTATCGGTAGGACAATGTCTTGATTGGGAGCGAGTGACCCATCAGGTGAAATCAATAGGAGCATATAATTATTTGCTGGTTGCCTTAAAGATAAGCCAGGATTTATTTAAATTAGAGCCCCCGTTGTTATTTTCAAAAGACTTAAGGAGTAAAGCTTTTGCATCAAGATATAGACTCTTTACAGAGTATTTATTTCATTATTTGGAGTATTACAATGATTTACAGCATCGCAAGAATGCAGCATTACTTCAAATTAAGCTTACAGATACATTTAAAAATTCTATAACGCTTTTTTGGCACTATATATTTTTACCACGCGAGTATGTGCACTATTCGAGGGAGCAGTTAAGAGTGCCGTTGTTTTTATTTTATTTAATGCGTCTTTTTGTGATACCGGTACGATATATTTATAAAATGTTTTATAGGTATATAAGAAGGTTGAAAAACAAATAGAGAGTGTCATTATGAGCTTTGCGAAGCAAAGCGTAATAATCCTTAACGGACTATGCTACTTATACACCGTTAGGGATTGTTACGTTTGCCTCCGGCAAACTCACAATGACAAGTAAGTGAGATAGGGGAGTTTTAAGTCAATTGATAGATATCCAGGAAAGCTTCTGACATGGTAAATTCTTTGATAAATCTAAGGAGAGAAGTATCGACGAGAATTTTGCCATGGAATTTTTCATATCGTACGCAAAGTAAGCTATTTTTCTGAAGGATATTGTTTGAAGTGATAGAATCAAGCAAGGATTCTAACTTATCTTTCGGGTATTGAAACGGTGGATCGATAAAAATAATATCAATTGATGAAACGATAGTATCTTGAACATTTTTGTTGTTAATAAGAGATACCTCAGAATTTTCAAGGCCTTTGTGTCTTAGTGTCTTTGTGTCTATGTGCCCGCCTAAAATATTTGAAAATTTCATTAATTTTTGACTGAGAACATGTTCGATTTTTATAGGCAGAACGGTAGCATCCTGAGAAGCATGCAGTGCCGCAATATTACGTTTAAGGAGAAGGACTGCATTTTTATTGTTTTCGATAAATGTGCATGAACGGGCTCCCCTGCTGAGTGCTTCGAAACCGATGATACCTGTTCCGGCAAATCCATCCAGAAAAGAGCATTCTTTGATATAATCCCCGAGGTAATTAAAAAAAGAGGCACGAAGTGATGATGTGATAGGTCTATAGGAAATATGTTTGGAGGTAGTAATATATAAACCTTTCCATTTACCGCCAATAATTTTAAGCATATGAATCAAGTAAAATAATGAATAAAGCATTTTACAACAAAATGATAAATCAATACAATTTCATAACCGTTATGTTGACAAAATGAGGCAGAATAGCTATAATGCTAATTTACAAATAAGTTTATGAATTATAAGAATTTATTAAATATTCTGTTAGCCTTTAGCTATTAATCTTTGTTCGTTAAGAGATAGTTAAGGGTTGATAGCTAAGCGCTTAGAGCCGATAGAACAAGAATATGTCGAATAATTGAGTATAACAATGGGATATTACAGGGAAAGTGTTGATGTTAAAAATTTAGGACCAAAAGGATACCAGGTCACTCGAAGTATAAAAGCAGAGGAGATTGACCTTGCGGAAGACAATTTCAAAATAGTGGGGGAGATAGTATTTTCATGCAATATATCCGGGAATGAATTTAAGATACAAGCAGACGGCACATTATCGGGAGAGGTAGAATTAATGTGCGACAGGTGTAGCCGGATATACACGCAAAAAATAGCGGGATCATTTAGCCTTATATATTTACCGATAATATATTGTCCTGCCGATAAAGAAGAAGTGAGATTATACGAGAAAGATTTAGAAGTTTCTTATTTTGATGGAGAGATTATTGAGCTTCATGAAATAATAAGAGAGCAGATATTATTAATGGTACCGATAAAGAATATATGTACTGAAAAGTGTAAGGGACTATGTAGTAAATGTGGAGTTAATTTAAATGAAGAAGAGTGTCAGTGCGAGAAGGGATCAGATGAGAGATGGAATGCATTGAGGAAACTGATTCATAAATAAATAAACAATAAAACAAAATGCAGGAGAAATAACGATGCCAAATCCAAGAAGAAGACATTCAAAAACGAGGAAAAATAAACGAAGAAGCCATCATGCTTTAGAGGCACCCAATTTGGTAATATGTCCGAAGTGTAGTGAATATAAATTACCTCACAGGATATGCAGTTATTGTGGTTCGTATGATGGGATAGTATATTTCTTATCAGAAGAGAAGAAAGGGAAATAGTGACGGATCTCGGAGTACGTGAATGGTTGAAAGCAGAGAGGTAAAGATAGCGGTAGATGCGATGGGGGGAGATTTTGCGCCTGAGAATCCTGTGTTAGGTGCAGTGATGGCGTCGGAGGAATATGGCATAAAGATAATATTAGTAGGAGAACAGAAAGCATTGGAGGCGGAACTATGCAAGTATTCGAGCAGAAAAGATGCCATAGAAATAATACATGCGGAAGAAACCATACGAATGGATGAAGACGCCTTGCATGCCGTTAGGAAGAAGAAGAAGTCATCGCTAAAAATTGCTGCTGAACTAATTAAGGATAAGCGAGCAGACGGGTTGGTATCTGCCGGTAATACAGGAGCCATGGTAGCTATTATGAAAGTAATAGTTGGAACGCTTAAGGGAGTTGAGAGACCTGCGTTAGCAATACTTATTCCTCATTTAAAAGGATTCTCAATTTTAATAGATGTGGGAGCTAATGTCGATTGCAAAGCACTTCATTTGCAGCAATTTGCCATAATGGGTTCAATATATGCAGAGGAAATATTAAAGATAGAGAAACCGCGTGTAGGTCTATTAAGTATTGGAGAGGAAGAAATAAAAGGGAATGAATTAACCAAAGAAGTATTTAAGGCACTCAAGAGCACCGATTGTAATTTTATTGGCAACATAGAAGGTAAGGATGTATATGCAGGTGTAGTTGATGTGATAGTATGTGATGGATTTATTGGGAATATTGTATTAAAAGTATCGGAGAGCATGGTAGAAGCAATAGAAAAAATGTTAAGAGAAGAGTTATCGCGGACGGTATGGACAAAATTAGGATATGCGTTATCACGGAATGCTTTTAAGACTTTTAAAAAAAGATTGGATTATTCAGAATATGGTGGAGCGCCGATGCTGGGAGTAGATGGCATTGCGATAATATGTCATGGGCGTTCACCTGCGAAAGCAATAAAAAATGCTATACGAGTAGCAAAAGATTTTGCCAGTCATAGATTGAGTGATACGATTCAACAAAAAATATTACAATCAAGAGAAAAAGCGAGAATAAATATATGATTAAGCGAGCAAGAATAGTGGGAACAGGAAGTTATGTTCCCGATAAAATATTAACGAATCAAGATCTTGAAAAAATAGTCGATACTTCAGATGAATGGATAACTACGCGAACAGGGATTAAAGAAAGAAGAATAGCACCGGAAGGGGTATACACATCGATTTTAGCGATGGAAGCAGCGAAGAAAGCGCTTGAACAGGCTGAAGTAAGTCCGAAGGAACTTGATTTAATAATATGTTCTACCATATCGCCTGATCAGCCACTGCCATCCACGGCAGCATTTATTCAGCATGGTCTCGGTGCGAATACATGCGGTGCATTTGACATGGCAGCTGCATGCTCCGGATTCCTTTATGGAATTACAGTCGCTGAACAATTCATACTTACCGGCAAGTATAAACGAATATTAGTAATTGGTGTTGAGCTATTATCACGTGTTATGGATTGGGAGGATCGCGCCACTTGTATTCTTTTTGCGGACGGAGCAGGAGCGGCTGTTATTATGCCGTCAGAAGACGACCGGGGCATTGTCCATACTATTATGCATATCGACGGCGCTTTCACCGATTATCTCCATATTCCAGGCGGCGGCATGAGATACGTGAGCTCGCATGAAACATTGAATAACAAGATGCATTTTGTAAAAATGCGAGGAAATGAATTATTTAAAGTGGCAACCAGATTCATGGAAAATGTTTCACGAGAAATAATGGAACAAACAAAGATAAGCATTGATGATATAAAATATTTTATTCCACACCAGGCAAATCAACGAATATCCATTGCAGTGGCAGAACGGCTTGGTTTACCGATGGAGAAATTATATTCAAATATAGACCGCATAGGAAATACTTCTTCTGCATCTATTCCAATAGCATTGGATGAATTGAACCGTGCGTATAAATTAGATAAAGGAGATTTGATACTGTTAGCTTCATTTGGAGCAGGCGTGACGTGGGCAGGAGTATTATTAAAATGGTAAGAAAACAATGGACAGGGGACAGGGGACAGGGGACAGGGGACAGAAAAAACAAGGAATAGAAGAAAACTGAGCAATAAAAAAGTCGACAGTGTCAGTGATTACTGATCACTGCCCACTAATCACTGTTCACTGTCAACTGATCACTGATTATATGGAGGCATACATGAAAGTTGGATTTGTATTTCCGGGACAGGGTTCACAATATGTCGGAATGGGAAAAGATATTTATGAGGACGAGCAAGATATAGCGGGTATATTTACCGAAGCAGATGAAACCTTGCATTTTTCTTTAAGCAGGCTCTGTTTTTATGGACCGGAGGAAGAATTAACGCTGACAACGAATGCGCAGCCTGCGATTCTTACAGTAAGCTATGCATTATGGAAATTATTGGACAATAAAGGAATAGAAGCGCATTTTGTAGCTGGACATTCATTGGGAGAATATACGGCACTGGTAGTTTCGGGAGCGGTTGCCTTTAATGAAGCAGTACAACTGGTGCGAAAAAGAGGAAGATACATGCAGGAAGCGGTGCCTGTAGGTCAAGGAGCCATGGCTGCAATAATTGGGTTGCAACTTGATGAAGTCGACAAAATATGTATGGATGAATTGAAAGATAAAATAGTCAGTCCTGCGAATTATAATTCGCAGGACCAGGTGGTTATTTCAGGAGAAACAAATGCGGTCAATGAAGCATCTGAGCGTGCAAAAATAAAAGGAGCCAAGCGTGTAATTCCTTTAAAGGTAAGTGCACCTTTTCATAGTCCTTTGATGAAACCTGCCGAGATAAAAATGCAGGAAGATATCTACCGGACGGTATTTAAGGATCTTAAAATTCCGCTGTTTAATAATGTGGATGCTTCATTAGTCGAAGTCAGTTCTGAAGCGAAGAAGTATTTAATCAGACAAATAACTGCCCCTGTGAAATGGTACCAGATAATTATGAATATGAAAGCGAAAGGAGTGGATACCTTTGTTGAAATAGGACCGGGAAAAGTGTTGACAGGATTAATAAAGCGTATTTGTCCCGATTGCAGAACATACAATATTCAGGATAGAAAGAGTCTTGATGAAACATTCAACAGTTTAATAGAATTAAAGTAGGAGAAGAAATAATGTCAGATTTAGAAAACAAGGTTATTGTAGTAACGGGAGGTTCACAAGGTATTGGGGCGGAAATAGTCAGAATGTTAGCACGGCATAATGCGCGAGTAGTTATCTGGGATGTGCTTGAAGAAAAAGCGCAGGAATTGTGCAAGGAACTGACTCAGGCAGGAAATGAATGTATGGTTGATGCAATCAATGTTGCAGATGAAGAGATGGTAAAAGCTGGATTTGAAAAAGTAATAAATGCTTATGATGGCATATATGGTTTAGTAAATAATGCAGGTATAACACGTGATAATGTTATTATAAGAATGAGTACTGATAATTGGGTGCAGGTAATGAATATAAATTTAACGAGCATGTTTTTGACAAGCAAGTATGCAGTCCGGCATATGCTCCGGCAAAAAGAAGGTAGTATAGTAAATCTGAGTTCGGTAGTAGGATTAATGGGAAATATTGGGCAGACAAATTATGCGGCATCCAAAGCAGGAGTTATCGGATTTACTAAATCGCTTGCCAAAGAAGTTGCAGGTCATAATATACGCGTGAATGCAATAGCACCAGGATTTATTACTACTACGATGACAGAAAAGATAGCGCAGGAAATCAAAGATAAATTTTTACAAAATATTCCAATGAATCGATTTGGCAATTGCGAGGAAGTTGCAAATGTGGTAATATTTCTTTTGTCATCTATTTCAAGTTACATAACAGGAACTGTCATAAATGTAAATGGTGGATTATACATGTAATCCTTTGTGAGTACGCCGAAAGCGTGCGAGCAAAAAAGCTGACGAACACAAGGTTCGTCCTTACTGATCACTGACCACTGACCACTTTTTTAGGAGGAATTTAATTATGGAAATAGAAGAAAAAGTAAAGAGTTTGGTAGTCGATAAATTAAAAGTTGATGCTGAACAGGTACGTTTAGATTCAAAATTTAATGATTTAGGAGCAGACTCTTTAGAAACAATGGATTTAATAATGGCGTTTGAAGATGCTTTTCAAATCACCATTGAAGATCAGGACATGGCTAAAATAACAACAGTTGGAGAAGCGATTGATTTCATAAAGCAGAAAAAAGCAACTGCATAGATAGTATTGTGCAGAGGAGGCAACGGTGAAAAGAAGAGTAGTAGTAACGGGGATAGGATTAATTACGCCATTAGGAATAGGTTTAGAGAATAATTGGCAAGCATTGCTGGAAGGCAAGAGTGGAGTAGGTCTCATAACCAGATTTGACACTACTGGTTTTTCGACTCAAATAGCAGGAGAAGTTAAAAATTTTGACGCAACGCGCTTTATAAATCCAAAGGAAATCAGGAAAATAGATTTATTT
>MFGW01000183.1:16363-18516 GCA_001780385.1 Candidatus Fischerbacteria bacterium RBG_13_37_8 | reverse complement strand
GGGAATAGGTGGATTTTGTGCAATGAAAGCTCTGTCTACGAGAAATGATGATCCTCAAAGAGCATCCCGGCCTTTTGATTTGAACAGGGATGGTTTTGTAGTAGGGGAAGGTTCCGGTATTTTAATCCTGGAAGAATTAGAGCAGGCGCGTGCCAGAGGTGCTTCTATTTATGCTGAAATTATAGGTTATGGCATGTCAGGAGATGCCTATCATATAACTGCTCCCTGTGAAGATGGAAGTGGTGCAATTAGGGTTATGAAAGCTTGTTTAAAAAATGCCCAGGTAGAGCCGGGGATGATTGATTATATTAATGCTCATGGTACTTCAACACCGTATAACGATAAATTTGAAACATTAGCCATTAAAAAAACATTTAATGAACATGCGCATAAACTTAATATAAGTTCTTCTAAATCAATGACCGGACATTTATTAGGTGCCGCCGGCGGAATAGAAGCTGCAATTACGGTGCTTAGTGTGAAGCACCAGGTAATAACACCAACCATAAATCTTGAGACGCCTGATCCTGATTGTGATTTAAATTATACGGCAAATAAATCGATAAAACGTGCTATTACCTATGCTATGTCTAATTCATTTGGATTTGGCGGCACAAATGCTTGTTTATTATTTAAAAAATATGAAGAATAATGGAGGACAGGATGGAATTAATTATATGCATAAAACAGGTTCCTGATACGGCAGCGAAAATAAAAATTGGGAGCAATGGAAAATCTATTGATTTAACGGATGTAGACCTGGTAGTAAGTCCTTTTGATGAATATGCTGTAGAAGAAGCATTGCGGATAAAAGAAGCAAAAGGTGGAAAAACAACTGTTATCACCTTTGGACCGGAACGTGCTTCACAAGCATTGCGGCAATGTTTGGCTATGGGTATTGATGATGCAATTCATGTAAAATGTGATGAATTTGAGACTTCAGATTCCTTGGTTACAGCAAGTATACTTGCTGCAGCAATAAAAACACTTCCCTTTGATATGGTTTTATTTGGGAAACAAGGTGTAGGCCGTGATAATGCACAGGTACCGGCAATGGTTGCCGAGCTTCTTAATTTACCGCAAGTAGTTGTTGTGACAAAATTTGAATTGATTTCTGAAAATAAGGCGCTGGCGCAATATGAAGTAGAAGGCGGTGTTGCAGTAAATGAGATTATGCTTCCGGCAGTAATTTCAGCAGAAAAAGGATTAAATGAACCACGCTATCCTACACTGAAGGGAATAATGGCATCCAAGAAAAAACCAATCAAAGAAATGACTATTAATGATCTTGGATTCACTCTCGAGCAAGTTGGAGAAGCCGGTTCCAAGGTAGTATTCCGAAAGTTGATGCCGCCCCCGGCAAGACCTGAAGGAAAAGTGATAACGGGAGAACCGAAAGAGGCAGTTGCTCAACTTATTGACCTTCTTCGGAATGAAGCAAAACTATTATAATAAGGAGTCGCCATGTCCCTTAAGGCGGACCAAAAGATATTCCAAGTGTTCACTGACCACTATTCCCAGGCCACTGATCACTTATTTTTTAAGGAGGTGATACTGGCTGATAAAGCCAGGAGTTAATTATGAAAATAGCAGTATTTATTGAAATAAAAGATAATAAAATAAGAAGAGCTTCACTGGAGGCATTGACTGAGGGAAGAAGAATAGCGGATGCGACGAATGGAAATCTTATTGCAGTTATGCTAGGCTCTGCTGTTGCCAGCCTTGCATCTGATAAAGCATTAAGTCTGGCTGATAAAGTATATATAGGTACTGATTCTCTGTTTGACAGGTATGCAGCCGAATTATATGCATCACAATTTGCCTCGGTAATAGAAAAAGAACAGGCAGAACTTTTTCTTGCGGCTTCAACTATCATCAGTAAAGATTTTGTGCCTCGCCTTGCAGGAAAATTGAAAAGTTCATTATACTCTGATTGCATAGGATTGCAGTTGGAAAATGATAATCAGTTAATAGGAGTAAGACCTGTATATTCCGGCAAATTGCTGGCGGAAGTAGGCAATCAAAACACAAAAACTCAAATGGCATTGCTTCGTCCAAATATATTTCCGGTCAAAGAAAATAGTGAACCGAAAGAAGTGCCGCTTGAACAAATTTCACCTGTTTGTAAAGCAGAATCATTACGTTCGATAATA
>MFGW01000183.1:12170-16316 GCA_001780385.1 Candidatus Fischerbacteria bacterium RBG_13_37_8 | reverse complement strand
GGAATATCAGGCGCTATTCAACATCTTGCAGGGATGTCCTCCGCGAAATGGATTGTTGCGATCAATAAAGATCCAGAAGCGCCCATATTCAAAATAGCTAACTACGGTATCGTGGGGGATTTGTTCGAAGTAATTCCGCTTTTAACAGAAGAAATTCGGAAAATAAAAGAAACAGGATAAAAACGTATTACCTGGAGGAAAACAATGGCATGGGTAAAATTAGGGCCAAAAGATGTATATAGAAAAGTAGATATAGCAACCCTGACATTTGAAACCACGGAAGAATTAAAACCATTATCTGAATATATTGGACAGGACAGAGCAATTAATGCAATTACATTTGGACTTGGAATGGATTGTCCGGGGTATAATATTTATGTAGCAGGACCGATTGGAACAGGAAAAACGACACTTATTAAAAATATTTTAAGTGAATATGCTAAAAAATTGCCAAAACCGCCGGATTGGTGTTTTGTGAATAATTTTAAGAATGAATTTGAACCGAAGGCATTATCATTTCCCGCAGGTGAAGGAAAAGTATTTGAACGTGAGATGAAAGATTTGCTTAAAACGGTAAAAGATTCACTTTTGAAAGTATTTGAGAGTAAACAATACCAGGAAGAGCAACAGTCAATCATTGAAGATCTTGACCGTAAAAGCCAGGAATTATTTCAGATTGCTCAGCAGAAAGCCCTGATGGATAATTTTCAACTGAAAGCAACGACCTCAGGAATTCAAAGTGTATACATGTACCGCGGGAAACCGATCACACAAGAAGATTATGAGAAATTAGAAGATGAAAAAAAGAAAGAAATTCTTGACAAGAAAGACAAGATTGATCAATCAATACGGGAAATAGCTCATCAGATAGCTTTGCTTGAACGTGAAGCTAAATCAAGAGCTGAGCAATTAAAAAAAGATACAGCATCCTTTGCATTAGAGCCATTGTTTGCAGAACTTATCAAGAAATATGCTGCAGCAAAGAATGTAATTGAATATTTGAATGATGCTATGCAATTTGCCTTGCAGCATTTGGAAGAGATAGTAGGAGTAAAAAAAGAATCTCATCAACTCATGGCAAAAGGATATTCCTCTGCTTTGTCCGCTTTTGATGTAAATGTAATAGTAGATAATAGTGAAGGTCAAGGAGCGCCGGTAGTATTCGAACATAATCCTACCTTTGTAAATTTATTTGGGAGCATAGAACGTCGCATGCAGATGGGGATACTTGTAACTGATTTTTCCATGATACGTGCAGGTTCACTTTTAAAAGCGAATGGCGGTTTTCTTGTTGTTGAAGCGTTAGATGCGCTCCGCTATCCTTTCGTCTGGGATACGCTGAAGCGAACCATGGAAACGGGGCAGGCAAGAATTGAAGATATAGGACAACTCTATGGTCTTGCTGGCGCTACGGCAATAAGAGCTGAACCAATCCCTATACATTTAAAACTTGTCGTGCTTGGGAATCCTTATATATATCACCTGTTGCTTTCTTATGATGAAGATTTTGTCAAGTTATTCAGGGTAAAAGCTGATTTTAATATTGAAATGAATAGAGATATGGAGAATGTTTATAAGTATGCGTTCTTTATCACTACAATGTGCCAGGAAAAAAAATTAAAACCATTTACCAAAGAAGCCGTTGCCAAGATAGTTGAACATAGTTCACGTTTAGCGGGTGATCAAAATAAATTATCCATTCGTTTAGGACAGATATCAAATGTTGCAAAGGAATCATCATATTGGGCTTCCGTCGCAGGACAGGAAAAAGTTACCGAAGAATTTGTCGAAAAAGCAATAGAAGAAAAAATAATGCGTTCTAACCGCATCGAAACAAAAATGAGAGAAATGATTGTTGATGGCACATTTATTATAGAAATAGAAGGAAAACAGATAGGTCAGATTAACGGGTTAGCTGTTTATGACCTTGGTGATTATATGTTTGGCAAGCCAAGCAGGATAACATGTGCAACATTTGTAGGTCAGGAAGGAGTGATAAATATAGAGAGGAAAGCACGCTTAAGCGGTTCGACATATGATAAAGGTGTACTGATTCTAACCGGATATTTAGGAAAACAATATGCGCATGATAAACCGCTCACACTTTCTGCAAGTATGGCATTCGAACAGAGTTATGAAATGATTGATGGAGACAGTGCCTCAGGTGCTGAACTTATTACGCTTCTTTCGAGTCTGGCTGAGGTACCTATTAGACAAGATCTTGCTATTACAGGCTCCCTCAGTCAAAAAGGTGAAATACAGCCCATAGGCGGAGTAAATGAAAAAATTGAAGGTTTTTATTTTGTCTGTAAAGAAAAAGGATTAACAGGTTCACAGGGTGTGGTGATTCCTTCTAAAAATGTAAGAAATCTTATGCTGAGGAAAGAAGTAATTCAAAGTATTGCAGAAGAAAAATTTCATATCTACAGTGTGGAAAATATCGATGATGTGATTGAAATTTTTGCTGATATGACACCCGGAAAAAAAGAAGCGGATGGTACCTATCAAGTAGATAGTTTTCATTGGCGCGTTGATAGTAAATTAAAAGAATATTCAAAGGTATTGAAGCCGTCAAAAGGTCCTAAGACAGATGAACACGATAAAGAATAGTAGGAGCAGATCCGGATGCCATGTCATTATGAGTTCCACGTTAACGGGACGTAATAATCCGTAACGTATTTGCTTCTTATAGTCTGCTAGGGGGATTATTACTCATTCCTCCGGAATGCTCATAATGACGCAGGGAGGGCATTGTTACGTTTGCCTCCGGCAAACTCACAATGATACGCGAGAGGAGATGCTCAAAAACAGTTCTCTGTATTTTTCAATAACGTGAGCTTTTCTCAAATTATTTTCAAGGTACTGTCTTGCATTTTCCCCGAGAGCAGGCAAATCATTTTTGTTTTTATACATCCAGCTTATTGCATTAGCCAGCGTTTCAGGATTTCCCGGTTCTATAACTAAGCCGCATTGAGCTTCTTCAATTATATGTGCAACATCACTATCATTGTCTATGCAGGCTATAATAGGTCTGCTGACTGCCATGATGCCATAGAGTTTTGAGGGAAGAATATAACGAGTCAATCCTTTTCCCAGTGTAATTAAATGTACATCAGCCGCTGAAAGTGAAAATGGCAGATTCTCTTTTTGTTCATAGGGAAGGAAATGAATGTTGCTCAATGCATTATTTTTCACAGAAGCGAGAAGCCTTTCTTTCATTGCCCCATCTCCAATGAAGACAAATGCTATGTCCTGGTTATCCTTCAATAATTTTGCTGATTCAATAATAATATGAAGATCCTGGTTAAGCCCCATGTTGCCGGAGTGTGTAATGATGAATTTATCTTTGAAAGGTTTATCATTAAGAAATTTATTCTGTTTGGGCTGGGGTGTTATTATTTTATCATCGCAATAATTTGGAATGACTTTGATTTTTTCTGGAGCTAACCCATAGGCATCTTTAAGGTAATCTTTCATGGTATTTCCCAGGACTATGACATATACAGCATTATTAAAAATCAACTTATTTAATTTTATCCAGGCTGAAACAAGAAAAGATTTTTTGAGTAAACCAGTATGTATTTCTATATCGGGATGTATATCCTGGAGTGTAACCACATATGGTACACGTTTTATTTTATTGATCATATAAGCAATAAAACCAACAAAGGGTGGATCAGTCATTGCAAAAGTTGCATTACTTTTCTTAAGCAGGAGAGCCGTTAAACAACCTGTTGACATAAAAGTAAGATAATTAAGAATTCGTCCCTTGAAAGTTCTTCTGGAAAATGAAGTATTCCATACTCGCATCACCCTGCAATCTTTGTATGTATAAAATTTGAAAGATTTATAAGTTAATGATTCGGCAGGATTATAACTGGGAGTACCACATAGTACGCTGATATTAAAATGCCGTGTTAATTCGATGCAAAGATCAGTGATAATGAGAGAGGTAGCGGAAATATCAGGATGGAAATACTGATTAATTAGTAATACGTTCATGTATTATTTCTGCGAATGCATGTAATGCAAAATTCTAAAGCAATTAGTGTTTTAAGTCAACAAAGTAAGGGACTAGAACACGGATACGTCAAAGTCGGCGCAAGTGCAACATTATATTAACGTTATTCAGATGTTCAATTTCTT
>MFGW01000183.1:5030-12152 GCA_001780385.1 Candidatus Fischerbacteria bacterium RBG_13_37_8 | reverse complement strand
TTCGTCTTGCGCCGACTTTGACGATGCCGTGGGGACTAGAAACTGGGGACTAGGGAGTAGGGAATGGGGCTCCAATCCCTTTCCCATGTAGCTTGACTTAGCGTGGGGAAAGGATATAATTAAATAATTTGAAAACAGAGAATATTAAGCTAACGGTTGTTTGTTTTCCTGGACTTAATTCCGGCTTAATTTTAGAAGTATTTAATAAATCATATTTAATGACAGGTGATCAGTAAAATGAGAAATGTGAAATTATGGTTAATCGCAATAATAGGTAGAATAGCAGTGCATCTGATTAACCGAACATTGAAATTTAGAGTGGTCGGTTTAGAATATTACCAGGAATTAATCAAAGAAGGAAAAAGTGTTATTTTTGCCTTTTACCATAATGGTATTTTTATGGCAACATATTATTGGCGCAAAAAAGATATAGCAGTGTTAACGAGTCAAAATTTTGACGGCGAGTACACAGCGCGCATTATAAAGAAATTTGGTTATATACCGGTGCGAGGCTCAAGTTCAAAAGATGCTATCAGGGGTTTAGTAGAAATGAGACAGCACGCAGAAAGAGGAACATCTGTTGCCTTTACAATTGATGGGCCACGAGGGCCACGGTATATAGTACAACCAGGACCTATATGGATTGCAATGAAAACAGGACATCCAATTCTGCCTTTTATTGCACTTGCTAAGAAAAAAATTGAATTGAAGAGCTGGGATGCATTCCAAATTCCGTATCCTTTCTCTACGGTGTGGATTGTTATAGGAAAACCTTTGTTTGTGGAAGAAACAAAAGATAAAGAAAAAATAGAAGAAGCCCGTATTAACCTTGAAAACACATTACATAAATTGCTGCATTTTGCAAAGCATTGTTGCCAATTATCAATTAATGGGAGCGTAAAAAGTGAGCACACGTGTTAACATTAATGGAACGGTATTCCTTCCGGAAGAAGCTCGAATAAGTGTTTTTGATAGAGCTGTTTTATACGGTGATGGTATTTATGAAACTCTGCGGACATATGATGGCCGATTGTTTTTATATGATGAACACTTCAGAAGATTGCAATCTTCCCTTGCCGGACTTGAAATACCTTTTTCAATGAATAGCGATGAATTATATAATGAAATAATGAAAACAGTTGAAGCAACCGGGCATCGTGATACTATGGTAAGATTATTGATAACGAGAGGAATATCTCCCATTAATTTAAATCCGTGTGAAAACCAATCATCGACTTTGATAATTATTGTTGAAAAGTATAAACCATTTCCTCAGGACTTGTATGAAAAAGGAGCTTCTCTGGTGATAGCGCAAGCAAGAAGAAATTCACCCAAATGTCTTAGTCCAGCTATAAAATCATTGAATTTACTTAATAATTTTCTGGCTTACAGGGAAGCGATCAAGAAGAAATCATTTGATTCATTATTATTAAGCATAGATGATTATGTTGCGGAAGGCACGACATTTAATGTTTTCTGGGTAAAAGATGGGGTGCTCTATACGCCTGATGAAAAAGTAGGAATACTGAAAGGCACTACGAGGGATATTGTATGTCTGCTGGCGGAGCAAGCAGGAATTGAATGCAACAAAGGTTTTTTTGGTAAGGAATCAATGCTTGAATCTGATGAATGTTTCATTACCAGTACTTTGAAAGAAATAATGCCGGTTGCTCAAATAGATACAAAAAAAATTGGCTATGTTTGTCCGGGTGATATTACAGGGAGATTGATGAAGTTATTTCAAGAAAAAAGAGATGAATTTATGTACAATCCAGCAATGAAACGATAGTCATCTAAGATGAGTTTACAAACACTATCAATAATGATAATAATAAATGGCAAACCTTATTTCCCATTCCCCACCCAAAACAAGTCGGAACCAAAAAGAATAAACCACGAAGCTCACGAAGAGCACGAAGAAGAAATGCCAAAAATGCAAGAATTTTCCGACGAAGGGACTATTCCCAATTTTGGGCTTGCAATATTTTTATGAATTGGTATACAATATAATTCTCTTTTAATAATAAAGGAGGCAAGATGAGAATATTACGGAACACCATAATTATTTATGTGGTACTGACGAGTTTTTGTTTGTTTGCATTGGGTTATAAAACATGCAATGCTGAGATATCACCAGTGCTTTCTGCAAAAGATTACGGGAAGAATTGGCAGGATGTTCAGCAGCAATTAGAGAGTCAGATAATTGCGCAAGTGTTAACAGATTATGGGATGAAAACGGACGAGGTACATTCCATACTTCAGCAGCTTAATCAAGAGGAAGTTCATAAATTAGCGTTGAACATTAACCAGGTTGTGCCTACAGGAGATTCAGTAGCAATAATAATCGGGATACTGATCGTTGTTATTTTAGTTATCGTGATATTGAAGCTAATGAACAAGGAAATTATTGTTCGTTAGTAGTTGTTGCGAATTATTGTAATGCCTGCTTGACAAAATCAGGCATGGCAAATGAGGCTTCGTAAATTTCTTGATTCAGGTATTTGGTCTGAAGTGATTGAAGTATTGTTTTAGTCTGAGTATTTAAAGACGGCTGATACTGGAACGAGGCAAAAGTAAAGCTCCAGAAACCTGTGGGGTAAGTAGGGATGGGAGCGAAGTAATGTTTGACGATGGGGAAAAATCGCAGAAGAACTTTTCTTGTTTGAGTTAGAAAATCCAAATGTGCTATAGGGGATTCACTTTGAAAAGCAAAGACGCCGTCATGTTTCAGGGCTTCTTTAACATCAATGAAGAATTGTTCTTTGAAGAGACTGGCAGAGTGTGAAACCGGGTCAGAGCAATCAACGAGAATAATATCATATGCATTTTTTTTAGTTTTGATAAAAGTGCTGCCGTCTTCGTAAATTATCGAGACGTTATCATTTTTCAGAGCCGAACTGATGGAGGGGAATTCTTTTAGTGATACCTCAATAACCATTTGGTCAATTTCCACCAGTGTAACGCGTGTATTATTATATTTACAGATTTCGCGAACAACTCCGCCATCGCCGCCACCGATGACCAGGATATCGGCAGCGGACGGATGAGCCAACATGGGAATATGTGAAAGCATTTCGTGGTAAATAAATTCATCTTTTTCGGTAGTCTGAATAAGACCATCCAGGACAAGAATTTTCCCGTATTGCAAAGAATGGAGGACTTCAATTTTTTGAAAAGGAGAAGAATATTCTTCCCTGGATGTTATATTCAGAAGAATACCAAACGTTTCGTTTTTTTCTTCAAACCACTGCATACAGAACGCGGTACAATGATATTATGTACCCTCTTCCCATGTATTTATATATTTAATTTGTTCGTCGGTAAGTGCATCAATGTTTTTATTGAGTGCTTTCAGTTTTAATCTTGCAATTTCATGGTCGATGGCATCCGGTACTTTGAACACTATTGGTTTTAATTCATTTCCATGTTTGAGGAGATATTCGACGGAAAGAGCCTGGTTTGCAAATGACATATCCATAACTTGTGAAGGATGACCTTCTGCACTGCTTAAATTAATTAATCTGCCATCTGCAAGAACGTAGAGCCGTCTGCCGTTTGCGAGCGTGTATTCTTTAACAAACTCCCTGCTGTCTCTCATGGTAGATGATATTTGCTCTAATTGTGAAATATTGATCTCAACATTGAAATGACCGGCATTCGCCATAATAGCACCATCTTTCATTTTTTCGAAATGCTCTTTTCGCAATACACTTTTATTGCCTGTCACGGTTATGAAAACATCACCCACTGAAGCTGCTTCATGCATTGGCATGACACTGTAACCATCCATTACTGCTTCGAGTGCTTTGAGAGGATCAACTTCCGTGATAATTACATTAGCGCCCATGCCTTCTGCTCTCATTGCAACTCCTCTGCCACACCAACCATATCCTGCTATTACTACTGACATGCCGGCAAACAAAATGTTCGTTGCACGCAAGATGCCGTCTATGGTACTTTGACCTGTTCCGTACCGGTTATCAAAAAAATGTTTCGTGAGAGCATCATTAATCGCTATGATGGGATATTTTAGAACGGATTGTTTCGCCATTTGATTTAATCTGAGCACACCAGTTGTTGTCTCTTCAGTTCCGCCTATAACATTTTCCAAAAGATGCTGCTTGCTGCTGTGAATTGTTGAAACGAGATCTGCCCCATCATCCATTGTAATACGGGGTCCAAAATCCAATGCTGCGTTGATATGCTTGTAATACGTTTCATTATCCTCACCCTTGATCGCAAATACCGGTATCTCATATTCGTTCACCAATGCTGCAGTTACATCATCTTGTGTGGATAATGGATTGGAAGCACATAACCGAATATCAGCACCTCCCGCTTTCAAGGTAAGCATTAAACTGGCAGTCTCTGTGGTGACATGCAAACAGGCTGCTACCTTTAGTCCTTTTAAAGGCTGTGATTTTATAAAAGTTTCTCTTATTTGTTTTAAAACGGGCATCCAACGTTCCGCCCATTCAATCCGGTCTTTTCCTTTCTGACTTAAACCTATATCTTTAATATCATATTCCATGAAATAACCTCACTTAATTCTTATAAGCTTTTGCTCATATTTTTAATATCATCAACTTTATCAAGATTTTCCCATGTAAATTCAGGCTCGGTTCTGCCAAAATGACCGAAAGCAGCCGTCTTTGCATAAATGGGTCGTCTTAGATTTAAACATTCAATAATTCCCTTTGGAGTAAGAGGAAAGATCTCCTGTATGATTTTTACAATGGAACTTTCTGGGATTTTTGCTGTTCCGAATGTATTGGCGGATATAGAAACCGGATCCGCAACACCAATTGCATATGCAAGCTGTACTTCTACCTGGTCAGCTAAACCTGCCGCAACAATATTCTTTGCTATATATCGCGCCATGTAACTTGCTGAACGATCTACTTTTGTAGGATCTTTTCCGGAGAAACAACCTCCTCCATGTGCACATTTTCCACCATACGTATCGACGATAATTTTACGCCCGGTTACACCCGTGTCAGCTTTGGGTCCACCTTGCTCAAATCGTCCTGTAGGATTTATGAAAATCTTTGTATTTTTATCCATTAAATGTGCAGGAATAGTTGTCATTATTACTTTTTCCATTAAATCTTCCTGCAATATTTTATAATCAATAGTTGGACTATGCTGAGCTGAAAGTACTACGGCATCAACTTTGATTGGCTTGGAATCTTCATATTCAATGGTGACTTGTGATTTACCGTCAGGTCGCAGGTATTCGAGAACGCCCATTCTTCTTACCTCGGATAGTTTCTTCACTAATTTATGAGCAAGCATAATTGGCATTGGCATGAGCTCTTCTGTCTCTGTACATGCATAACCTATCATCATTCCCTGGTCACCGGCTCCACCTTTATCTACTCCAAGTGCAATATCCGGAGATTGTTCCTGAATTGATGAAATTACTGAACATGTTTCATAATCAAACCCGTACTTTGCTCTCGTATAGCCAACTTGTTTTATCGTTTCTCTTACTACTTTTGGAAAATCCACGTAACAGGTAGTTGATATTTCACCTGCTATGAATGCCAGCCCCGTTGTTACTAATGTTTCAACTGCAATACGTCCTATCGGATCTTGTTCCAGTACTGCATCCAGTATCGAATCTGAAATTTGATCCGCTATCTTGTCAGGATGACCTTCTGTAACAGACTCAGAAGTAAATACAAATCTTCCTTTTCTTATCATTTATCGTCCTCCTAAATAAATCAGTGGACAGTGACCAGTGGTCAGAAAAAAACAAGCATGAATATTTTGAGGATGGTCAATGCTCACTATTATTTTTAACGTTTATCAGGTTCAGTGTTCCCTTGTTAATACATTTTTATATGATTAATAAGGACACAAATCCCCATTATGAAACGCTAAAGTATCATAAACCCTCTCTTAAGTCAATAGGAATAACAATAAATGGACAATAGGGAACAGTGGGCAGGGAACAGGGAATAGCAAGTACTAAATAGGGAACAGTGGTCAGCAAATCCTAATTTCTGTTCCCTGTTTCATTTTTTCTTCTTGGGCGGCGGTGGTAATTTTTCAAGCTCAGATTTCATTTCACTGAAATTTTTCGTCGTGGTGACAAGCATTGATTTATCATTTATGCTGTTAATTTCTTTTTCGGTATTTTTTATTCTTTCGGCTGGTGTGGGATGCGATGAGAAAAATGTCTGAAAAGCAGAAGGCGAACTTTTATTCATTTTATCAAACTTTTGAAACAAGGTGACCATACCTTCAGGATTATAACCTGCTTCTCGCAATAAATGCACACCTATAAAATCAGCTTCCCGCTCAGCATCGCGTGAATATTTTAATTGTGTAAATACAAGAGCAAATCCTCCACCAATTTGTGCTACTGTTTTCCATTTCTTATGCTTATCAGGTATTGATTCAGTTGCGGCAATTATTATGCCGCTGAGTAATATCATCTTGGACCATATTTCCGCACCATGATGCCCTATCACATGTCCCATTTCATGTGCCAGCACACCTGCTATTTCACTTTCATTTTCTATTTGATGCAATAATCCGCGGTGAATATAAATGTACCCTCCGGGCAGAGCAAAAGCATTTATAACATCATCATTTACCACTTGGAATTGATAATTAAACTGAGGAAATCCTGCATTTTTTGCCGTCAACTCCAGCGTGTACCCAATGTCATTAATATAATCATGTATATCGTAATCCTGAAGCATTGGCATCGTTGCTTCTATTTCTTCTGCGACCTGTCTCCCCAAACTCACCTCATCATCGATAGAAAGAAAATTCATTCCACCACCTACTTCTTTTCCATGATATACAACCGGCTTGGTACAACCAACCAGTAAACCTAATGCAATTAGCAGCACCGCTGCATGGTAAAACAGAATATAATAGTTCTTGTTTTGTGATGATTTGAACATATTCATTCTTCCCTCTCAGAATTGCATGGCTTTTTATATATACTTTTTTACTATCGCAACAAGTACTTTTTTTTCTATAGGTTTTGTTATTACTTCGTTGCAGCCTGCTTTAAGACATGTTTCCTTTTCATCTCCGTGCGATGTGATAATAATAATAGGTATAGAGTTAAGAGCAGGATCATTTTTAATAATACGACACACA
>MFGW01000183.1:1865-4998 GCA_001780385.1 Candidatus Fischerbacteria bacterium RBG_13_37_8 | reverse complement strand
CAACAACATTAAATCAGGATGCTCTGTCTTTACTCTTTGAATAGCCTCCACACCATTATATGCCTTGATTGTTTCACACTTTAAACTTGAAAGTAATAATTCTTCAAATATTACAAAAGTTTTTGAATCATCTACTATCAATATTTTCTTTTTTTTCATAACTGTTATTCTAAATTAGAATAATAGATATTTCCCTTTCTGTCAATAGAATAGGGACTGGGGACTGGGGAATAGGGAAGCAGGCTTTTTTGCAGCTTTCTAAAGTCTCTAAGAAGTAAACGAAATTAGCTTAGTACTGGGGAATAATTCGGAAAAATGTTCAGATAGTTCGAAATGCTTCGCCATTCCCCAGTCCCTATTCCGCCAGGTTCAAAATGCGGCTTTTAATAAGTGTTTCCTCGTATTCTTTGCAGGGGTCAGAATCAAATACTATTCCTCCTCCTACGGCGTATGATGCTTGTCCTTTGTGTATAAGCAATGTTCTGATTGCAATATTGAAATCAAGAATATTTTTTTCAGGAATGATATAACCAATGTTGCCTGTATAAATTTCGCGGCTGTAATCTTCCAGCTCGTCAATTATTTTCATTGCGGCAATTTTTGGCGCACCTGTTATGGAACCACCTGGGGAAATTGCTTTCAATAGTTCAGAAACAGAGAGATTATCATTCAATGTGCCGCGTATGCAACTTACCATATGATGCACCGTTTCAAATGATTCAATGTTGCATAAATCTTCAACATGGACTGATCCAATACGGCTAATTCTACCGAGATCATTCCTTATTAAATCTACTATCATGATATGTTCTGCATGATCTTTAGCACTTTTTTGCAATGCCAAACGATAACTTTCATCTTCTGATTGATTTGATGAGCGTGGCATAGTACCTTTGATGGGATATGATGCAATATTGCCATTCATTATCTTGAAGAAACGCTCGGGTGAAAATGATAATATGTGCATATCACTGAATTTAAAATATCCACCTTGCGCTGATCGTGAACTCTCTCGCATGGCAAGATAACATCCCAATTCATCACCTTTAAATGAGAAAATCATTTGATGCGTGAAATTAACCTGGTACACATCTCCGTTGATGATATGTTCCTTGATTTGTTCTATTGTTTGCTTGTATTTCTCCAATGGATACACATATTCGTTTTTTAAAGAAAAGTTATGTTTTTTCCTGACAGGAGAATTCTTAATTATTGCAAGGCTATGTTCTAAGGTATTTTTATCATATGCCAGACACACTATTTGTTCATTGTGATGTGAAATATAGAAAACTGCAGGCATGTATATAAAATTAATCAAAGGATGAATGCATGGTTTTGGTTGCAGGCATTTATTCAGGTGAGCATTTAAATTATAGCTAATATAACCGTACCAGCCGGGACCTGCGGGAATTGAATTATGGGATGTCCCATTTCTATTATTTGAAAAGTATTCCTTGGTATTTTCAAAAGCTTTGTGCCTATTGATTATGATATTGGCAGCAGTTGTTTCGAATTCATCAATTGAATTAGTAGTGATTAGATTGCTTTTATCCGGCAACGACAATGCAAATCCTGCCAGGCTGTACTCCTCCCGATATTTATCGATAATGAAACTGTATGGTTCATTGCGAACGGCATGTATCAATTCAGCGAAAGTTATTCTATTTGAAACATCGTCAATAAGCATATCAGGTAAAGTGTATATGATGAATACTGAGAATGTAAAGCAACAAAAAATATTTTCCGCAGATAATAGAATAAGGATAAAAGGAAAATAGTGAGCAACAGCTAATAAGAACATAGCGTCGCAGGCGACGCAAATGGATTAAAGGAATGATGGAATAATTGCCTTATAATGCTTGCATAAACGCAATAATCCCTATTCCCCAGTCTCTAGTCCCTCTTGTGAGGATATGCTCGGTGTAAATCCTATTACAACAATGTTTTAAAGGAATACCGGGAAGCTTAGCTATGCTGATGTGCTTGACAATAGAAGCAATAAAATAGATAATTAGCGTGAGGTAAAAAATGGAAGCAAAAGACGACAGAAAAAAAGCAATAGACCTGGCACTTTTTCAGATAGAGAAACAATTTGGAAAGGGCTCGGTAATGCGTCTTGGAGACAAGACAGGACTTGAAGGCATCGCTACAATTTCCACGGGTGCGGTAAGTTTAGATATGGCGATAGGTATCGGAGGCTTACCGCGCGGAAGAGTGATTGAAATATTTGGACCCGAATCTTCCGGGAAAACAACGCTTGCGCTTCATGCGATTGCTGAAGCTCAGAAAGAAGGTGGAATTGTTGCATTTATTGATGCAGAACATGCCCTGGATCCGGAATATGCACGGAAACTGGGTGTGAGCATTGATAATTTATTAATCTCACAGCCTGATTACGGTGAACAGGCATTAGAAATTGCTGAGACACTCATCAGGAGCGGCGCCATTGATATGGTAGTGATAGATTCAGTTGCGGCTCTTGTTCCGAAAGCAGAACTGGAAGGTGATATGGGAGATTCGCACATGGGAT
This sequence comes from Candidatus Fischerbacteria bacterium RBG_13_37_8, assembly GCA_001780385.1. GTDB lineage: Bacteria > Acidobacteriota > HRBIN11 > MFGW01 > MFGW01 > MFGW01. The sequence goes on along the minus strand of MFGW01000183.1, from coordinate 2,468 downwards.
TACAAGCTCGTCTCATGTCACAGGCGCTTCGTAAATTAGCAGGAATCGTGCATAAATCGAAAACATGCCTGATCTTCATTAACCAGGTACGAGAAAAAATAGGCGTCTTTTTTGGCTCTAATGAAACCACTACGGGAGGGCGTGCTCTTAAATTCTATGCATCTCTTCGGCTTGATATCAGAAGAATTGCTTCCATTAAAGATGGAGAAAATAATATCGGCAGCAGAACAAGGGTAAAAGTAGTGAAGAATAAACTTGCCCCGCCATTTAAACAGGCTGATTTTGATATTATTTATGGAGAAGGCATCTCCCGCGAAGGAGACTTACTTGATCTGGCCACTGAATTTAAACTCATTGAAAAAACGGGAGCATGGTACACGTATAAAGACAATAAGCTCGGCCAGGGTCGTGAGAATGCAAAGAAATTTCTCAAGGAAAATCTTGATATTCTGAAAGAAATTGAAGAATCAGTAAAAGCGCAATACGGAATAACAAAAGAACCTGCCGCCAAAAAATAATACTGTCCCCTATCCTTTTACCACACCAAGGGGACGAAGCCGTGCTATCTTAGTAGCAAGTCCTGCTTTATGAACCACATCTACC
>MFGW01000183.1:1672-1797 GCA_001780385.1 Candidatus Fischerbacteria bacterium RBG_13_37_8 | reverse complement strand
GACGGAAGTACAGGATTGCCCGGCCCAAATGCTCTCGTAGCTCCTTTTCTATGCACGCATACTTTCTTCTTCTTTCCTTCTATGAGATGCTCTTCAATCTTCGCAATATTGTGTGCAACATCATA
>MFGW01000183.1:1482-1664 GCA_001780385.1 Candidatus Fischerbacteria bacterium RBG_13_37_8 | reverse complement strand
TTAGACCTAGTTCTTTTTCGTTGAGTTGCAATCCTTTTCTGATAGCTTCACCAGTCAGGTACATGATAGTTTGCCTGTTCGCCCAGGCATAATTTGCTGCACATGCCATCGCTGAATAATATTTCTTTCCCTCAGGTGATTGGATCGGTGCACATGCTAATTGACTGTCCGCTAAGAAAATA
>MFGW01000183.1:0-1468 GCA_001780385.1 Candidatus Fischerbacteria bacterium RBG_13_37_8 | reverse complement strand
AGCGCCACGCATAACCCTGATGAAATCATCACATATTTGATACCCAAAACCACGTGAACCTGAATGAAGCTGCACCAGTATCTGGTTCTTGGCAAGACCAAGGATTGCCGCTATTTTCTCATCATAAATTTCATCAATATAGTCCACCTCGACAAAATGATTACCGGAACCTACAGTTCCTACCTGGTTCAATCCCCGTTCAATAGCACGTTGTGACACTGCTGCTGGATCAGCTCCTGCAATATTGCCCCCTTCCTCGCAAAACTCCAGATCTGCAGCACTGCCATACCCTTTCTCCACTGCCCATTTTGCACCATTTACCATTATCTGCTTTAATTCATGCGCATTCAGTTTTGGAATAGCTCCTGAAGAACCTAAACCGCTCGGTACATTATGAAAAATGATATCTACTAAATGCTTTATCTTATCCTTAATATCATTTAATTGCAGGGATGTTTTTGCAACGCGTACCCCGCAATTGATATCGTATCCAACTCCGCCGGGCGATAGTATGCCATCCTGGTAATCAAATGCTGCTACTCCTCCGATGGGAAATCCATACCCTGAATGTATGTCAGGCATTGCGAGTGAATATTTCTGAATACCCGGTAATGTTGCTACATTGCAAGCTTGCTTGATACTTTCATCATGTTCAATTGCTTCGAGAATTTTATCGTTGGCATATATTCGTGCAGGAACATTCATCTTACCGGTTTGTTCAATTTCCCACACACATTCTTTTATTTTTTTAAGTTCTTTTATCATGGCATTATTATAATGAATATTTCACAAAAAGCAAAACAATAGGGGCTCTCTGTCATTGTGAGTTTGCCGGAGGCAAACGTAACAATCCGTAACGGATTATTAGAATCATAAACGTTAAGGATTATTACGTCCCGCTGACGTGGGACTCATAATGACAGTCCGTCAGGGATTGCGACACTTTGCTTCGCAAAGCTCGCAAGATCAAACATCAATAATAAAGGATGCTTCCCAAAATTCTTTCTTCTTTGTGAAAGTATAATTATGATAGGTCATACCTTTTATTTCACTACGTAATTTTGCATCCCCGGTTATTATTTGACCATGCGCGACTGCTTTCACCTCAGTTTCATTAATTATTTCAAAATCGAATCTCTTAAAGAAAAGCTTGTAGGCATGCGCATAAAATATAATATCCCCCACCCATTGAGCAAATAGTTCTGCGGTATCTTCAGCTGAGATGATGATTTCTTTTTGCTCCGTTTCACCGGTTAGTTTTGTATCGAGCATGATCTCATATAATGCTGCAGTGGCATTTTTGAATAATTCCTGCAGAGAACTACCCCTGCACAGAATACCTATATCAGATGGATGTTCAAAATAACTGTATTTCATTTCAATGAGGCTGACAGGTGTTCACAAGTTCACACCTAACAAATAATATAGTTGAATATTACATGATGCTGATATTTATAAACAGATATAT
>MFGW01000182.1:4087-5239 GCA_001780385.1 Candidatus Fischerbacteria bacterium RBG_13_37_8 | reverse complement strand
TCTCAAGCTTTATATATTATTATAATAGTTATGATGCAAATAATCGTCGCACACATATTTATTATCCGAATGGGTATTATAAGGAGACAGTTTATGATGAGTTGGGACGCAGGATCACAGAATACGATGAAGAAAGAAAAGCGACGCAATTTGCGTATGATGAATTAGGACGTCTCATCAAAGTAACGGATGCCATGGGGCACGAAACACTCTACTCCTACGATGAGGTAGGCAATCAATTGACTCTGACTGATGCAAATAATCACACGACGAGTTTCTCCTATGATGCGCTTGGGAGAAGACTGACAAGAACACTCCCATTAGGTCAAGTTGAGACAATGGTTTATGATGCTATAGGAAACTTGCAGAGCAAGACAGATTTTAACGGTCATACAATAACATATGAATATAATGTATGTTGCAATCAATTGAAAAAGAAGATATATCCTGACAATACAGAGGTTAGTTTCATATATACACCAAATGGACAAAGAGAGACAGCAATAGAAAGTCGGGGTGTAACATCTTATGAGTATTATCCGAGAGGCTGGCTGAAGAAAGTAACCGATCCAAATGGTTGGTCTATAGAATACGACTACGACCTGGCTGGCAATCGAACTTCTTTGACAACCGCTACAGTTGGTCCTTTTTCAACCACTAATTATACATTTGATGAATTAAATCGCTTGCAGACAGTAACGGATCCCCAAGGAGGAGTAACAACATATACTTATACTCAAGTAGGACTAAAGGAAACGATGGAATATCCCAATGGCGCTATTGCAAAATATTATTATGATAATTTAAACCGACTCTACTATCTCGAGAACTTGCGATCGGATAATAGTGTAATTTCATCTTATAATTATGCCATATCACCTTCAGGCAATCGAACAAGTGTTACAGAGAATGATGGCAGAGTTGTAAATTGGATTTGTGATGATATTTATCGTCTAACAGATGAACAAATTATAAATCCTGACATGACTATAAAAACATACCATTATAGTCACGATCCTGTAGGGAATCGGCTCACTAAGACAGAAGATGGAGATGTTGCTGATTATTCATACGATGACAATGATCGCTTGCTAACAGAAGGCTCAAACACATACTACTGGGATAACAATGGCAATATGATCAGCAAAACTG
>MFGW01000182.1:2364-4060 GCA_001780385.1 Candidatus Fischerbacteria bacterium RBG_13_37_8 | reverse complement strand
GGAATTATGAGAATTTGCTAGCTCAAGTTCAAGATAGTATAAATCTAATTAAATACGAATATGATATTGATGGAATCCGTACTCAATCTAACGTAAATGGCAACATCGCAAATTATTTTATCGATCATAATAGAGATTATGAGCAAGTATTAAAGGAATTAGATACTGATAGCAACACTAAAGTAACTTACAGCTATGGTGATGATTTAATCCATCAGATGCGATTAGGCGCCTTTTATTATTACCATTATGATGCTATTGGGAGCACTCGCAATTTAACCGATGATTTCGGGAATATTACTGATTTATATTCCTATGAAGCCTTCGGCTCTATTGTTCAAAAAAGTGGTAATTCCTTAAATAATTATTTATTTATTGGGGAACAATATGATAATGATAATGAGAGCTATTATTTGCGTTCTAGATATTATAGCAATAAGCTAGGAAGATTTATTTCATCTGATATATTTGAGGGAAATGAATGGAATCCATTGACATTGAATCATTATTTTTATGCAAATGATAATCCTGTCAGATTTAAGGATTTAAATGGTAACTTTAGCATATCAACATCTTTGACAAGTTTAAATTTATTAGGTAACATTGTATTTGCCTATCCAACAAAGTCTCCAAAGGGCCCTATTAAAAAAAGTGCCTGGCCTCATAAAAGGTCATACTGGACACCAGATGATATTATAAAATATAGATCGCATGTATTTTTGAATTATAGCAAATATTTTGGAGCTATTCTTGATTGTGCTGATTTAGCTCTGACTGTTCTTATTGATTACGCAAGTTCTAAAGGACTCCCGGTTCATTTACAAGGATATTTTGGTGATAAATTCGATTCTGATAATACTATTTATAATAATAAGGCTGCTTTTTTAAAAATAGTTAAGCAGTCTTTAAGTGCACATGAATTATATCATTATGACACAGACGAAAAAGGTAAAGTTCCAGAGGATATACTTACAAAAGCGATGCCTGGAGATTTAATGATGAAAGCCCAGCCCTGGGTAGTTGGATGGAATCCATGGTTTATGGGTCACACAAGAATATTTATTGCAATTCTTAAAACCCCTCCATTTAAAATAAGAGTGAAATATATCGCAGATGATCCAGGTGCCCCTACAGATATAATAAATGCAAAAATGACAGATCTTTATGATTGTCCATCATTAAGATGGTGGAACGATAGAGTGTTTGGATTCAGCAAATGAATTATCTCAAAAAAATATTCTATACTATTACATGTAACAGGAAAAATTTTATGATTTCATTTTTAAAATTGAATGATGTAGATAATACAAAAGGCTCATTTACAAAAATGATCTCTATAGCGACAATTCTATTTTTGTTAATACTCTTGTTGCAGGATTGTACATCAAAAGAAAACAAATTGATAAAAGCAGTTAGAGAAAATAAAATTGAAAAGGTAAGTTATTTGATTTCAAAAGGAGCAAATGTAAATATTGAAACAGGATTTGAAAAGACAACACCATTGGATCTGGCTATTGCTAATCAGAATCTGCAAATCGTAAATATTTTATTAAATGCTGGAGCGAATCCAAATATACATCAAAATGGTTCGCCTCCTTTACAAATGGCGCCAATATTATGTAATTCGAAATTAGCAAGCTTGTTAATAGATGCAGGGGCATTAATTGATTTAAAAGGAGCTTCAGGTAAGACAGCC
>MFGW01000182.1:952-2315 GCA_001780385.1 Candidatus Fischerbacteria bacterium RBG_13_37_8 | reverse complement strand
TTAATGCAGGAGCAAATGCAAATATAACAGATGATAATAATTTTACTCCATTAATGATAGCATTTTATAATAATAATTTCCAAATTGTTGAGACCTTAAAGAAAAAAGGTGCTTCCTTGAAAGGATTAGAAAAGATAGAACTGTTAAGAGCAATAGAGCATGGAGACGAAAATAAAGTTAATCAGCTATTAAAATCCGGGGCTACCCCAAATTTAAATTCATCAGAAATTTTAACGCCTTTAAGCCTTGCTTCCCAAAAAGGATATTTTAATATAGTAAAGCTTTTAATTGAGCATGGTTCTTATATAAATGCACCCTATGAAGGTGCATTAATTATAGCAACAGAGAATGGTTATGAAAACATTGTTGACCTCTTGATAAAATACGGCGCAAATGTTGACGCAATTCCGCAGCCATATTTTATTAATGCATTAATGGCTGCAGCGATAAAAGGTAAAAATAAGATTATTAATATCCTTATAAAATCCGGAGCAAATATAAATATTCATTCTGAAAATAATCAGGAAACTGCAATTATGTTTGCTATCAGTGAAAATCGAATTGAAACAGTAAAAATATTAATTGCGAATGGAGCTGACATTAATGCAAGAGATGGTAATCAACAAACTCCTTTAATATACGCATCAAAATATGGTTATGAGGATTTAGTCATTTTGCTTATTAAAGAAGGAGCCGACATTTATGCAATTGATAAAGAAAAGCGAAATGCAAAATCCATAGCTGAATCTAGCAAATATTTCAATATAGTAGCAATAATAAATCAAGCTGAAAACAAAAAAAATAATTATGAAAGAAGGCAATAAAAGTTCAGAGCTCCTGACATAAGGCTCGATTTTCTTGCAACATATTTTGGTAATTTTAGCTTACCTATGCGCTCGCAGAGCGCATAGGTAAGCTAAAATTACCAAAATATGTTGCATAAATTAGAGCACAAATAATTATAATAAATTTGCTTTCGCACCGCAGGGTATTTGCCCTGCGGGCGACCAAGGGACTTCGTCCCTTTGGAATCCCTAAACAAGGTATCCCTGTGCCAAGAGCACAGGGTATAGCAAATTTAATAATTTCATTCTATGAACATCAAGTGCAGCATGTCAAGTAATGCATACTTTTAGTGCGCCACGAGGCGCATGATTATCTGGAGTGAAAGTCTCCAAAGGTAAGCGGAACTCACCGCGCCTGATATCGAGTCTTGAGTTTATGGAGGTAACGACATGAATTAAGCGTAGACAGAAAGAGAAGCAGGCCGTAAGCCGCAAGGTTGAATCGATTCAGCCCCGAAATCGCGTTCACCGGAATGGCCGACGTTTTTAAAACAACGGAAGGTAATATCAACTGAAGC
>MFGW01000182.1:514-944 GCA_001780385.1 Candidatus Fischerbacteria bacterium RBG_13_37_8 | reverse complement strand
GAGGAGTTTCAGTGGACATTCCCGGGGTCGTAGAGAATGGCATGCTTTGAAGGTAATCATGTGAACGTGGGCTACCCTTAAATTCTTCTCGAAAGAGGAATATTAGCTGACAAGCGTACAAGTGAGGAAGCTGAAATGGTTATAAGGGAGTCAGCGAGTCATAGTACCAGTGAAGCGGGTAACGCCCATGGAGGGTGGGGCTAACGGTAGAATTTGTGCTTTAGCTCTCTATATGAAAATCTTGGACTGAGACAAAGAATGTTTATGCTTCAATCGTACAGTGGAAAAAGTTGCGAATTCTGTCTAAATCAGGAAGCCGAATTTTATATAAGAGATAATTCATGAATTGATTGGAAAAATAGTTGAACCTCATTTTCATAAGAGAGCCAGTTGTGAAATTCATCCCTGCATCCCAGCCATTTAGTATACC
>MFGW01000182.1:321-463 GCA_001780385.1 Candidatus Fischerbacteria bacterium RBG_13_37_8 | reverse complement strand
ATGCTTCTTTTCTTTTTCGGTAGCTTCTCTCTTAGGCATTTTATTCCTCCTCTTCTTCAAAGAAAGCTTCAGGTGTTACAATGGTGGGAATGGGGATTCTAAGCTTTAAATTAAGCTCGCGAACAACCTCTTGAGTTCCCGG
>MFGW01000182.1:0-129 GCA_001780385.1 Candidatus Fischerbacteria bacterium RBG_13_37_8 | reverse complement strand
AAGCTCTTTTTCTATGGCATTTTTTCAAGCGAGGCTCATGCACGCAATAATTTCATTCCAGAATCAAATCAAATATTATCACCTACAGATTATAGAGAAAAAATCGAGGAATTTCAACTTTATTTAGTA
>MFGW01000181.1:20123-20733 GCA_001780385.1 Candidatus Fischerbacteria bacterium RBG_13_37_8 | reverse complement strand
CTACCAGGAACCAGATGTAGCATATGCACTGGGTCGCATTTTGGGAGCTTTATACCAACAGAAATTAAAAGAAGCTGAAAGAAATCCAGACAAAAAAGCCCGCTTAACTGAAAAAGAAAAACTTCAAAGAGAATATCGTGATCCAGCGCTTTCCTTTCTTCGTAGAGGCACTGGCATTAAAACGGAAAGTCCGGAATACGGTGAATCTCTCATTGCTTTTTATGAGAAGAACTGGGATGAAGGGTTAATAAAATCACGCCAGGCATTACAAAGCATTCCCTGGCTTGTTGAAGCAAAACAACTCGAGGGTGATATTTATACTGCTCTCGCGGATGAAAAACGCGCAAGAGGGAAACTCAAAGAAGCAATGGTTCAATATAAACTTGCGGAACAAGCATTTAATGAAGCAATTAAAATGGCGGAGAGCAATCCTGAGAATTATGAGAAATTATGCAGTATGTGGAATGCGTGCATGGAAATAGAAACAGCTTATGGTACATCACAACAGTCAGTGCATAACAACACGCTCCAAGTGTGTGAACTGGCATTAAAATGCAATCCGGATAGTGTGAAGTCTTATACGGAAACAGCATATGCTTACCGGCAGTGG
>MFGW01000181.1:16376-20109 GCA_001780385.1 Candidatus Fischerbacteria bacterium RBG_13_37_8 | reverse complement strand
GTATAATGGGGAAAATCCGATGGACGCTCTTAAGAAAACCATAGAAGCCGGTGAAAAAGCACTTAAGATCGATCCGGATAATGTGTTCGCTTTTAATACTATTGGTAATGCTTATTCAAGCATAAGTGAATTTCTTTACAGCCGAGGACAAGACCCACGTCCGGCATCGCGAAAAGCCATTGAATATCATAAAGAGGCACTAAAACTTAATCCTGCTCTTTCTTCTACTTACAGCAATATCGGCATTACCTTTGCCGTAAATGCTGATTATGAGATGCAGCATGGACTTGATCCAACTGTATCCTTACGTGAGGCAATAAATTACTATAAACGTGGTATTGAGTTAGATCCAGAAAATGCTCATGTTTATAACAATATTGGTGTTGCATACGAAGCCATGGCTCTTCATGAAGAATCACAGGGGCGCAACCCCCTACCTCTTCTGTACAAGGCTATTGAAAATTACAGGAAAGCAGTAGAATTGAATAGCGCTTTTGCTATTTCTCTTGAAAACATCAGCCTCGACTATTGTTTTGAAGCACAGTACCTGCTAGATCGCAATAAAGATCCGCTAGCAGTAATCTCTGAAGCAATTGCATACGGACAAAAAGCACTTGCTACGAATCCTAATAGTACTTACTCGCATAACAGCATTGGTCTCGCTTGCAAAATACTATTGGACTATAAATTAAGCCAGGGCATATTCGATTCCAGCGCTAAAGACAGAGCTATCTTGCATTATAATCAGTCCATTGCTTTCAAAAAGGATTTTATTGACCCATACCTCGGCATGGCAAATTTATACCTGCTAGAGGCAAAACATCAAGCTGCAACAAGCGGTAATTCACAAAAAAGTATTCAGCAGGTTCATACTTACCTCAACGATGCATTCAAAATCAATCCATCCTCACTTTCAGCACTTTTCATTAAAGGTGAACTGGGGCTTCTCGAAGCCAGCATTTCAATAAAACAAGGCAAATCCCCAAGAAACTATTTTTCATCTGCAAAGTCAGCCTATGAAAATGCACTCAATAAGAATGAACACAATGCAGAAGCATTGTACCGCATGGCTGATTATCATTACCAGTACGCACAATGGCTTCTTTCAAAAAAATCTAATTCAATGGAAGAAATAATGCAAGCTTCAAACTTGCTTGATAAATCGCTCTCTATTAAATCAGAATATTCCCCTGCACTTAAGCTCAAGATAATGCTTGATAAATTCAAAAATTACAAAAGAGTATGATACAAATAAAAGAAGGTATCCTTTGCGATCATATTGTAGGGGCAGATCCATGTGTATGCCATTACATGGCAATCCCTTTCTCTTGTCATAAAATAGGGGAAAGTCACCTATGTTATTTAACCCAAACCTTTTTTAAGATAACGTATCCCAAGGGATGGAGAATAAAGCCACTGACTCCTTCACGCCATGCAGCAATTTGATACGCATGAAAAAGCGGTATTTGGGGAACCTCATCGTGAAATATTAATTGTGCTCTGTGATAATATTGCACAGAACGCAAGGGTTCACTATTTGCAAGATTCAATAATGAATCAAATTCTTTATTCGACCATCCAGAAGCATTATATTTTCCAATTGATTCTCCGGACAATGGATCATGAAGAAAATCATAGGGATCTGCTGTATCAGCTATCCAGCCTAATAAGGCAATATCGTAATCCATTTTTATCAGAGTAATACTGAGAAAATCAGACCAGGATTTTGCAGGCTTAATCGTCAAGTCAATTCCTACTTGCTTAAGCTGAGCTTTAATTGAATTAGCTATTCCCAAGGGATCAGGCATATAAGGTCGCACTGCTCCTGCTGGAGTAAGAGATGCTTGAAAACCTGCAGGATATCCTGCTTCCTTCAATAACTGCTTTGCTTTCGCAGGATTAAATTCATAATCCGGCAAATCCTTGTAAAATCCAAACATTGCAGGAGGCATGCAACTCTTGGCAGACATACCAGCCTGACCTCCAAGAAAATATTTATTGATAAGTTCCTTTTTATTAATTGCATAAGCAATAGCTTGTCTTACTTTCACATTATCAAAGGGTTTTCTCTTATTATTCATAACCATGTAAGCATAATTCAAACTTACTTCTGACTTGAAAAGGAGCGATTTGCTTTGGCGAATAGCGGCAATATTTTGTGAAACAATCCCATCTGTAATATCAATAGCACCTGTTAGCAAAGCTTTAAGCAATGCTTCATTTTCACTAAAAGGAATGAATATCACCCGGTCTAATTTAGCCTTTTCACCCCAGTAAGCATCATTTTTATCGAGAACAATGCGTTTGCCTCGCTCCCATGATTTAAATTTAAAAGGACCAGTACCAAAAACTTGCGTTGGAATTTTATCTTTATTAAAGCCCTCGATCGTTGCCTTAGCACTTATAAAATAATCCAGATTAGCCAATGTTATTGGCAACGCTGGCTTTGCTTCTGAAAGCACAATGCGAATTTTGTAATCATCGATTTTGCTAACCTTGCCAAATTGAAAGCCTCCTATTTTAAAACTTTCAATGACATGATCAGCGGTAAAAGTTTCGCCATTGTGGAACTTAACATTCTTCCGCAAATAAAAAGTCCATTCCGTAAAATCTTTAGAAGCCTCCCAGCGTTCAGCAAGACAAGGTTCTACATTAGAACCTTTTGGAGAAAGCGAAGTAAGCCCTTCGTAAATATTAATTATTACTGCATCGGTAATCTTATCGGTAGATTCCCATGGATAAACAGAATGAATATCATCCGCTCCTAATCCAAATTTAAGTTCCTTGCTCCCCTGTGCATAAGAATAGGAATAAAATAGCACACATATTATAATGAATGCACATATTTTCATTTTCATAAACATACCCCCTGCAGAAAGAAAAATGAAATAAGAAAAATTCTTTTCATACAAAATCTATTTTAAAACAGAAAAAAAGAATTTTCAATAGTGCAAGTCACGTCCTGCACTGTCAGGCATTTTTTATTCTAAAAGAGATTGTTAGGCTTGCCCCTGGCAAGCTCACAATGACAGCTAATTTATATTCAATAGATGAAAAGCATAAAGGAATTTTGCTGCTTGATCTCTCAATAGTGCCGCTGCTGGACAAAATTCTGTCGCCGTACAACCTGCGCGGTTGTTCCTGTGTGCAAAAGATTCTCCACGTATGGATAAAAGAGATGCAAAGGAGGTACATCGGAGAAGCTTGCGCCGATATGATAGCGGCAATAAAAATCAGCCGGACCGTAGGTTATTCTCTCTTTAACAACTGCATCCCAATGCGTACATACAAAATCAGCAGGATTATGCGGGAAGCCGCTTTCATGCTTAGCGCTTGCGTAATCTGAATCACGGGTGCCAGTACAGTCAGTGCAACAATCACCATTTCCATAACACAAATAACCTGTAAATTGTTCTGTGACAGGACAATTCCATGAACCGCATCCACGGTTCTTCTCTGAATAAAAACCTTTCCCCACACATGAATTATGAAGCCACATATTTGATAAAATATCGGAGGTCACTTCCTGCGGATTGCTAATCATCTGATTCACATCATTATCATCGAGACCATGTCCCCATTCATGATCAATCACTGCGAGGATTTCGCCTGAATTACGGCAGCCGTTTCCGTTACGATAAAAATTTACTGTAGCTCCATTCCAGTATGCATTACACGTGTTGTCAATATTTGTATTAGCCTGGAGTTTCATATCGAGCCAACTATATTGAAG
>MFGW01000181.1:13292-16364 GCA_001780385.1 Candidatus Fischerbacteria bacterium RBG_13_37_8 | reverse complement strand
TGCTCTTTTAAAAAAAGTCAACTCAGCGGCAGTTGTGCGTGCGGCATAGGTATTTCCTGCGGAACTTCCCTCTGGAGCGGTACAGTCATGCTGACCATTTATTCCTCTCCAAGATTTAATTCTCCACCGGGATTTGCATGTTGTACAAGTTCTCCACACTCATCCTGAAAGGATATCTCCCCATTTTTCTACCCCCCAAATGATTACATTGCCATTATTATCAGTAAAGCCAAAGCTAAGTGCTGCCATCAAAAATAGCTGTAGTATCGCGAAGGGATGATGTTTCTTTATCCTTATCTTTGTCCTAATATTTCGTACGTTACATTACATCAGCAAGTATATATTCTTTATATTTGAAAATAAGAGATGCGGCAATTAAAAAAAATATTGTCAACACTAATAAAACAATTAATGATTCTATTGTTCCAGAAGGCTCTAATTTGAATACTAAAAACTTGACGTTTTCTGATGTGCTCGGAAGCAATGACTTTACAAAATGTATCAACGTCAGCTTCTGTGTTACGCCGGGAAAATATTGTACAACATTCTCCCAGCCAAAAATAAAAAGAAGTCCCAGTAATAACGGCTTTTTTAACATACTCCCGAGTAAAGTGAAAAATCCGGTATAAACGGCTATCGCCAACGCACCTATTGCAAAAAAAGTAATGAATTCCTTGAAATAAATTATCTGCGGAAAATGATTTATATTAATAATTAAAAAGCATAAAAAAAAACTTACCTCAACAATAATAGTGGTTAGAGCAACGCATGCGAAATATTTTCCTAAAAGTATTGCTGGTCTTGGGACTGGAGAAGAAGTCAGGTATACAAGCGTTTTATTATCTACTTCTTCATGTATCACGAGGGAACCATATAGCAGTGCCAGGATAGGAATCAATAACTGAACATACGTGATCAGCAACACCCTGGAAAATAATTGTTCCGCGGTTACTTGCATATCAGGTTTTAATAGTTCAACACCTTTTGCTATGCCTAATGCAAGCACCGGCAAAAAACTTAACAAATAAAACGCCTTAGCTTTCTTTGAAGTAATATTCAAATGAAAGAAGAAACTGAATACTTGTTTCATTCCCATTAAATAATTCATATTTATCTCGCTATTAAATAATCAAACACTGCTTGCAGGTTATCATCCGGTGCAGTTATTTCTTCAATTTCAATCTGGTTTTCTACAATTGTTCCGGTAAGAACTGCATAGAAATGATCGCGGTTGTTTGTTTTAAATGTTACTTTTTGATGTTCCTGGTCAAACTGAATAGTTTCAATGCAATGATTTTGAATCATCAACGAAGCCAGTTTTCGAAAGTGAGGAGTAGTAATTGAAATCATATGAGGATGTGTATCTATCAAATCCCGAATATAATAGATATCTCCTTCTGCGAAAATTTTTCCCTGGTGTATGAGCACAATTTCATTCGTCATAGCTTCTATTTCAGGCAGATTATGCGAAGCGACAATAATAGTTTTTCCTTCATGACTGTTTTCTTTAATAATTTGCACTATCCTGAACCGCCACAAAGGATCAACTCCACGAAGCGGCTCATCCAGAATAAGAAGTTCTGGTTCATTTACAATAGAAACAGCAATTTTAAGCCGCTGTTGCATGCCAAAACTATAACTGCGGATAATCTTATTTTTCTGTTCAAGCAACCCTACTTTAGCCAAAGCTCGTTCCGTTTTCTCTATAGCTTCTTTCTTGCTGCACCCTTGCAATTTTGCAAAAAAAAGAACCTGCTCCCATCCTGATATATCAGTATACAAACTCGCATGCTCAGGACAAAATCCAATCCTTGAAAAAAGTTTATGGTTTGCAAACACCGGTTCCCCAAATACCGTAATTCTGCCTATATTGGGTTTCAATTGACCGGAAACCAGCTTTAAGAATGTTGATTTACCTGCTCCATTTGGACCCAACAAACCTTTAATGCCGGGATTAATTGCAAGAGTAATATCACTAATTCCTAAAATATTCCCGTACCATTTCGAAAGATTTTCTGCTTTAACTACCGGCTGCATTTTGTGCCTCCGCTTTTCGTATTCTATTCATCATTATATATAGAGATAATAATGTGATAGCGAGGATTATTATAATACTCATCCATCCGGGTACAACTTTATAGAATTCACGCGTTACATTATTAAATTCAACAGGAGTAGTATCAAACATATATGCACTTGCCAACTGAATATTTCTCCGAATTGAGAATAAGAAAAAATAAGTATTATGAAAAATGCCATTAAGAATCTCCGCAAGAGTATCTGAAAATACATAAATTAAAAATAACAAAATTTTGACATAGGTACTGTTCCGGCTTATGGAAGATACCATTAACGATAAAGAGGAAAAAAACATTGCTATTAAGACAGGCACTGCTATGAGCATCAATAAGGTGCGGGGATCAATTGAAATACTGCCTTCAAAAATGAATTTAAATATCAGGAGAAAAATGCCTTCTGCTAAAGTAAAAAGGAGCAGGAAAAACATGATAATGGAATATTTTCCCATCAAGTAATCCTTTCGGTCTAACGGTCTGGAAAAATAGAGTGAAAATGCATTGAATTTCATATCTCCCGAGATAAGTTCAGAACCTATAAAAACACACATAATCATGAGCATGAAAATCAAAAACCCATTTGAGTAGAATGCATTAAAAATAGTGGCATCATTTTCAAGCAAAGCAACAAGTTCAGAAAGAATTTTTAATTCAGGCTTGGAGCGGACGTAGATTCCTAATAAAAAAACAGCGAAAGGAAGAAAGGTAAAGAAAAATATCATCTTGGACCACTTTTTTTTAAAAGCTATTTCAATTCCATTCCGAAATATGGGAAACCAGTTCATTCCTGATACTTTTAATTGACCTGCCCAGTTGTAATATCCTTTTTCTCTGATACCCATGTTATTCTCCAATCGCTCTAATGAAAGTATCTTCAAGTGTGGTTTTGTAGCGTTTCAGGTGACGGATCTGCACATTCGTCTCAATAGCGATTTTGAATAATTCAAGTGAAGTTTTTTCGGAAGGCATTAATACTTGATAAAAGCCTCTATCGCTT
>MFGW01000181.1:13165-13274 GCA_001780385.1 Candidatus Fischerbacteria bacterium RBG_13_37_8 | reverse complement strand
TTTTATGCGCAATGTCATTTATCAATTCAAGCATATCTTTTCTACCCTGCGCATCCATACCGGATGTAGGTTCATCTAAAAACAACAACTTCGGATCATGCACTAATGC
>MFGW01000181.1:3825-13155 GCA_001780385.1 Candidatus Fischerbacteria bacterium RBG_13_37_8 | reverse complement strand
CTTAGTCGCTGTTTCATGCCTGAAGAGTAAGTTTCTACCTTACGGTAGCGTGATTCTTCAAGTCCGACATAATAAAGAACTTCATGTGCTCTTTTAATAGCTTCTTGTCGCGGCATCCCACTCAACTGCCCCATATAAGCTGTAAGCGTATCAGCATCCATTCCCGGAATTGAACTGTCATTTTCCGGCATATAACCAACGCATCTTCGCAAATTCTTCCGCTCTCTTCTAATATCATATCCCAGGACAGAACCACTGCCCAATTCCGGCGTTAAAAATCCAAGCAGTATTTTGATAAGAGTAGTCTTCCCTGCACCATTAGGTCCAAGCAACCCGTACACTCCTTCTTTAATATTTACACTGATATTATCAATTGCTTTCAAACCATTGTATGAAAATTCAATACTTTTCAGTTCTATAATTTTATCATTAGCAGTCACATTAAAAATCCTTATGTAGTATTATATACGAAAATGAAATAAAAAAAGATCATTTCATTGACTTTGCAAAAATATTTTATTAAGATGAAGAACAGGCTTATTACTAAGCATAAGAACACAAGGTTCGCCCCTACAGCAAAGTTCAAGGAAACCTTGAACCTTGAACATATTTAAACAGGAGGTAATTTATGATAAAAGCATTATGGCTAACGGTTGTCGGAGTAATGGTTGCACTTTTTATTATTCCACCATCATGTTCTGCACAAGTTAAAGTAAAACTTCTCAATATTACAGAAACCCGGTACAGTAATAATCCGCTTGCAGACAAAACAATCCCGGAATCAAACATTCAATTTAGTTCAATGAATAAACCTGGACTGCTTTTAACAGTGGAATTGCAAGGCGTGGAAGTAAAAAAAGCTACAAAATATGGTTTGCTGCAAATTGCTGGAAAAGATGATGCAGGAACGGTAATAAAACAGCAAGCCGGTGGATTTCATGATCCTGGTGAAGAATTAATAGTAGTAGATCGTGACAGCATGTATATGAGTGACAAGACGGGCACGGAAGATAAGCTTAAATTTGAAATAAGAACAGAACTTCCATCGCGTGCAGCAAAAAAAGTCGATATAAATGGAACTATAACACTCAGCGCCAGTCAACCAACAAATGTTGATATCGCTTCTGTCCCAACGAAAATTGGCCAGTCAATTAAAGACAAGGTACTTACTCAAGCCGGCATAACGATAAAGATTGTCAATTCAAAGGATAGTTTTTTTGCTCCGGATGATGCAGAAAAAGCAGTAAGTTTTGAAGCATCAGGTAAACTTGATGCTATTTTAGATGTGAAACTGCTGGATGATAAAGGAAAAGAAATAAGCACCGGACAAATGACATCAGGTATGTCGAATGGCAAATCGTACATGCTCGATTCAAGCGAGAAATTACCTAAAAATACAAAATTGAGGATTACTATCGCTCTCAATGAAAAATCGACCAAGGTTCCCATTTCACTGAAGAATATTCCTCTGCCGTAATTTCAAGGGGCTGTCCAATAAGGGGTCAGGTCTTGCGTTTTGAATTTTCTCATTCGCGGAGAATGAGTACAGGCTTTGATTATTAAATTCAAAACGCAAGACCTGACCCCTTATTGGACAGCCCCTATATCTTTCTATTTAAAAAGACAAGTATTTCATTTTTTTAGTACTATTGCTGATGGATTTGCAGTGTTTTGCGAATTTCAGGATTATAGTTTTTATTTCCTCTTCTATCTTCAAAATTGCATCAATATTATAATTCACGGGCAATTCAATTCTTTTGCGCCATTTTATTGAATCAGTTGCTTTATCATATTCAAGAGAGCAATCCAACCATTTCAATATATTTTCTGGATCTTCTAATGCAAGCTCAAAGCTATAGAGAATATAGCCCTCTTCGTAACAATTGAATGATATACTTTTTATTTGTAATTTAGCCACTATACCAGTTTTCTTATAGCATATTTAATTACGGATTGCAAGGTGCAGTATCGATGATTGAGGTGCCGCATTGACCGGAAGCGACGTTGCTACGCTGAATGCCAGTTGAATCAGTACCCCATCCTCCCTCAACAATAGAGCCGTCATTCCCCACAACCAGGAACCAGCACCAATCCGATGACGTATCAGGAACGGTATTCCAGAAATGCGATCCGGATACCATAAGCGTGCAATCCGAGCCTGCTATAGTATAAGATGCAAGGTCATTACCATAACCCCAGATTAAATGATACCCACTCGAAGAACAATTAGCAGTTGATACATCCCAGGTAATTTGTAGAGCATTACCATTTTTAGCTGCAAGCAAAGGCGTAGTACCTATTTCAGTACCACTCGGTACTGTCACTACTCCTCCTCCTGTCGTGCAAGTTCCCGGAATTGATACATTCGTCGCAGCAATATCATCGAGAAACCAGCCGGTAAAATTATTGTACTGATTATCGCTTGTGTTGAAATAAAAGCGAATCAGCACATCATTACCATTATAGGAGCCAATAGCATAATTTCGTAGATACCAGGAACCTCCGCCATCCGGGATAGTTCCTCCATTGCTTGCATCCTGATCAACCAGCAGCCAGCTTCCACCTGCATCAGTGCTGATTTGTACACGCGCATTATCATAACCAGAACCTTCCTGTTCGGTACGAAGATAAGACCAGAAACTCAGCGAAGAGGATGAAGTAACACCAGACACCGTCACGCTTGTCAATGTGCCGCTATTCGCAGAACCGTTATTATAATTGCAGGTTGCATCCTGGCCATAATAATACGCATGCGTAGGACTCTGGTAACCTGGAGAAATACATGAGCTGTTGTTTGCAAGGTGCCAGAGACCGGTTGAAGTGAATTTCGGTGTTCCTTCGCCATCCTCAAGCCAATCTCCAACCGATGCAGGACCACCCGGCGTTCCACTTCGCTCCACAAGGTTCGCATCCTCAACACTATTCGCTGTATCAACTGCACGCACAATATAGTAATATGTTGTGCCGCTTATCAATCCATTCGTATCAGTGAAGCTGGTAGCAGTCAAACCGGATACAAGCAAATTAGTCGGGGATGGAATAAAACCGGGCGTCGTGGAACGGTACACATTATAATCAACAGGACCACCGCATGCTGGTATTGCGGAATTCCATGACAGTTGCATTGTACATAGTGAATACTGAGGTGAAGCAACGGCAGTAAGACCAGCAAAAACCGGCTCAGTTTGCCACGTGAGTTGCACATCATCATCATCGAGCTTCGGACTGATACATCCATCACCCCATACCTTACAATTATATATATGCGTACCTGTACTGGTTGCAGTATATGTTGCGGATGTAGCGCCGAAAACATCACTGCCATCTTCCATCCATTGGAAAGTAAATGGACCAGTTCCTCCAGTCAGGTCGGCAGTCAGTAATTTCCCACTCCCCGTGCATACCGGCAATGGTCCATCAGGCATAACATTCACCAGCGGATGATTCATGCATATAGCGATGAATTGATGTGCCCAGGCTTGTCCAATGTAAGGATGCCTCTCGACTCTTCCGGATTCATCCGCTGCTTCTAAATAATAAGAAATTACCGAACCTTCCGGTTGTACAGGAATATATCCTTCATATGAATCCGGCTCAGCTCCGGCTGTCAGTAGCGTATACGTCCATGGACTGCCGTCCACACTGTAATATATTCTCAGACCATCCGAAACAAGATTAGTGCCGGAATGTGCAACAATCGTGGCAGTAATCAGGTAATCACCAACGGTTATATCTTCTGTGCGAAACGGAACATGATCTATGAAAAGCATTCCATGGTCAGGAACTCCCATCACGCGGCAATGAAGTGCATCCTCAGTTGCCCATGAGCCGGTAAATCCGAGCACTTCGTACCCCGGCATGGCATCCTGGTATCTTTGAAGCGCTACAGAATCCTGTGAATTGCCAAATATTGGAACAAGCACCTTATTGTTCAGAATAATCGAATTCGTGTAGTATGTTCCCGATGGACAATATACCCTCACCACCGTATAAGGAACACCCCAGGCAGAAATCTGTGTTGCGAGAAAAGCCGCACGTTCATTCAGATCATCATACGTTGGATCACTCGGCGGCACATCCTTGACCATAACGGTCGTTGGATTAAGTAACTTTGCCCAGCAATCAATATGATGAATTCCGCTTTGTTG
The DNA here is from genome assembly GCA_001780385.1 of Candidatus Fischerbacteria bacterium RBG_13_37_8. GTDB lineage: Bacteria > Acidobacteriota > HRBIN11 > MFGW01 > MFGW01 > MFGW01. The sequence goes on along the minus strand of MFGW01000181.1, from coordinate 9,007 downwards.
AATATAATCCAGCACGGTATAGTCATTGCCAAGATATTCATACATTAATTGATCAACCTGCACCGGAGTCTTCGCAGGATTTTCATTATAAACCAGTTCCGTGGACATAGACGTGCCCAAACCTTCAGACATGTGATTGCCACCCGTATGAATCAAATCCATCCCATACACATTGAGACTCCATTCAGCACCGATCACTTGTGGAATCACGTCATCATTCGGTCGCGGTCGATTATAAATATGATCAACAATTGCCAGATTCAGGTCTTCGAAAATAAACCATGGACCATAATCGCGTGTCCATATACTATCAGACGGTGCATGTATAAAATCCACATTCGACATATTCACACCGCCAGCCGTATAGGCATTACGCGCGCTTTGTTCTTCCGAAGCATTTGCACAGATAGTAGTAACCATGAGATCTTCAGACATTTCAGCAATCAATGCTACTGAGATACCAAGAGGCCAGCGAATTATCACACCTTCCGATGGTTCCCATTCAGCCGGATTACGCGGCACTCCTAACGGCGGTGCTGTCGCTTTATGCCGTATTCCTATTTCATGCAGTCGTGTTTTTTCTTCCTCTGTTAATCCAATAGGGAGCGATTGTTCCCCCTTCTTATCCACAGCATACAAAGAAGACAAACTGAGGAATAGTAATAATAAAATAAGAATGGCACTTGCTTTTTTCATAATTCTCTTAAAACATGTGACGCATTGCTTTCATCACTTCAATTAAGTCATCGTTTTCATAAGTTAATTCCCAGTCACCAGTTCTTTTGACGCCGGGGTATTCTGAGCGCTGCTCTAATACTTCCTCATGTTTGAGAGTGACTACTAATTTATAGGGTGGTTTGAATTTGTAGGGCTTGTATTTATTAATATTGAGAAGTGCTTTCTTGACGCCTTCCTTAATTTTTTCATGGGAGACAGCAGGGTGTAAATTAATTGCAGCATTGCCTATGCCACTCTTCACTGCTACTATCTCTATTTCACCGAATAATTGTTTTGCCTGGGCGCAAATTGATGAATCTCCTGCAAGAAATACCAACGGCACATCGTAATAGCCGACTATTAGAGCATTAATCCCAGCTTCAGGCAAAGAAATACCATTTATAGAAATATCAGTAATATTTTTACTGCTCATTGTATGTTCAAGAACAGCATCCTCTGTGCCTGCTTTTGCATGATAACCGATGAAAATAACTGCGCTGAATGATTTATCAATACCTTCCACCATGCTTTTAAATTCACCTGACCAATCGCGAATGAGTCTGGCTTTGGGATTGAGTAAATCTGGCAAAATATTCCGTGCAGTGCTGTGTGCATCTCGAACGATTATTTCCGTAGCGCCGGCATCCAGTGCGCCTTCGATGGCGGCATTGGTTTCTTCGGTCATTATTTTTCTGAAAAGATCATAATCTTTTCCCTCCCTGTCGACATCTTCCCAATTCACAACGCCTGTTATTCCTTCCATATCAACCGAGATGAGTACTTTTAGAGCTTTACCATCTTGTGCATATGTTAGTAGATTCGCAATTAAAAGAATTGCAGTGATAACGAATATTTTTTTCATAAATACCTCCTGTATCCTTTGCTTGTTCTGCGAAGCAGAACGAAGCAATCCCGCACGGGATGTCATTATGAGTCCCGCGCCAGCGGGACGTAATAACCGTGACGAAATATGCTTCTAATCCCGTTGCGGATTGTTACGTTTGCCTCCGGCAAACTCACAATGACAAATGGACGAGATTGCGCAATAAAGGGCAGACGCATGGGTCTGCCCCTACAATGCTTCTTATAGTCCGTTCGGGATTGCTATGAAAGGGCGAACAAAAGGTTCGCCCCTACAGCATTCCAAGTATAGTATTATTACTCAAAATGAATGATTGGTCAAGACTAATGTTAAGATTCAATTGATTGCTGCTTTTCCCTCTACCTCTACCTCTTTATAACGCTTTACTATTACCTCTAACGATGTTATTATTATATGCTTACAATAATTGTTGAAGTATTTGTATTGCAGGAGTGACGTTTACTATGAACACATACTGCAAACCATGTATCAACCTGAAAGGGGTTTTTGTTTATGTCAAAATATAATTTTTTTAAATTATTTCTATGTACGCTGATTTTCATTGCAGGAACTAATTGGGCAACCGCGATAAATGAGGAAAAACAGGATAAGAACATGGTTGTATTTCCTGTGATTGAATTTGATCCAATGCAGACAGGTGAACCTGATTTAAGTTATCTCGTGACAGGAAAAGAATCGATAGCAATGGATAAGAGCAAGCTGAAATATTATATTGTGCAATTCAGAGATAATATCAAAGGTGAATGGCAGAAAGATTTAATGAACGTTGGTGCGGAGATATTATGGTATATTCCGCATAATGCACGTTTGATAAGTATCTCACCTGAGTTATTGTATCATGTAAAGCAGCATCCTGCTGTGCGATGGGTGGGCAGGTATCAGCCGGCATTGAAAATACGACCTGATTTTCTGGATGAAATTGCTTCCGGTCAAATGAAACCTTCACCCGGCAGTGAAATTGCTAAACGGTTAAGCATTCTATTATTTAACGGTGAAGACATGGAGAGTTTCGTCAATGGATTGACAAAGAAATATCCGGGAGCTCGCATTCTGCTCAAGCATAAAATTAAAGATTTCAGTATTGTGGAAGTCGAGATAGCAGTGCGACAGGCGCCGGAACTTATTTTTGCTTCAGCCAATACTGAAGGTGTATATTGGATCGATGCGAGGAAGCATCTGCGCACCTTTAATGATAGTTCCATTCAAATCATTCAAAATGGAGCAGGTGGAGGAACACCTATCTGGGATAATCATGGCATTATGGGCCAGGGGCAGGTAGTGGCAGTTTCGGATTCCGGACTCGATGATGATATGTGTTATTTTAGGAATGATTCCGGTGCAAGCCCCCTACTTTCTCAATATGTTACCATGCCCAATCCTGTACCTATCGACCAACTACAGAGAAAAGTCATTGCGTATAATACAGCGCCCGGTGCTGGTCAACCTTACGATCATGATGCTTGCTATGGGCATGGGACGCATGTATCCGGTTCAATTGCTGGTGATAATTTCGCTACGCTGCCAAATGATACATTCCCCTACAGTGGTGGTCATGATTTTGGTGACGGGATGGCTCCCCTGGCGAAAATATTTTTCGAAGATATCGGCTATACCTACCCTACAAGCCTCGGCTATTACGAAGAATGCAGACTGAGTTTTCCCAGTCTATACGACATCCTGGCACAGGAAAAAAATTCTGGTGATAATATACGGATTTCTTCAAACTCCTGGGGTGATATTAACCGGACTTATACACAACTTTCGTTAGAAAACGATTCATTTCAATGGGATAATCCTGATTTCATCGTATTATACGCGATGGGCAATTCCGGTTATATCAATGGATGCACAGGGATTGGTGATCCTGCTACTGCCAAGAATTGCATAAGTGTCGCAGCAGTTGATAATTCAAGTACCGGAATCACTGATTTCAGCAGTCCCGGTCCTCCTATTGATAACAGGATGAAACCGGACATTGCCTGCCCGGGTGGCGATTTAATGACTGAACGTATTAATTCCGCATTCGCAGATGAATCTATCTACACGAATAATTGCAATACGCAGGCAATGCAAGGAACTTCCATGGCAACGCCTACATGTGCAGGAGGAATTGCTTTAGTACGCCAGTATTTCATTGATGGCTGGTATCCATCCGGAACACAGAATCCTCCCGATGCATTCACGCCAAGCGCTGCATTGGTAAAAGCAGTTATTATTAATGGGGGATATAATATTCCGGGGAATTTCTCCGGCTCATATTATCCCGGATGCCCTAATGTAATGGAAGATGCACCAGCCCGCGGTCAGGGATGGGGCATGATGCATCTCGAAAACTCTCTCTACTTTGATGCAGATACACGAAAATTAATCATCTGGGATAAAAACAATGCCGATGGTGTTGCAACCGGACAACAGCATGCTTATGGTTTTACCGTAAATTCCAATTCGATTCCGCTCAAAATCACTCTAGCATGGACAGACCCTCCATCAACACTTTACTGCGTCCCATGCCTTGTCGATAATCTTGACCTGGAAGTTACGGAGCCCTCAAGTACTTATTATAGAGGCAATCAATTCACTGGTTCCGTTGGAAAACAATCAACGCCAAATCCTGCAGGTACCGACACTCTCAATAACGTGGAAGGCATCCTTATCAATAATCCCGCAACGGGCGATTGGTCAGTAACAGTCACGGGAACGAATGTACCCGGCAAACCACCTGTTACCACGCAAGGTTATGCACTGGTTATTACCGGAGATGTCAGCCCCTCTGCTGCATGCACAGCGCCGCAGTTTGGCGGTGTGCAATCCGTATCGGATGTGAATATCTGTGCCAATAATGGCATACAAATAAATTGGCAGCAACCTGTTAATTGGGGACAGGGTGCGAGCAGTGGAACATACGATGTGCGAAGATATGAAGATGCAAGCTGCAGCGCAGCTTATGATACAGTGGCTACTTCCCTCTCCGCTACTACAATTTCGTTTACTGATGCCACTGCTATACCGGGTCTTACGTATTATTATCAAATTGTAGCAACTAATGATTGTCCAATTCCCATGTCAACAACAGGCACGAACTCATGTTCATCCGGAATTATTGATGATGCCGATGTCACACCATGCCCGGATGTAAGCAATACATTGCACGTGAATAAATCCGGCGCTAGCGCAATCCTGACATGGACAGCAGTAAGTTGTGCCGATCTTGCATGGTACCGTGTTTATGCTTCAACTTCCTACAGCAGCCCCTTCCCGTCAGGCTGGACCATACTGGGAGCTCCTACCGGTACTTCCTTCGCTAATTCATTATCCTCCGCATACAAAGCATACAAAATTGTTTCTGTCGACACCTGCGGCAATCTTAGCCAATAATGGGCATATGCAGGCTGTCTAAAGATAAATGAAATTCAGAAATCTAATCGCTTTAATAACACTCTCATTGGCGACAGCGCTTCATGCACAGGAAATTGCCCTGCTGGATTCTCTGCCTTATGCAAAAAAAGAATCGAGCAGCATATTTATTAATCCGACAGATGAAGAAGCGAAATCATATTTAGGCATGGGATGGGGGCCGATTGA
>MFGW01000181.1:3477-3744 GCA_001780385.1 Candidatus Fischerbacteria bacterium RBG_13_37_8 | reverse complement strand
TTTCTATATTTGCGTGAAAGGACTTCCTGATAGTGACGATCAACAAATGACATTATTCCTCAATGAAGTACAGTTTGGTTCGTCAACCCTGAAATCAGACTTTGAAGTGCAACATTTTGTACTGCTTCCTGGTTCTCAGAATGAAATGAAAATCACTCTGCATTTCAGCTTGTTTTCCAGGCTATTACCTGAGGAATATGCAGCAAAATATTTAAAGAAAAATATTCCGGTCACAGCAGCCGTGAGGTGGATCTATATTTCAAAAAA
>MFGW01000181.1:2166-3274 GCA_001780385.1 Candidatus Fischerbacteria bacterium RBG_13_37_8 | reverse complement strand
GCACAACAACTCCACAGAAATAAAAGCAATTGCAACATCAAATCTACAGGCAAACAATATCATTATTATTTCATTGGATGGAGCATCTGCCGAGCATTTAAAAAGCTATGGGTATTTCAGGCAAACCACTCCTTTTCTTGACAACCTTGCAGAGAATAACATCCAGTTTAATAATGCTTTGGCCGATGCAAGCTATACGCTTGCATCCGTTACTTCCCTGTTTACCGGATTGTTGCCGATGAGTCATGGAATTATTGAACAGCATGATGCCCTGCCAGAAGATGCTATGCTTATCTCCGAATACTTTCAACAGGCAGGCTTTAAAACGGCATGCTTCGGCGGCAACTATTTCATTTCGCATATTTTCGGATTCAACCAGGGTTTCGATTATTTTTATGAGCCTCCTCTAAAAGAATTGCAATTGCATTCAGCCGTGATGATTGATGAAGCTGAAAAATGGATTGATGCTCAAGTGCTGAATAAATTCTTCATGTATATTCATTTCAGAGAACCTCATGTGCCTTACCTCCCCATCAAACCATACGATATGATATTCTGGAACAAATCAAGCGCATTGCTCAATACACAGGAATTGAAAAAAATTAAATGCAATGATTTTCACCAAAGGTCACCCGAAGAGATTGAATATATTATTTCTCAATATGATGGATTGCTTCTCTACATCGACACTCTTATACAAAAATTTCTGGAATACCTGCAAAGCAAAGATTTGCTTGAAAATACTATTATTATCATTCTTGCTGACCATGGTCAATCTTTCTGGAAACACTCGCTTCATACTCATTCACTCCAGGTCTATGATGAATCCATTAAAATACCTTTAATAATAAAGTTACCTGGAAAATCATCAATACAAACCCATCGAATTGACAGGCTTGTTGAAACAATTGATATACTCCCCACATTGCTTGAGATATTTTCGATAAAGCCGTCAAAGCCACTGCCCGGCAAAAGCTTCGCTGACTGCTTGCTTTCAGAACATTGTGAGGATAAAACGTACATTATTTCGAGAAATGAAAGCACTTCTGCAGTCACCTATGCTTTGCGGGATGCTTCATTCAAATACATCCTTCAAAATGACCGCAAT
>MFGW01000181.1:0-2145 GCA_001780385.1 Candidatus Fischerbacteria bacterium RBG_13_37_8 | reverse complement strand
AAGTCTGATCCAGATGAGAAAAATAATATCATCGCGAAATATCCTATCGTCGATGCTTATTTTCTTCAGCTATTTCAGAAAACTTATGGAAATTCAATGAAATATCGTTATTTTTCGCCGGTGCAGGCTCATTTAACCGGTGAAATAAAGGAAAAATTAAAAGCGCTTGGTTATGTCAATTAAGCATATTTTCACCTTCATACAAAATAATAGATTCTGGAAAGGATTGCTTCTGTTAATTTTATGCATAGCAATCATCAAATTTCTTTATTTATACTGGTATATCAATCACAATCCATATTATCGGGCATTAATGTGGGATAGTGTTGAATATGATGCGATTGCACAGCAATTTCTGCACGATTCATTCTGGAAGGGTGATGTTTTTATTATGCCTCCTGGGTATCCTCTTTTCTTGAGGCTTATATATTTATTATTTGGGCATTCTACCCTGTCTGTGCTTATCATTCAAAATCTGCTCACATTATTCACCATAGTACTTATCGCATTGATAGGCAGAACGTTATTCAATGGAAAAGTGGGTCTTATTGCAGTCGCTTTGTATTCATTATATGGAGCAATGCATTTTTATGACAATAAGCTTATAGATAATTCGCTGGTGAATTTATTGCTTGTTGGTTCTGTATTATTTTTTATCCAGGGTTTACTATACAGCAGGACTTACCTCAATTTTTTTCTGTCAGGATTGCTATCCGGAGCTGCTGTCCTTTCCAAACCAAACATAGCTATGATATTTTTATTATATGTCCTTGCTATTCTTTTTCGTTTACGAAAGAAAGGAATCATGTATGCGCTGATAGTGCTGTTGGCCGGGAGCATTACAATAACTCCCATTGCAGTGCGGAATTATCTTGTTTCGCACAGTCCTGTCATGATAACAGCATACGGTGGATTAGCTTTTTATGGAGGGAATCGAGCTGATGCAAAACCTTATTTTTCCGGATTGCCATTCACACTCCCGGCAGGTCCAACCTTTAACATGATCTCAAAATATATCCAGGAAACAACCGGGAAAGCAATGAGTCCTGCAGAGATTTCTGCTCATTATTATAAAAAGGGATTACGATTTATTGTCCAAAATCCGGTTGAATGGTTAAAACTAACATTGCAAAAAGCAAAGCTTTCAATTGCTAATTATGAACAGGAAGCCAATTACAGTTATGATTTGGAAAAAAATCCTTGTAAGAAAATCTTTTTTATTCCCTTCGCGCTAATCTTAGCCCTGGCATCGATTACAATATTGACAAGAAAATTTACTATTGAAAAAGCAATTTTGCTTATACCAGTTGTAGTAATATATGTTACCATGATTATTCTATATGCGCTTCCGCGGCTGAGGACACCAGCAATTCCATTTTTGTGCATTCTTGCCGGTCATTCTCTGTATCAATTGATTATCGAGAAATATTCCGGCATGAAATTAATTCGCTTTTTCGTATTTGCTGTTGTTTTCTTTTTTTCACTATCGATAAAGCCACCCTACACCATGAACCTGCAAGCAAATGAATATTTGCAATATGGTTTAGCATATGGAAACCTTAAAGATTTTAAGAAGGCAGAATATTGGATTAATAAATCTCTTCATCTTGAACCGGCAAATGCGAAAGCATATGCAGGAATGGCTGCTATTTATAAATTACAGGATCGTGACCTTGATACATTACACTATTATCAGCGTGCCCTGAAATACAATGATAATGATGCAGAGATACACAATAATCTTGCTTCACTCTATTTTATAAATAATAATATTGAAAAAGCAAGTTATCATTTAACACGAGCATACCAGTTGAATCCTTATCATCCATCCATTCTCTACAATATGGCTCTGCTGAAAATAAAAGAGAAGAATATGAAAGAAGCGCAACACTATTATGACAGGGCAATGTTTTTTGGAGCTCGAGATACTTTTCAATTAAGATACTACTTCTCAGGAAAATAACTTCGAAAGATTTTTGCCTCATTTTAAAAAGATACTTCGCAAAGACGAAGAGGATGAATAATGATAAAACCATTATTCGGATTTACCACAAATGCTTTTGCCAAGGATATTGATTCTAAAAAAATATATATGTCAGCTTCCATGAAAGAACTCTTTTCAAGGTTAGAATATATGCAGCAGAC
>MFGW01000180.1:89213-98285 GCA_001780385.1 Candidatus Fischerbacteria bacterium RBG_13_37_8 | reverse complement strand
TTTCCGTAATGTCAACACCTCTTATTTGAGCGCTTATGCCCTAGTCCCCATTCCCTAGTCCCCATTCCCTAGTCCCCATCATAATATACTCACCAGAATTTCTTCGATGCTGTTTTTACTATAGGACTGATGGTGTATCCAGTGGGTATCATCGCGGTTAAGGTAATCTGTCCGGAAATGGGCACCCCTGCTTTCAGTACGCAGGAGGGCAAAAAGTGCAATGAGTTTCGCAACGGTCTTGAGGTTTCTGCTTTCTGAAAGGAGTCTGCTGGGGATTACTTCCTGTGGAAAGCTTTTTTCAATAACATTCAGGGAAGTTATGGCTTGCAGGAGAGAATGTTCACATCGCTTGATACCAATATTATGCCATGCGATGCGTTTAATTTCATTTTGAAAATAAATCCAGGTAGGGGGATCGATGCCGGTATCTGAAACAGGAGGCAGGTCTAATGAATTATGAAGTGGAAGTGAATCAAGATCCTGTATAATAGCATTTCCTGCTCTTGCACCATATACGATGCCATCAAGCAATGAATTACTGGCAAGCCGGTTGGCACCATGCACACCGTTGCATGCTACTTCTCCCGCTGCATAGAGTCCCCTTACTGAAGTTCTACTATGAAGGTCAGTCTTAACACCCCCCATAAAATAATGAGCAGAGGGATGTACAGGCACTAAATGCTTCGTAATATCAAAATCATAGGCAAGACAGGAATGATATATTTTGGGAAACCGTACCCGCAAAAAATCGGAATCGAGATGACGCATATCAAGAAAAACAAAATGCGAACGCGTGGCAATTATTTCATCGGTAATTGCTCGGCTTACGATATCACGCGGCGCCAGCTCTCCCATGTGATGGTACTTATGCATGAAACGTTCACCTTTCATGTTGACCAGATGTGCACCTTCACCTCGCAATGCTTCTGAAAGAAGAAACGGTGGTGCATTTCGCAGATAGAGCATGGTAGGATGAAATTGCACAAATTCCATGTCCATCATTTCGGCTCCTACTTCGAAAGCATAGGCTATGCCGTCTCCCGTAGCAAGTGCAGGATTCGTGGTAACGGAATATACACGGCCATTTCCCCCTGTAGCCAGTAAAATAGCCCTCGTATGTATAAGCTTTATTTCATGATTCTCTTCATCAATGCAGAGTACACCACTCGCCCGGTTGTCGTCTGACAGGATTAGACGAAGGGTATGATGCTTCGGAAGAAACTGTAGATTCTTGATATGTTTCGTACGCGCAAGAAGCGCCCTGACGATTTCTTTTCCCGTAGAATCACCATGGGCATGCAGTATTCTATTTCGAGAATGCGCAGCTTCACGTGTGAAAGCAAGCCTGGTTCCCTCTTTATCAAACGTGGTGCCCCATTCAATAAGCTCCGTAATTCGAGGCGGTCCCTCTTCAACCAGTATTTTTACCGCTTCCTCATCACAAAGTCCATCCCCTGCATTTATCGTATCCTGGAAATGAATGCCTACGGTGTCTTCATCACTTAACGCAACCGCTATCCCACCCTGCGCATACTCGGATGAACTTTCAATCAATTCATCTTTTGCTAAAATTACTATTTCACCTGTATCCTCAAGCGCTATGGCTGCACGGAGTCCGGCAACTCCTGCTCCTATGATAACCACATCCTTATACACTTTTTTCATTAAACATTCTCCACTATTTTATGTTCAAGGTTCAAGGATTTATTGGGTTTATAGAGTTTAGATAGCTTGATTAAACCCAACAAACTCAATTAATCCAATAAACTCTATAAACCCGTAAACTCGACTGTCCTATACTCCCAATGAAAGACGGGCAGCAAGTGAAGATGGTAGTCCCGCTTTTATTATCCGCTGCTGTGCCGAACTTATATCATATGAAATCCTGTATAAAGTAACTTTCCATTTTTCTGAATCCCACACTGCATAGGAAGCATACGGATGCCTGTCGCGCGGTTGTCCTATAGAACCGGGATTTATTAAATACCGGGTATTTTTATTCAGAGCATAGGTTTGCTTAACATCTTGAACACGCATGGCCGTTATTATATTATTGCTGAAAGAATAAATAATCGGATAATGGGTATGTCCAAAAAAAATAATCGGAGCCGTCGTGTTATAGAATACCTCAAGGGCATCGAATTCTGAAAAAATATAATCATCTTCATTGAGAGGACTCCCATGAGCTATGCTTACATGGTCATTGATTTTTAAAGGACCACGAATTAATTTGCGGAGATAATTTCTGTTAATTTGTGTTAATTTTTCATATGTCCATTTTGCGGATATGGAAGCCGGTCGGTTAAAATTATTGCCTGATTCTAATCCTGCAGCAACTTTATCATGATTACCCCTGATTACGACAGTATTTTTTAAAGAACGAATGATATTAACGACCTGGTTTGGACTAGCGCCATACCCTACAAGGTCTCCCAGCATAAGAGTAAGATCAAAATGCTTCCTTTTTACCGAGGCAAAGACACTTTTTAGTGCTTCGTAATTCGAATGTATATCAGACAATATCAAGTACTTCATCGTTGTCTATAATATTATATTTAGTTACGCTTTGCAATATAGTGTTGACTATATCTTGTATGGTGAGATTATCGCAGGATATTATAATATCAGCAGTTTCATAGTATTGTTTTCTTGAATAGTAAAGTTCCAGGAAAGAATCATCATCTTTCAGGAGAGGACGAAGGTGACCTGCATTTTTTGCATTTTTCAGAAGATTATCTGGATGCCACTGAAGCCATATTTGAATACCGGATGCATGCATTAAATTACGGTTTTCTTGATCGCAACTCATACCACCGCCAGTTGCCACCACAGCATTGTCCATTGTGGAGACGTGTGAAAGCATTTCTTTCTCAATAGCTCTGAAAAAGGATTCACCTTTCAGTGCAAATATTTCATGAATGGGGAGTTGAACATGTTGTTCAATAGTTAAGTCAAGGTCAATAAAATGCCATCCGATAGCATTCGCTAGAACAGGTCCAATAGTACTTTTTCCTGAACCCATGAATCCAATTAAAAAGATGAGCTTTTTTTCCATAGCGTAATTACTGAAGGATGTCATTGAGGATAGTAAAAAATTGTGGATTGGATATATTAATGCATTCAGTATTTTTAATCATGATGCCTTCCTGAGATGCAATACCGGCAATAGCCATTGCCATGGCAATTCTATGATCACCATACGAATCTACTGTGCCGCCAATGATAGTTTGAGGTCCTTTAAGGGTAAAGCCATCTTTCAATTCATTAATTTGGATGCCGATTGCGGTGAGGTTATCAGTTATTGTTTTAATGCGGTCAGTTTCTTTATAGCGCAATTCTTTAGCATCCTTAACAATAGTAAGGCCATGTGCTTTAGTTGCCAATACAGCCAGTAGCGGAAGCTCATCAATAATGCTTGGTACGATAGTATTATCGACAGTTATAGAAGCAAGTTCTGATGAAGATACGGAAAAGTCTCCTGTCATTTCATTACCGATATCGTATTCTTTTATCAAAGGAATGACAGCTCCCATGGAATGCAAAACTTTAAGCAAGCCGGTTCTTGTGGGATTAAGACCGACATTACGGATGAGGAGGGAAGAATTATTAAGGAGCAGTGCTGCGCTGATAAAGAATGCAGCGGAAGAAAAATCTCCTGGTACCATATAATTAATTCCTTTCATGGTTGCAGGATTTTGAAGTGAAATCCAACCATTTTCGGTGTGCAGTTCGGCATTAAAAAGGGGAAGTAGGTTTTCGGTGTGATTTCGTGAGTTAAAAGGATCATAAATTTTCGTAACACCTTTCGCATAAAGAGCTGCAAGCAGGATTGCTGATTTTACCTGGGCGCTACCTACTGGCAGGATATATGAAACCGGTTTTAATTCTGTGCCGCGGATAGAGAGAGGGGGAAAATTATTTTTTCTTGCTTCTATTTGTGCTCCCATGAGAGAGAGCGGTTCGATTATTCTTTTCATGGGGCGTTGTATCAGGGAATCATCACCGGTAATTGTGGAGGCGAATTTTTGTGCGGCAAGTATGCCCGTAAGCAACCTTATAGTAGTGCCGGAATTTCCTGCATCGAGTACGCTGTTTGTCGCTGATAATCCATGAAGACCAACGCCATGAACAATAATTGAATTATTGCTGGATTCATGTTGAACACCCAATTGCGCCAGGCAATGAAGGGTAGATTGAAAATCCTGCCCCGTGCAATAATTCCGGATAATAGTATCACCTGAAGCAAGTGCTCCAAGAAGCGCTAATCGATGACTGATAGATTTATCGCCTGCACATTCAATCTCGCCATATATTTTTTTTCCGGGTTTTACAAAATAATTCATAGCGCATTGTACACTGAATCGGCTTATTATTTCAATGATTAAGCTGGCAGAATAGGGATTGGGGAATGAGGACTAAGGAATGGCGACTAGTTCCTCATTCCCTATTCCGAACAAGTCGGAACCCAATAAACTCAATAAACCCGATAAACTCAACAAACTCGCCGGTATGTTGGCAAAAGAAATAATTTTCTTGCCAAAAATGCAAGAATTCCCCGACGAAGCGCCTATTCCCTGATTGACTTCTTTGAAGCGTGGTGTTAGCATTTAATGCCATAAATGATGGAGTTTTTGCGAACGTGATTTCAGTTATAAATTCAGCAAAGCGGAAAAGCAAAGCAGAGGTATAGAAGATAATGAACGATAGTGATGATAAGAAGAAAGATGTTTCATCAAAGTCTGCAAAAAAAGTGAAACGGCGATTAGAGGATGATAATATACATTCGACGCCGACGATAGGGGTACCGTCGCTTTCATTTGAGGGGAAGCGGGAAGCAGAAGAAAAGATGCGCGAGTGTGAGGAGTATATAGATGATTTTAAAGAAATAAAAGAGGAGATGTTAGGGCGGTACAGGTTATTAGAGCTGATTGGTACGGGAGGAATGGGGCAGGTTTATAAAGCGTATGATACACAACTGAAGCGTTGTGTCGCATTGAAGCTGTTAAAGGGAGATGATCCAGTGCTTGCCAAAAGATTCTTACAGGAAGCACAGGCACAAGCACGTATTGAACATGAACATGTCTGCAAGGTATATGAAGTAGGCGAAGCTGAGGGCAAACCTTATATTGTAATGCAATATATAGAAGGAGAAACACTTGGAATTATTGCGCGAAAGATCACCCTGGAGCAGAAAATTAAAATAATGAAAGAAGTGGCAGAAGCGATGCATGCAGCGCATAAAAATGGTTTGATTCACAGGGATTTAAAGCCGGCAAACATCATGGTTGAGAATAAAGAGGAAGGATTGAAGCCGTATGTATTGGATTTTGGATTAGCGCGCGAAATGCAAGCTTCCGGTTTAACAACGACAGGAATTGTGGTAGGGACGCCTTATTACATGGCACCAGAGCAGGCACGTGGCGAGATTCATCAGCTTGACAGACGCACCGATGTCTACAGTCTTGGAGCTGCATATTATGAATTATTGACCGGGCGTCCTCCCTTTGAAGGAACTGCGACTCTCGATATTTTGATAAAAGTAGTCAATGAAGATCCAGTTAGCATTAGGAAGATAATTCCTTCAATACCTGAGGATGTAGAAACAATAGTAATGAAATGCATGGAAAAGGAGCCTCATCAGCGTTATGAATCCGCCAAGGTATTAGCAGATGATCTCGGACGTTTCATAGAAGGTGAGCCAATCCATGCACGACCCGCCAGTTTTACTTATCGCTTAAAGAAAAAGGTGCGTAAACATAGAGCATTCGTATGTCTTGTAAGTGCTGCTATTATTATCATCACGGTGCTGATTGTCATGTGGCTGCAGAGCAAATTAACTTCAGCAGAGAGAGCGGAGCTTGCGCAACGATACGGTTGGGAAATGGAGAAAATTGAAAGTGTGTTGCGCCAGACCTATATGCTGCCATTACATGATGTTCGTAATGATAAAGAGAAAGTGCGAAAACAGATAGAAAATATCTCGGCTCAAATAACCAAACAGCTTGGAAAGGTCGGTGAAGGACCTGGTAATTATGCGCTTGGACGAGGATATCTCGCTTTGCAAGAATATGAAAAAGCACACGATAGTCTCTGGAAAGCATGGAAGAGCGGATATCAAATACCTGAAGTAGCATATTCACTTGGACGAGCTCTGGGAGCATTGTATCAAAAAGAATTAACAGAAGCTGAAAGTATTGAGAGCAAAGAATTGAGAGAACAGCGTATCCAGGAAATTGAAAAAACATACCGCGATCCAGCACTTGCTTATTTGAAAGCTGGTAATTCAGTTCAGACTGAAGCTCCGGAATATGTTGAAGCATTAATAGCGCATTATGAAAAAAGGTATGACCAGGCTTTGACTAAAGCAGGAAAGGCATTTGCAAAAGTTCCTTGGTTATATGAAGCAAGAAAACTTCAAGGTGATATATTTCTTGTGCGCGCGAATAGAAAACGTGATGAAGGCAAAAGTGAAGACGCCATGAAAGAATATTTGCATGCAGAGGAAGCATATAAAGAAGTAATTGCTATAGGACAGAGTGATCCCTCCGGTTATGAAGGTATATGCACATTGCGTTGCAATATGATGGCTCTTGAGTTGTATTATTCGGGCGGCGATGTCACTCCTCATTTTGAAAAAGCAGTTTCTGCATGTGATAATGCATTAAAAGCGGATCCTGATTATGTGGATGCTCATATTCAACAAGCACATGCATACTACCGGCTTGGTGAATACCGGATAGATCATGGAATGGATCCGCAGGAAGTGTTGGGTAAATCTATTGAATCTTCTCATAAAGCTTCTTTAATAGATCCTGATAATGCGATTATTTATAATAATATGGGAAATGCTTACAGGATCATGGGATATTTTGCTATGGAACATGGAATTGATCCCCAGGCAAATTTTGAAAAAGCAATTGCCAACTATCGCAAAGCAGTGAAGTTAAGACCTCAATATGCGATCGCATATAATAATTTAGGTAATGTATTTCTTGATAAAGGTGAATATGAAATGAGACATGGCATAAATCCTACCGGCAGTTTTTCTGAAGGAACTACCTGCTATAAGAAAGCTATTGAAATTAATCCAAGGTATATTCCAGCTTATTTTAATATGGGAATAGCACATATTGACCAGGCAAAATATGAAATTGAACATGGCATGGAACCATCAAAGAGCCTCGATACTGCTACTTCACTTTGTCAAAAAATAATAGAAATAAATCCTCAATTAGCGTATGCCTATAATAGCATGGGTGAAATCTCACTTCACCGAGGAATCTATGAAATGGAGCATGGTAATGATCCGCGTGACAGCATAAAACGTGCGATAGAATATTATCAAAAAAGCGCTGAAATAGACCCGAATGATTCATTCTTTTATAATAATATTGGGTATGCTTATAGTATAGAAATGGAATATGCATTAGCACATGGATTGGATATTTCAGAAAGCTTTCAGAAGGCAATTGATAATATTGAAAAAGCCATTGCAATTAAATCTGATTTCATAGATGGTTATTTGATAATGTCTCGTGCTTATCTGTTTCATGCTGAAAAGAATATTATTAGCAAAAAATCTGCTGACGAAATGCTTAAGAAAGCTGAAATTGAACTTTCAAAAGCAGAAAAAATAAACGCCAGCAACAGTGAAGTTTATTTATTGAAAGGAAAGTTAAACTATCTGTGCGCAGAATGGAGTTTTATTGCAGGAAACACATCATATAACTATTTTCTTGATAGCTCGTCAAAAAATTACCAGGAAGCCCTTACCCTGAATCCGGAATCACTAAAAATACAGTGTGAGATTGCCGAATTACTTATGAGAAGCATCGAAATAAAAGCAATGAAACGTCAACCTTCAAGTAAAGAAATTCAGGACATCTCGCTTATTATTGACAAAGCATTACTGACATATCCAAAATGTTCCAAAATGATTGCCCTGCAGGGCAGATTGTATTTGCTCTTAGCCCAGCAGGAAAAAAATAATACCGAGAAAACCAAGTTATTCGAACAAGCCAGGATTAAATTTGAAGAAGCATTGGCACTCAATAGTAATCTGGCAAAGCGTTATGAATCTCTTTTAGAAAAAACACGTTCATCCTCAAAGGAATCCCACCCCCTGTGACACTACTCACTTTTTTATGTTCAAGGTTCAAAGTTCAAAGTTTGCGGTAACTTCGCATTTCTTTCTGTTTTCTGCCCCCTGCCGACTGTCCCCTTTTTTTCTATTCCCCATTTCCCAATTTGCTGCTTTATTAATGTAATTGTTTGTAGTAATATATTATGATATTTCAATGGATACGATTAATGATATATTGGGAAGAAAATTATTTTACTATCTTCCATTTAAAGATGATTTTATCTATGAAAAGATAAAAGGAAGCAGGAGGAATAGCAATGAAAGAAAATGAAAGTCAATCAAAGAATTTACCGGCGAATGCATACAAGGAATTAGCGCCGGGAGAGAAGTATATTCCTTATGTACCGAGTGAGCGGCAAATTGAGGAAGTGACTAAGCGTTCGGTAGCGACTGGATTAATAATGGCGCTCATTTTTACCTTTGCTGCAGCGTAT
Source organism: Candidatus Fischerbacteria bacterium RBG_13_37_8 (assembly GCA_001780385.1). Classification (GTDB taxonomy): domain Bacteria; phylum Acidobacteriota; class HRBIN11; order MFGW01; family MFGW01; genus MFGW01. The sequence goes on along the minus strand of MFGW01000180.1, from coordinate 89,708 downwards.
TCAGGATTAAAAGTAGGTCAGGTAATGGAAGCGGCGATTCCAATTGCCATACTGGCAGTCGGCATATCAGGCTTTTTCAGCAGGCGCAATACAATTTCTGAAAATGTCATTATACAATCAATAGGAGCGGCATCGGGAGTAGTAGTAGCAGGTGCCATATTTACAACACCGGCGCTGTTTATTTTAGACTTACAGCCGAGATTTTCATATATATTTCTTTCTGCATTTTTTGGTGGAGTGATAGGTATATTGTTTCTTGTACCTTTGCGGCGATTTTTTTGTGTTGAGCAGCATGGCAAGCTACCGTTTCCGGAAGCGACGGCTACGACCAACATACTGGTAGCAGGAGAAACAGGTGGTGCACAGGCAAAAGTATTGGTATGGAGCGCAATTATTGGAGGCGTATATGATTTCTTAGCCACCACAGTAAGAGCATGGAATGAATTATTGCAATTTCAATGGTTATCAACCGGCAGGAAATTAGCAGAAAATGCA
>MFGW01000180.1:87563-89167 GCA_001780385.1 Candidatus Fischerbacteria bacterium RBG_13_37_8 | reverse complement strand
GATATATCATAGGATTGAGATATTCAGCAGTAATAGTAGCAGGCAGTTTACTCTCCACGTTTGTGATAATTCCTCTTATTTGGCATTTCGGGCAACATATTCCTACAGCCGTATATCCGGGAATTGTTCCCATCGGTACCATGGATGAATACACGATATTTCGAACGTATGCACAGAAAATAGGAATCGGCGCTATTGCAGCGGCAGGATTTCTTGGAATAATAAAATCATTCCCGATTATCATAAGATCATTTTCAATCGGATTTAAAGAAATATTTGGAAAACGAACTCAGAAACTGGAAACAATACGAACGGATACTGATATGAAAATGTCAACCATTTTAATAGGATTAGCATTAGTGGTAGTTGCTTTATTTATTTTCTTTAACGTAATTTCAGATATTAAAACTGCTGTAATTGGAGTGCTTGTATGTTTTATTTTATGTTTCTTATTTACCACGGTAGCTGCGTATGCAATAGCTATAGTGGGTACTAATCCAGTTTCAGGGATGACACTGGTGACGCTGATATTAACTTCTGTTATTTTATTAGGAACCGGACTTAGCGGCAAAGCAGGAATGGCAGTAGCATTATTAATTGGAAGTGTAGTCTGTACTGCATTATCAGTATCCGGTGGTTTTATAACTGATTTAAAAATAGGATATTGGTTGGGAACGACACCGCGCAACCAGGAACGATACAAATTTGCGGGGATACTGGTAGCAGCACTCAGTGTGGGTGCCTCGATCTATTTATTAAACATTGCCTATCCATTTGCAGAAGGACAACTTCCTGCTCCACAGGCTAATTTAATGGCTACAATAATCAGTTCCTTAATGTCGCGTGAGCCAATTCCATGGATTTTATATGGAATAGGAGTATGTGTAGCATTACTGGTTGAATGTGCAAAGGTACCAACACTTGCTTTTGCACTCGGGATGTACTTACCGATGGAATTAAACACGCCATTATTTCTCGGCGGACTGGTAGCGTACATGGTACAAAAATCAACCAAAAATACCGAGCTTTCAGAAAAAAGATGGCATAAAGGAACGCTTATTGCCTCAGGATTTTTAGCAGGAGGTGCACTTATGGGCGTCCTGGGCGCTATATTAAAATGGCTGCAATATGCCGGAGTAACCATTTATTCAAAAATATCACTCGGAATTCCTGTCGTTTTTGAAAATGGAAAATGGATAGATGCAGAACCGACGCTTTGGTATCAGAATTATGGAGAAATAATTTCACTGGTAATGTTTGTGATCCTCGGTGCATATGTATTTTTCAGTTGCAAACGAATAAAACAGTAAACAGTGGACAGCGGATAATGACTGCTGCCAAAACATACACGTAGTGCTTTTTCTGTCCCCTGCCCTCTTACTACTGATCACTGATTCATAAAGGAGATTAACATGCTTTTCCGGCAAAAAATATTTGCCATTATGGTAGCTGTTGCTTTACTGATTACTATTATTGATTTGGTTAGACGAAAAAAATTACGGGAAGAATATTCTTTTTTATGGGTAATGACCGGGTGCGGAATATTGGTTCTGGTTATCTGGTATGATATTTTGGTAAAGCTTAGTGATTTAATCGGCGCTGTC
>MFGW01000180.1:81998-87550 GCA_001780385.1 Candidatus Fischerbacteria bacterium RBG_13_37_8 | reverse complement strand
CTTTGTTTGTATTCAGCATAATGTTTATCATGATGATTCTTATTCATTTTTCTATAAAAGTATCCACACTCACCGAACAGGTAAAAATACTTATGCAGGAAGTTACTATATTGAAAACGATGCTGAAAGAAAAAGAAGAAAAAGAAGAAAAAGAAAAGGAAAGAAAATCCTTGATATGATTGAGATAAAGAATCTGACAAAGAAATATGGTGAACTTACAGCGGTGAATAATCTTAGCATGACGATACCGAAGGGAAAAATATTTGGATTTTTGGGTCCCAATGGCGCTGGCAAAACCACAACTATAAAAATAATGACAGGCCTCATGAAACCAACAAGCGGACAGATTTTGATTGCAGGCTATGATATTGATAAACAAAATATCCAGGCAAAACAATGCTTTGGTTATGTGCCAGATAAAGGATATTTATATGAAAAACTTACTGCATTTGAATTCCTTCAGTTTATAGTAAATGTTTTTAATACAGATTCGAATATGAATCAATATCATGTCATTCATGAGTATTTGGAATTATTCAGTTTATTGCAATGGAAAGATTCATTGATCGAGAGTTTTTCACATGGCATGCGGCAACGATTACTTTTTGCTGCTGCACTTATTCATCAGCCTTTGGCAATAATAATTGATGAGCCATTAGCAGGTTTAGATCCGCTGGGAATGCGATTGATTCGCACGGTGCTGACTGATTTTGCAGCCAAAGGCAATACTGTTTTTATGTCCACCCATTCACTTTCGGAAGCTGAAAAAATTTGTGATTTGCTTGGCATAATCCATAAAGGAAATCTGGTTGCTATGGGGACATTCCAGGAAATAAAACAAAAAGCCTTATTGCCCGATTCTCCTTTGGAAGAAATATTTTTGCAGCTTACCTCTGGTTCTCTGTAAAGTGCTATGTTTATCCGTTTATATCTTACTGTAGCAATCAATTATATCAAGAAGGGAGGCTCCAAAACTCATTCGAGGTTAGTGTTTGGAGTAGTGGGAAGTGCTGCCTTCATGGCGTTCGCTTTCTGGTTTTTCAATAAAATATTTTCATATCTTGCCGGGTTGGAACAATTTCCGTTATTTTTTATTCATGGTCTTGTGGAACGATTTTTTTCCATGGTATTTCTTACTGTTTTTTCCATGATAATATTGAGCAGTCTCATTACTTCAATCTCAACATTTTTTAATTCGCGCGAATTACAATTACTCTATACATTGCCCATAGCAAGGTGGCGCATTTTTACGAAGAAAGCGATTGAAACAGTGCTCTACAGTTCTTATTTGTTGATTTTATTAGCGATGCCAGCCCTGGTTGCTTATGGGAGGAATTTTGCTTTCGAAATACATGTAATCATAGCCGCAGTGGTTATGTTTCTTATTTTTGTGATAGGTCCCTGTCTCATAGGTACTGCTATAACAGTCATATTAGTGGCGTACCTGCCAATCAGAAGAGTACATCAATTTTTAACCGGTCTTTTAGCCGTAGTATTTATTATACTCGTATTTTTATTCCGCATGATGAATCCGGAAAAATTGATAAATCCGGTTTCCACCATGGATTTTATCCTGTTATTAAACAGCATAAGTGAACCTGCGGTAAAGAATTATCCGCATTTTTGGCTGGCAGCTTCTATTACTTCATTGGCAAAGCAAGATTGGGGATCATTTCTCAGGTACGATGGGTACATAGTTGGTTTTAATTTAATTGGCATTGTCTTTCTGAGCATAGTTTTAAAGACAGTGTATGCGAGAAGCTGGAATCGTTCACAATCAACCTTGCAAGGAAATATAAAACCGAATAAAGTATCAAAGATTATTTGGAAATTAAAGTGGTTTAAGACTTCTTCTCGGGCATTGCTGGTCAAAGAACTGGTGATATTTTCGCGTGATCCAACGCAATGGTCGCAAATATTTTTGCTGATAGCATTGATAATAGTGTATATTTATAATATAAAAAATATACCGGTGCCGGTTCCGTCGGCACAAATTATCATAGCATATATTAATATTGCATTATCGGGCTTTGTACTTGCGGCGCTCGGTATGAGATTTGTCTTTCCTTCGATTAGTTTGGAGAGACAGGCGTCTTGGATATTGTTCACCAGTCCGATAGATATGAAGAAATATTTTCAAATAAAGAAGGTGTTATATTTTTTTATTCTGTTTAGCACGAGCCAGGTTATCATATGGTTGTCAAATTATTATTTAGGAGCGAGCTTAAAAATTATGATAATTTCGGCAGCAATTAATTTTGAATTTGTAATAGCAATACTCGGGCTGGGTTTAGGATTAGGTGCCATATTCAAGGATTTTACTATTGATAATCCTATTAAATTAGCATCGACATTTGGCGGAATTCTTTTCATGGTGTTAAGTTTTGGCGCGATTGGTTTTATTATTTTAATTGAAGCGTACCCCGTTTATTTAAGTTTTAAGGAACAATTGGGATATTCAGTCTCAGCTCCTTCTGAATGGATATTTCATTGCGGAGCATTAATTTTTGCATTGTTATGTTACTATATCCCCTTAAGAATTGGAATGAACTATATGGAAGGTCATTCTTTTTCTGTATTTGACTGAGATAGTAGTTTTTTCTATAATAGCAATTAAGCGGGAATAACTCAGCGGTAGAGTGCAAGCTTCCCAAGCTTGAGGTCGCGGGTTCGAATCCCGTTTCCCGCTCCATTGTTTATTGCTCTTTAGATGTTTATGACAATGCAAAGGTATAAAAAAAACCGCATGAGCGGATTGGAGTATGAATCATGGGATTTTTTAAAGATGAGAAAAAGACGGAACCGGAACCAATTCCCAAAATAGAACGTAGCCATCCAACAACAGCGGAAACAGTACATAAATCAGTCGTAGGGAAGACAATGCGTATTAAAGGTGAAATAATAGCCGAGGAAGAAATGTTCATAGAAGGCACTATTGAAGGTGCTATACAGTCCAGCAAATTGATTGTTATCGGTACGCAAGGAAACTTAAAAGCTGATCTGCATGCCCCAGTTATAAAAGTAGCAGGAAGAATAGTCGGAAATGTATATGCCAGTACAAAAATAGAACTTGAATCTACTGCACATATTGAAGGTAATATTAGTTCACCAAAATTGTCGGTCTCAGAATCAGCTTATTTTAAAGGTAATATTGATATGTCATCGAAACCTGAAACAGCACCAAAATTTGATAAGATACCTCAGATAAGCGAAGAACCTCCGAAGAAAGAAGAAGCAAAAAAAACAACGAAATAAGATTTTTTTTCATTATTTTGAAAGCCAGGAATGAGAATATGAGACGTGTGTCTCATTCTTGAATGATAAATGGAGGATAAAATGGTACAGCATTATAAAAATTTCATTGGAGGAGAATGGGTAGAACCCTCCACCGGTGAATATTTTGAGAACCGCAATCCTGCAAATTGGGATGAAGTGATTGGTCTTTTTCCAAAATCAGGTCTGGCTGATGTGAACAAAGCAATAGCGGCAGCAAAGGAAGCCTATAAAAAATGGAGACTGGTCCCTGCGCCAAAACGTGCAGAAATTCTTTTTAATTTAGCAGCGTTAATAGTGAAAAACAAGGAAGAATTAGCACGTGATATGACGAGGGAAATGGGCAAAATACTTATAGAAACCAGGGGCGATGTGCAGGAAGCAATAGATATGACTTATTTTATTGCAGGTGAAGGTAGAAGGTTGATTGGACATACTACACCTTCAGAAATGATGAATAAATTCCAGATGAGCATAAGAATCCCCTGCGGATTAGTCGCAATGATTACACCGTGGAATTTTCCCATGGCAATACCATCATGGAAGATGATCCCTGCACTGGTATGCGGAAATGCCGTGATATTTAAACCGGCAACCGATACCCCTCTTTCCGCATATAATTTAGTGAAGCTTTGTGAAGAAGCAGGTATTCCGAAGGGAGTAGTCAGTTTTATAACAGGGAGTGGCTCTACAGTGGGAGCACCATTAGTAAGTCATCCTGATATAAAAATAGTGTCATTTACCGGTTCGTCTGATATAGGAGCACAATTAAATGAGATGTGTGCCTCCTCGTTTAAAAAAGTATCGCTTGAAATGGGCGGTAAAAATGCCATGGTAGTAATGGATGATGCAAATCTAGAAATGGCACTGGAAGGAGCTTTATGGGGCTCGTTCGGTACTACCGGTCAAAGATGCACCGCTACCAGCAGAATCATCGTTCATAAAAATATTATGAAAAAATTTCTCGATGCATTTATTGAAAAAGCAAAAGCACTGAAAGTGGGCAATGGCTTAAATCCAGAAACACAAATGGGTCCATTAGTAAGCAAATCACAACAGGAAACTGTTGCAGAATATGTTGAGATTGGTAAAAAAGATGGCGCAAAATTAGTATGCGGTGGAAATAAATTAACCGACGGCGATTATGCGAAAGGATGGTTCTTCCAACCAACAATTTTTGCTGAAGTAACACGCAAAATGAGAATAGCACAGGAAGAAATATTTGGTCCTGTAGTTTCAGTTATTGAAGCAAAAGATATAGATGATGCTATTGAAATAGTTAATGACAGCGCCTACGGACTATCTTCCTCAGTCTATACTCAAAGCGTGAATCATGCGTTCCAAGCAATTCGGGATATCTACACGGGAATCACATACATAAATTCACCTACCATTGGAGCCGAAGTACATCTGCCGTTTGGCGGCACCAATGCAACCGGCAATGGGCATCGCGAAGGCGGTATACAGGTGCTTGACATGTTCTCGGAATGGAAATCGGTCTACATCGATTTCAGCGGAAAATTGCAACGCGCCCAAATCGACGCATAAATAATTACTGTAGGGGCAGATCCATGCGTCTGCCCTATCGTGCCAATCCCGAAGGAACTTGTAGGGGCGAACCTCGTGTTCGCCCTTTTACGGTAATTCCTTACAGAATATTGTAGGGGCAGACCTATGCGTCTGCCCTCTGGTATCTATGGAATGGCGATTAATTAATAACAATAAACTTGCTGGCTGGCGCAATATGGCGCTCGATAAAGCTATGCTGACCTGCTATGAAAAAGTGAAAATACCGACACTGCGCTTTTATCAATGGAAAAAACCAACACTCTCATTGGGCTATTTTCAGAAATCACCACAGGAAACACAAGAATTTTGCAAAGCACATGATGTCACAATTGTAAGACGACCAACCGGTGGACGAGCAGTGCTTCATGATGATGAAATAACGTACAGCATCGTAGCCCCTTATTCAATTTTTTCATCAGAACGTGATGTGCTGAAAGTGTATCATTCTATTGCCATAGCATTTTCAAATGCATTTCAAAATATGGGATTGAAAATTGAATTAAGCCAAAAAAATGTCTCTGACAAGAAAGCACTCTTTTGTTTCTCCGAACCATCATATTATGAGATATCTGTAAACAATAAAAAATTAATAGGCAGTGCGCAAAGATATTATAAGAATATTTTTCTGCAGCATGGTTCTTTGCCAATTACAAGGGATCTTTCTTTAATGACCTCACTGTTTGGCGAAGAACAACTTGATAAATGGACTT
>MFGW01000180.1:61761-81979 GCA_001780385.1 Candidatus Fischerbacteria bacterium RBG_13_37_8 | reverse complement strand
ATATTTACCTGAACCAAACTGGATAATAGAAAAGATTATTCATGCCATGGCAAAAAAATTTGAGGCAAATTTCATTGAATCGGATTTTTCCTCCATTGAGAAAGTGAAAGCAAAAGAATATGAAACGTCACTCTATAATGAATTTTACAAAGAATCGATCCCACAGGTTCTTTAATTGAAAATATTCTACTATTCGAATTAAACATAGTTTAATGCAAGCATAACATTGTTGGTTTTGATAGCTTCCCAACCATTTTAGACCCATTCTAACTTGTCCCTATAAGAGAGCAATAAATATACTTAGCAATTTTTGATGAATTTTGAGCAGAGCCTTATGAAACATAGCCCAGTACTGCATTACAACATAGGCTAATGTTATGCTACGACCCCCCATCTAATTGCAGGTACCAATCTCCTGGGTGAAGCAGGGTGCAGCGGCAGCAGGTCGCTGCATATTTAAGGAATCCAGTCCGTAGGAACCTTCTTTGCTGTTATTCTGTGCGACAATGAGATAGTAATAGCTGCCGGTATCTGCATTAATAGTAGCCTGGGTGGTACTGCCGGTGGAACAGAGTACAGATGAATGAGTATATCCTGCAAATGGCAATGCACCGCGATAGACACCATAATCTGCTGTTTCGCAGGTTCCTCCGGGTGCGCTCCAGTTCAATTGGAGACTTGAAGCACTGCTTTTGCTGAGTGTCAGGGGCGTGCCGGTATAATTGTCATTATCGGGAACGGCACCGGGAGGCGAAGATACAGGTGGGATTACCACACTGCTGCCGGAAGCAGAACCAACATTCACTGGCGCTGCCTTCCCATATGTATTCCAGTTGTTGTAGAGAATTTCTGCACGGCTGATAGTCGGTGTTCCCCAGCTTCTCGGGATGCAATCATCGGGGAAGTTATATTGAGTTGCCTGTGAGAGCAGAAAATCGACATATTCTTTGCTGGTCGTTTGGTATTTGAGAGTAGTTGTGACCGTTACTGGTGATTGAGTTCCTAATGGAATCGGGATAGCATAATTTGTTGTATCGTAATTTACTAGTATGCCGGAACCTGGCGATGTCTCAGGATAAACATAATTTACCGGTTTGGTCTCAATATTGTTCATGCCGGTAAAACCGAGTGGCGGAATGCGGTTGTCAAGTTCAAAACAATTGTTCAGCACAAAATGAAACATAGGATCTCCAACACCGTCAACAATATCGCATTGATTAGTATTGTTGTGATTCCAGATGCCGGGTTCTGAATGGTATATTTTTATTTGAGAATCGGCAGTCAGTACGCCGGTTGATGTATCATAAGCACCGCTTTCCCAGATGAGATTATTTGCACCATCACGTGCCTGGACATTAATCCACATGCGTCGTCCTTCGGGGTATCCGGTGGGCAGTTTATGTCCGCTCAGATTAGTAATTTTCGATTGTACGACAAGATTCTGACCGGCAGGAACTTGTGCAGGAACGGTAATTTCAACGGTTGCTGTCTGATTTTGCAGAAGTGCGATCGCATTATTCCGCGTCATGATAAATTCCGGATTTCGGGCAAGATTTGGATATTCCTGGCGCAATACATCAGGAATCCATGCATTGCCGCCTACAAAGCGGTGAATGGGCAAATCTCCTGTGTGATTATTCTTCTTCTGCTGGCATGCATAGGCAGGATTTACTGTTGCATCCGGCATATGGCAATTCTGACAAGTTTTATATCCGGGGCCGGGTGTTGAAAATGAACTTTGCTGCCATTCTTTAAAAGTTCGTTCTATGGGATATTTGATTCCAGTGTCGACGCCGTTTTCGATGAGATTCAATAAAGGATTGGTAACATTATGGCAGTTACCGCAAAGATCTGATGTTTCATGATAATTAGACCACAGCCATTCGTGATTCGGTTCGAATTGGCCATCCTGTGGATAATTGTATGGACCGCGCCGGCATGGTTCATTGCCGCCGGGACAATTCACATCATCGATCCAGAATTGACCATTTTCATAATAGACCTGGTCTTCGCCGGGAGGTGGCGTCGGATTAATCATGTAACGATGACAGAAGTGACAGGTGAGACCATCAAAATCCGCATCTATGCCATCTAATATGCCGAGGAGACCACAACCGTCGGTACTGCCGCCAGGGGGCTCAGAGCGACCTCCGAGCCAGCCCACGGGTGAATGACAACGAATGCAAAAATCACCGGCATCAGTTACATCATGATTGGCAACATCCAAAGAAGCCCAGAATAATGGATCGCGACCTGATTGTGCCATCATCATGCCTGCCCAGTTATCCCATGGTTCAAGATTATTGATTGCATCATAATTCTGATGACATCCGCAGCCGCTCGGTGGTTTGAGTGCTTTGGCTAATGGGGGTTGCGTCCCCTTATTCGTGAGAGGTCCACCGAGCAGGATGACATACAGAGATACTGTCAATGCTGTAATAGCAAAAATGAGTAATTTTAGTTTATAGTTGTAGTGCAGGTGTTTATTTGATCCCATTACTATCCTCCTGATACAATTAATAAAAACTCTATTAGTTCATAATAAATGTTTATTATTCTTTTTGCAAATTTTTCAGGAATAGCCCTAATCCCTAACCCGAACAGGTCGGAACCCAAAGGAAAAAACCACAGAGAACCTAGTGCTCACCCAATAGGGTGAGCACTAGGTTCTCTGTGGTTTTATTTTTTTCTTACAAAGAATGCAAGAATTTCATGATCAAGGGACTATTCCCTTATTTTCGCTTATTTTGAAAATTGCTACTAATTATGGTATGCTATAAAGAATATTGCGTTTTTTAGCAATGCAGATAAATAAATATAAAATTGTAAAATCATTGAAGAAAACTTCTAAATGGGAGTTATTTCTTGCACGACATGTTGAAGATAAATTTCATGTCAAGATAAGAATATTCAACCATACACTCACCTCGTCAGAACAATCAAGAAATAAATTAATAAAAGCGCTGGAATATTTTTATCTCATGAGAAATAAATACCTTATTTCTATCCTGGAATATGGATTCCTGGATAAAAATGTAGTGTATGAAATTATTGAGCATCTCGATTATTTAAATTTAAGAGAGATTATCAATAAAGCGCACAGAATTCCACAGGAAATTGCTGCCATAATCATGCAGGAATTGCTTAATGGCCTTCATCAGGCACACTCACGTGGAATTTATCATGGTTATTTAAATCCGCACCTTGTAGTTACTTCTACAACTGGTATTGTTAAGATTCAGGATTTTGCCTATGCAGAAAATGATCCTTCCTATCATCATTTTCTTTGTGCAGACAGTTTACATGGCAACATGTATTATGCCCCGGAACATATTTTGCAGAAACCGCTTGACAAAAGAACGGATTTTTTCTTGCTCGGTATTTTGTCATACGAGATGCTGACAGGCAAGCATCCATTCTGGGTAGCTGATAAACCGTGGGATATGCATAAAATCCTTTCTGATAACCAGGAGCCTCTTTTTGCCACTCTTCCTCATATCAATCCTGTCCTGGAAAGAATTATTGAGAAATTATTGCATAAGATTCCTGATGAAAGATACGAGGATTCTGAAATAATCTTACAGGAAATGGAACCTTATATAAAATTGTTGGGCGATATGCGCTCTTATGAAATATTGTCTGCATATTTTATCGATCCGAAAGTTTCAACAGAGCAAATAGAACACAATTATTTTCTTGAATTGTACGAGCAAGCACGTACTCATTTCTATTCCAAGCATTATACGAAAGCATTATTCATGTTTGAAATATTAAACAGGCAGGCAGATAAATTTGAAGGAGTAGATGTTTATATCAATGATATAAAGGAAAAAAAAGGATACCTTCCGCAAAATGAAAATGTGCTAAAACTTATCGAAGAATTAAAAAATAAATTAGCACATGAACCTGGCAATATTAGCTTAATGCTTAAATTATCTAATTTATATAGGGAGATAGGTAATTATATAGATTCTGTTTACTATTCGAAAAAAATATTGCAGGTTGAAAAAACCAATGAGCAGGCGCTGGAGAATATTTCAGATTTCATTAAGATAGAGTCAAGAGATTATGAAACGCCATCGCATTTTTCCAGTGCATTAGCTCAATCCGCTCAATCGGAAGATGAAGAGATATACGAGGAGTTTCCTTTACATAGAAAACTGTTGGTGGCTGTATTATTACTCGCTGTAATTATTTTAGGAATGAGCCGCTACGGGTGGATTGATTTTTCATCACTGGTTGCTGAAGTATCAGCTTCAAGTTATACAGAGAATGCTGATGTTCTTGCAAATAGTGATATCATAAAGTTAGAAGGGCTTCTTCTTCAAACACGTGCAGAAGAGAAAATGAAACCCATTATACGAAAATTGTTTCAACTATCCGAAATGAATTTATCGAAGGAAAAAAAATGTGAAGTGACCGGTTTGCTGGTTAAAGCATATGCAAGAATAGATAATACTGATAAAAGCTTTATTTATTTTAATAAATTGAAACGTATGTGCAAGGATTTTGCCATGCTGAAAACGGTTTACATGGAATATGGCAGGGCATTAGAAAAAAACGAAAAATATCCAGAAGCGCTTGATGTATATTTGGAATTATTACTGAACGCTACGCAGGAGGATAAAAATTATAAAATAATAGAGCATAAAGTAAAAGAACTTCAAAAAAATATTCTGCTCACTCTTTCTGCGACTCCGGAAAAAAAGATTTAGATTAGAAAGGAGATTCTTCTTTGCCATATCCTGGAAATAAATTTTTAGTGCATTTGAGGGCGGACACATAGGTCCGCCCCTACACTTTGTGCCGACCTAAAGATATTTGAAATTTCAAATATCTTTGGGTAGAATATAAATAAACATGTTGGTTCTAAAATTGCAAAAAGAGCCTAATGAAAGGAGTTAAACATGATAGAAAAATTTAAAACAGAACCGTTTACTGATTTTACAGTACCGGAGAACAAGAAGAATTTTGAAGAAGCTATTCAGAAAATTGAGAGTTCTTACGGAAAGGAATATCCACTGTATATTAAAGGAAAAAAAATATTTGTTGACGAGAAAATAAATTCATATAATCCATCTGATAAAGATAAGTTAGTAGGAATAGTTCATAAGGCGTCGGTTGATGAAATTAATTTTGCTGTTGAATCAGCTTCGGAAGCTTTTAAAGAATGGCGTTTTTATCCACCACAGGAGCGTGCAATGTATTTATTAAAAGCAGCTCAATTATTGCGAAAACGAAAATTTGAGCATGCAGCGTTGCAAGTAATAGAAGTAGGGAAAAATTGGGCAGAAGCTGATGCAGATGTAGCAGAGGCAATAGATTATCTTGAATATTATGGAAGGGAAATGATCCGTTTATCGCAAGAAGAACGGTTAGTATCATATCCGAACGAGTATAATGAATATGAATATATACCATTAGGTGTAATAGCGGTAATACCGCCATGGAATTTTCCTCTTGCAATTATGCTTGGGATGACAACTGCAGCAATAGTAACGGGCAATACGGTCGTATTGAAACCAGCAAGCGACACACCTGTTATAGGATATAAATTTGTGGAATTGATGCATGAAGTTGGATTGCCGCCAGGAGTATTGAATTTTGCACCCGGTTCCGGCGCTAAAATAGGAGATACACTGGTAAGTCATCATTTAACAAGAATGATTGCCTTTACCGGTTCAAAAGAAATTGGATTGCGAATTAATAATTTAGCTGCCCAGGTATTTCCAAAGCAGATTTGGTTGAAGCGAGTAATTTTAGAAATGGGCGGAAAAGATACCATGGTTATTGATGAGGATTGTAATATCGAAGATGCAGTGAATGCAACTATAGCGGCTGCATTTGGATTTCAAGGTCAAAAATGTTCTGCATGTTCACGCCTGGTTCTTGTCGAATCAATTTATAATAAATTTGTCGAAATGCTTGTAGCGAAAGCACATACTATTAGCATAGGACCGGCGAAAGAAAATCATTTTATGGGTCCCGTGGTAAGTGGATCAGCCGAGAAAAAAATACTTGAATACATTGATATTGGCAAAACTGAAGGTAAATTAGTGGTCGGTGGTGAAAAGGCTCCCGGAAACGGACATTTTATCAAGCCGACCATTTTTATTGATGTGGATCCCAATGCACGACTTTCACAAGAAGAGATATTTGGACCGGTTTTGAGTGTCATAAAAGCCATGGATTTTAATGATGCACTCGAAATTGCGAATAATACCGAATATGGACTCACTGGCGCAGTATATACGCGAGATCGAAAGAAAATAATGAAAGCAAAGAAAGAATTTCATTGCGGGAATTTATATATAAATCGAAAATGCACAGGCGCTATGGTAGGTGTGCATCCTTTTGGCGGTTTTAATATGTCAGGAACTGATTCAAAAGCGGGAGGCAGTGATTATTTATTACTCTTCACGCAGGGAAAAGCAATATCCGAAAAATTAGGATAAGAGGGGTCAGGTCTTGCGTTTTGAATTTTCTCATTTGCGGAGAATGAGTACAGGACTTGATTATTAAATTCAAAACGCAAGACCTGACCCCTAATCTGCAGCCTCAGCCCAGCTTTTGCCTGTTCCTATCTCAATAAGAAGCGGTACTTTCAGTTCAGCTATCTTTTCCATGGTATTCTTTGCAAGTACTTTCATGATTTCAATTTCTTCTGGTGGAGTTTCAATAAGCAGTTCATCGTGTATCTGTAATACAATGCGTCCTTTCAAATTATCCTGTTTAATTGCATGATACAGTTTTATCATTGCAAGTTTTATTATATCTGCTGCGGTTCCCTGCACTGGCATATTTATTGCCGCACGTTCGGCTGATGTGGTCGGATGAAGCTTCACTCGGCTTATATCAGATATGTATCGTCTCCTCTGAAATAATGTTTCCACATATCCTTTTATAGATACTTGTTCCAGCAGGGATTGAATATACGCTTCTACTTTCGGATATTTTTTAAAGTATGAATTTATGATGATCTGCGCTTCATCAGTCGCACATCCTATTTGTTTTGATAAACCATAAGCACTCAGACCATAAATTATGCCGAAATTAATTATTTTTGCCCTGGAACGTAATTCATATCCTACCTCAGAAACTGGTACACCAAAAATACGCGATGCAGTGAGGGCATGGATATCGAGATTATTATGAAATGCAGCAATTAGATTTTCATCTTCCGAAAGATGAGCAAGCACCCGTAATTCAATCTGTGAATAATCTGCTGAAATTAACACATTGTTTCCCTCTGCAATAAATGCATCTCTGACCTTTTTACCGACTGGTGTCTTGATAGGTATATTTTGCAAATTAGGATTACTGCTGCTCAAGCGTCCAGTAGAAGTAGCTGTTTGATTAAAAATAGTATGAATTCTTCCCGTTGCCGGATTTATCATTTGAGGGAGGGCATCTAAATAGGTACTTTGCAATTTAAAGAATTGACGATAATCGAGCAGTAAACGTGCCAGTTCATGTTCTGTTGCTAATTCTTCCAGTACCTCGGTTCCTGTCGAAAGCATCCGCGTGATTTTTGTTTTTCTGGTTGCCGGTAATTTTAATTTCTTAAAAAGAATATCACTTAATTGCTTCGGCGAATTTATATTGAAAACTTCGCCGGTAAGCGAATAGATCTCATCAGACAGTGCGCTAAGCTTATTTTTTAAATCCAAAGATTGCTCTTTTAACAGTAAGGGATTTACCTTGATTCCTGCTACCTCCATGTCCGCAAGAATAAAACTGAGAGGAAGCTCCATCTGTTCATACAGCTCAAGCAAATTATGTTCTTTGATTTTTTCAAGAAGCAAAGGGAAAAGTTGAAAAGAAATATCTGCACATTCGCAGGCATAACGGCTGAAATTATTTATTTCTACTCCTGTTAAAGGGATTTTCTTTGAGCGTTCTTTGCTGAGTTCCTTCTTATCGACCATGCGATACAGTAAATATTCTTTTGCAAGTTCTTCGGACGAGTAATTATATTTAGAAGGATTAATTAAATGGGCAAGAATCATTGGATCATAAATAGAGCCCTTTATATCAGTGCCGTGAAAGTGTAGAAATTTTATAAATGATTTGATGTCATGAATAATTTTTGAACCATTTTCAGATGATAATAATGGTTGCAAAATTTTAAAAGCATCCTTAGCGGGTATTTGAGAGGGAGCGCCTAAATAATCATGCATAAGGGGAAGATAGTATGCTTTTTGCTTTTTTGCACAGAAGGATAGACCGAGGAGAGCGGTTGAGAGATTGTAATCGCCTAAAACCTCGGCATAAAGGGAAAAGCTTTTATTTGCGAGCATATCATTTACCATGGCAGATAATTCAGCAGTATCGTTTATTATTCTATATTCAAGAATTTCCTGACTGATAGATTCAGTAAATTTACCAAGCAATGAATAAAATTGAAGTTCTTTGAAAAGCGAGGTGATGATGGTTTTATCAATTTCTTTTGGTTTGAATGCATCTATCTTAATTTCAAGTGGAAGTGATTGCTGCAATTGAGCCAGCTTGAGGCTTAGAAATGCATCGTTCTTATTATTGATCAATGAATTTTTTATTTTAGGAGAGGTAATATGGTCAAGATTGTTGTAAATTTCTTCGAGATTATTATATTGTGCCAGAAGTGAAGAAGCTGTTTTTTCACCGATGCCTGCAACACCGGGGATACCGTCTGTTTTATCACCTACCAGGGCTAAATAATCCGGTATCTGGGATGGATAAACACCTATAAGCTGATGAATTTTTTCCGCATCGAGCAAATCATAATTTTTAGGATGCAATACTTTTACTTTTTCACTTATAAGTTGATATAAATCTTTATCACTTGCTACTATTACGACTTCTATATTCTCATGTTCAGCTTTTGCCGTGATGCTTGAAATGATATCATCAGCTTCATATTTTTCAGCTTGCACCGTGGAAATTCCCAGTGCCTGGCATACTTTTTTTGCAATATCCCATTGAACGGCAAGTGCATCGGGCATGGGGGGACGTTCAATTTTATATTCCTTGTATATTTCATGCCGGAACGTTGGTCCCTTCATATCAAAAGCCACAGCAACATAATCCGGTTCATATTCTTTAAGAAGTTTCAAGAGAATTACCGTGAGACCATAGATAGCATTGGTGGGCTGCCCGCTTTGAGTAGTCATCTGCGGCAGTCCAAAAAATGCACGATAAAGAAGACCATTACCATCGAGCAAATATATTTTTTTCATTTTTATATCGTTGCCCTTTAATAAAATCAGGGATAGAGAACTATCTTGCCGCTTTCGCCTCTATCAATTAATTGCATCGCTTCATTAAAGGATTCCATGGGAAATGTATGGGTGATGAGAGGAGCTATGTTGACCATCTTTTTGCCTATAAGTGCAGCAGTTTTATACCAGGTAGGAAACATTTTTCTTCCCACGATACCATGTATCCGTGCTCCCTTAAAAATGACAGAATTATTTAATTCCAGTTCCACCGGATCTGAAAAAAGTCCAAGCAATGAAACTCTTCCGCCAAAGGTTAATATTCTCAATCCTGTTTCCAGTGCTTTTGGTGCACCGGACATCTCGAGCACAACATCCACACCCTCATTACCGGTTATTTTCATTACTTCTTCATATACGTTGCATTCCTTCGGATTCAGGACATAATCAGCGCCTAATTGCCTGGCAAGGTTCATGCGATAAGATACAATTTCAGTCGCTATAATAATAGAAGCACCGCATGCTTTTGCTATTGCAACCGCCATCAATCCAATCGGACCACACCCAAGTACCGCAATTGATTTGGTATGAACATCTTCGGCAAGAACCGTATCAACTGCATTTCCAAAGGGTTCCTGTATAGATGCATGTTCTATTGAAAGCGAATTGTCATTAACCCAGACAACAGTTTCCGGTAATGTAACATATTCTGCAAAACATCCATTGGTGTCTATTCCAAGAATTTTTAAATTTTGACATACATGCATGTTCCCAATTCTGCATTGCTTGCAAATACAACAAGGAATATGTGATTCTGCCGAGATATAATCTCTAACTTTAATTCTTTTAACAGCAGAGCCTACCTCAATTACTTCCCCGCTGAATTCATGACCAATAATCACCGGGAGCTTAAGGCGGCTTTGCGCCCAACGATTCCATTTATAAATATGATGATCACTTCCACAAATTGATGCTGCTTTTACCTTGACAAGTACTTCATCATTTTTAATTGTTGGGATGGGCATATCTTCTAATACAAGACCTTCAGAATTACTTTTTTTCATTATGCATTTCATATGTTCTCCATTAACATAGATGTAAATCATAGTATCTTTTTTTGGTGTATAAGTCAATTAGAGAATGGGGATTAGGGACTAGGGATTGGGGACTGGGGAATAAGGAATAGGGACCTGGGAAAGGTTGAAAAATTAGCAAAAAATGGTATGCTTATGGATTGCAGAAGAGAAAACTGGAGTTAATTTTAATCGAATGAGGAAAACAAAATTATATAAAAGCGATTTGTTGCATGATGACGCAATGATAGTTTTTATTAGTCCTTTGGCAGTATCTTGTTTTGTGGTTATTATAATGCTGATAATGAATATTACTTTTATCCAGTCGCAGGATTTGTCTCCTGAAAGAATGGAAGCATTGTCAATGATTTCTCATAATGCGATTGATGGGCATTTAAAGTTTTTATCAAGTGATTTACTCGAAGGAAGAGGGACGGGGCAACGCGGTGGGAAATTAGCAGCAGAATATATTGCCAGTCAGTACAAGGTATTTGGATTAAAGGAAATTGATGAACTGGGAGGATATTTTCAAAATGTTCCTTTGACAGGTATTACTGCAGGTGAAAATTCAACTTTTAAAATTGGAGATATGCAATTACTATATTTGCAGGATTATGTAATGAATAATCAATATCCTGAGAGTGAGAAGGTAATTGATGCTGATATGGTATTTGTAGGATATGGTATCGTTGCATCTGAATATGGTTGGAATGATTATAAAGGAAAAAATGTAGATGGAAAAATAGTACTGATAAAGGTTAATGAACCGCAGTCGGAGGATGAAGATTTTTTTGAAGGGAAAGCACTTACTTATTATGGTAGATGGACGTATAAATGTGAAGAGGCGGTAAAATGGGGAGCGTCAGGAGTGATATTGATTCATACAGAAGAAAGTGCTGGGTACAATTGGGAAGTGGTACGGAATTCCTGGGGACGCGAGCAATTTTACTTGCCAATTATTGAAGGAGAAAAGAGATTGCATATGTTTTCCTGGATTACCGAAGAAAAAGCCATACAATTGTTTGAGGATTCTGGAATGGATTATAATGTAGCAGCAGGAGATGCTGAGAGTAAAGATTTTATACCGGTTCAATTACCTTTGCGAGTAACGGCAGAAATTTACAGTGCGGTAAGGAATGTTTCCACTGCAAATGTGATTGGTTATATTCCCGGCAAGGATAAGAATCATGTGTTTGAGCCGGTTATCTTCACATCTCATTATGATCATCTTGGCATAGGTGCTTCAGAGGAAGGTGATACCATCTATAATGGTGCCGTTGATAATGCGTCAGGCGTGAGTGTTTTACTTGAATTAGCCAGAATATTTTCATTATCCCGGGAATCTTTCAAGCGGCCGCTTGTATTTATAGCTATGGCAGCGGAGGAAGATGGTTTACGAGGTTCGGAATATTATGTCAAGAATCCACTATTTCCTCCTTCTCGGACCGCAGCTAATATAAATATAGATGCAGTATCCGTTTGGGGACCTGCTGAAGAAATAACATTTCTTGGTGCTGATAAATCAGGCCTAATTCCGGTTGCGAAAAAAATTGCTCAAATATTGAATATTAGAATTGCGCCGGATGCACATCCTGATAAAGGAACCTTTTTTCGTTCTGACCATTTTAATTTTGTGAAGATGGGTATTCCTTGCATGTATATAAAACAAGGAAGGAAAATTTCTGGAAAATCAAAGGAATGGTGTGAACAAAAGGCAAAAGAATATAGCAAACATAATTATCATAGACCTTCAGATGAGTATCATATTGAATGGAATTTAGATGGGGCAGTGCAAGTAGTCAAGATAGCATATTTAGCAGGTATTTTTATAGCGGAAATGCCAGAACTGCCAGCCCGCATACGCTATACTTCGACAAAATCCATTCCCCCAATCCCCAGTCCCCAATCCCCAGTCCCCAGTCCCCAGTCCCCAATCCCTAGTCCCCAGTCCCCAATCCCCAGTCCCCAATTTATTATAGGAGTAAAAATGAGCAAAGGATTTTTAATTGCATTGGAAGGAATTGAAGGATGTGGAAAAAGTACACAGATTAAGAAATTAGCACCGTTGCTGGAAACAAAAAACCTGAACGTAATTGTTACTTATCAACCGGGAGCAACAAGAATAGGTTCTGCAATTAGAAATATTTTATTGTCCATTGAGAATAAAAATATTGATTATCATACAGAATTATTTTTATATCTTGCTGACAGAGCGCAACATCTTCATGAAATTATTTATCCAAATTATCAAGCGGGAAATATTATTTTATGTGACAGGTATTATTATTCCACGGTGGTATATCAGGGATTTGCACGAAATATAAAGAGAGAAGCAATAGATTATATTCATAATTTACTACCGTTATATATAAAGGCGGATATAACATTCATATTAGATATTAGTGTTGAAGAATCATTAAGGAGAACAGCGCAACGCATGAAGAAACATAACGAAGAAGCAATGGGAAGATTTGAGCAGGAACATTATGCATTTCATGCAACGATAAAAGAAGCATATTTGAGGATCAGCCGGGAAAATCCGGACAGTATTCACATTATTGATGGAATGCAGGACGAGGATAGTATCACTGAAGCAATGATGGAACATTTAGAAAGAGTGGATTTATAAAAAAAATGATGGCAAAATTTATAGGCAACAGGGAAATCGTGGATTATTTTGAGCATGTTTTACAGGAGAAGAGACTGGGACAAGCTTATTTATTTTGGGGGGCTGATGCAGTAGGAAAAAGATATTTTGCTTATTTGTTAAGCAGGAGTCTGTTGTGCAAAAATAATGTGTATGGGGGATGTGGTGAGTGTAAAGCATGTTATAAAGTTGACAAAGAAATTCATCCTGACATGTGGGTATACGAACCGGCTAATTCAGTAATAACTATTGAACAGATAAGAACAATAATACAACGTTTACGGTTAAAACCGACTGAATCAGAGTACAGTATTCATATAGTCGATTCAGTTGAGACCATGAGAGTAGAGGCTGCCAATGCTTTTCTTAAAATAATAGAGGAACCGCCATTGTATGCATTGATAATACTGATCACTACGGTAATCAATAGTCTGCCTGCAACCGTACGCTCACGTTGTCAAAGAATTAATTTTAACAGGATAGCTCATCAGGATATTTATTCCTATTTAATAGCACAGGGAATAGATAAACAGAACGCAGTAATCATTTCACATTGGTCTGATGGAAGTTTTAGCAAAGCAATGGCAATGGATTTTGAGCAGATGAAAGCAATACGGAATAATGCTGTAGCAATTTTAAGAGCAATGATTGAAAGGAATCAGGGAGAATCGTTTCCTGATTTTTTACCACCTGGTTTTAAACGGGACAAAAATGCCTCCAGCATACTGAAAATGAATTTCAGAGATATAGTGTATTTTCTTTCGGATTTAATAAGAGAGGCGGTTTATATAAAGGCAAATAACAAGAGTTTGCATCATCCTGATATCTTTAATGATATGCAGATAGTAGCAAATAGTAGAGAGGTCGATACATTTTTTTCTTATTTAGTGAATGTTGAAAAAATGAAAGAAGAGTATAATGTATTTCATCAGGATCCACTTTTGCTGATTCAGAAATTAATTTTAAATGCGCATGTTTGAAAGTTCAAGGTTTAAGGTGGCTTCGCATAATCTGCTGTTCCCTGATCTCAGGGCTAAAGCCATGAGTTATTTTCGCTTGTCCCTGCGGGACGGGAAAGGTGGCTTCGCATAATCTGCTGTTCCCTGATCCCTGATCCCTGTTCCCTGATCTCAGGGCTAAAGCCCTGAGTTGTTTTCGCTTGTCCCTGCGGGACGGGAAAGGTGGCTTCGCATAATCTGCTGTTCCCTGATTATCCTTTAAAGACACGATTTCTCCCAAGTTTTTTTGCCTGGTACATTGCATTGTCAGCTTGTGTAATGAATTCATCGGCATTATGAAAAAGAGCGGAGAAGGTAGAAATACCGAAACTAGCCGTTATGTAGCCGATAGGTTCAATATGTGTGCTTGAAAGAACATGGCGTAATCTATCCGCGACATCAAATGCCTGTTTTGCATTTGCTTCGGGAAGAATAATAGCAAATTCATCACCGCCTATTCTTGCGATGAGGTCAATTGTTCTTGAATTAACAGTGAATATAGAGGCTACTTTTATAAGAACCTGGTCGCCCATTTGATGTCCGTAAGCATCATTGATATCCTTGAAATTATCGATGTCTGTAATAATAAGACTTAGGGTTCTTTGAGTACGGATAGAACGCTGAATTTCTTTAGTAAGAGCCTGATTAAAAAATCTTCTGTTGGCAAGAGAAGTCAAAGGATCAGTTATTGCTTGTTTATGCAATTCTTCTATGAGGAGAAGTTTTTTTATGGAAGTTGCGAGGTGTCCTGCAATAGTTTCAATGCTTTCCTGATCACGGGTATCGAATGCGTAGCTGGTAGTGCTTCGAACATCAATAATTCCATATATTTCATCGTCAATAATGATCGGCACGCATATTTCAGATTGAACAAGAGAATCACTTTGCAAATAGTCAGGATTATGTTTCAGATCATTTTCAAGGATAGTAGTTTTATTTTTAGCAGAAAAACCTGCAAGACCATCATCCATAAGTTGTTCATGTTTAATGAAGGCAGAGGTATCTCCTATATGAATTGGAGAAGCAAGAATCTGTTTATATTTATCATAGAACCATACGCTGATAGAATGAAAGTGAAAACTTGACTGGAGGAGTTGCAGCGTTTTATTGATGAGAGAATCGATATTGTCCATGGTACCCGTAATACGGGCAATTTTATGAATGGTGCTTAGTTGTGAAGCTCTTTTAGCTTCTATCTGGTATGAGAGTGAATTGGATAAGGCGGCGGCGATATGTGCAGCAACTATTTCAAGTGTTGATAATTCTGCATAATCAATGCGACGATCGCTTTTAGATTCCACATCGAGAACGCCGATTATTTTATTGCTGGTTTTCAGTGGGAGAGCAACTTCCCATTTAGCTCCTTTAACTCCTGGAATGTACCGGGGATCTTTTGTTATGTCATCAACAATTATTGTTTCTCCCGTGGCTGCTGCAGCTCCAGTGATTCCCTGTTCTCCTATTTTAATTTTTAAATATTTAATCGTATCGGGATCATATCCAACTGCGGAATGAATGTAAAGAAATTTATTATCCAAAGTAATCAGGAGAAGAGCAGCATTATCATAACCGAAATGTTCTTTAATAGAGGAGAGAGTTTCATTGATTGTTTGATCCAGATCAAGCCTTGATGATATTTCTTGAGTTACTTTAACGATGAGATTAAGTGCGTTTAAACGTTCATTAAGCAAATTGTAGAAGTGATAATTACTGAATACAGAAAGCATGTATTGAGAAATTTCCCTGAAAAGGTTAATTTCATTTCTGGTAAAATCGGGTCTGTTATTTGCAAAGATGATATCGCCGATTACTTCATTTTTTGCAGTTATTGGTACTAAATATAATGATTTAATTCCTTCATGAAGTAATTCATTTTCATCCTTGAATTTGACACTAGAAGTAGTAAGGTGTTTATAGATATTTTTACCTTTATTTAAAGAAGTACTTGAGATAGTTTCAGTTAATTTATAAGAAGCGTCTTTTTGCAATTCGGTTGCATATGATGCAAAAAATTCTTCGATGTGCAATTTTGCAGTATGCCGATTCCAGCGGCGATATAAAATAAGTGCGGTGCCGAGAAAAAGATTTATTTCATTAGCAACTTTAATGAAGAAATCGTTAGGTTGTTCGGTGGATTCATATATTTTAGTAATATCATTATAGAATTCCCTGTATTTTGCATTTACGATATAGCGGTCTATTCTTTTTTGCAAATCAGCAAAGAGGAAACATTTAAAGATGGAGGAGACGAGTAAATTTTTATAGGAGGATAATTTCATAAGAAGAGATGAATCTTGTCTGGCTCCGGTATAATAAAGGGAGAGAATGATAACCAGGTGATGTGATTGCCTTTCGACAGGTAGAACTAATGCGTGTGTGAAGGATTGAGCGATAATTTTTTCATAAGAAGTAGCAGCTTGTTCAGGAATAATCGTCCGGTATTTTATTTCGGGTAAAGAAATCAGTTCTGTTATGTTGGTTTCAGAAAGATGATATTTTTTTTTACGGGAAGGATCCAGCTGAGAAACAAAAGAATTATGAATAATAGTAGCTTTTGGTCGCTGGAGAGGAATTATTTTAATAAGATCCCAAGCATCGCATGTGAATTCTTCGCGCAAGAAGCTATCGAGAGCAGACAATAATTCTTTAACCGTATAGGAATTATACAAATATGCAAGCTTTTTTATTAATGAAGTCTGGTTATTCATCGAGGAGAGGATGTTTAAGGCCTAATGCTTCTTTAGCGACTATATTGTTTGGATCAATTTTTAATACTTCATTGAAATATTTGAAAGCTTTAATTCCGAGACCTATATTTTTATAAAACAATCCGAGTTGAAGGAGATAATCTGGATTTTTAGGTTCCATGGTAAAAGCTCTTAATAAATATTCTTCAGATTCTTTACTTTTATCCGGATAATTTGACAGTGTAGCTCCCATTAAAAAATGATAAAGGCTTTCTTTTTTATAACTCACATCAATATTTTTAAGTGCTTTTAATGTCTCGTTATATTTTTTTAATTTATACAAATATTCAGCATATTTTAATTCTTCAGTTGGTGCTGGAATCATTTCAGTGGTTTCCATTTTTTCAAGGGAAGGGATAGCATGAGGAGAATCAGAAGGTGCTTCAACCGGGTGAATTTCGAATGAATATTTAGTTACTGGCTGAGTCACTGGTTCCTGATGATGTTGGGTATCAGGATGCGGACGCTCTTCAATTTTACCTTCTTTCATTTTTTCATTATATTCATCCCTGGCAGAAGGATGTGAGAGAACATCAAATGCTTCATTATAATAATCGATAATATATTTTAAATTAGGTTTTTCTGTTTTATATTTTTCAGAATAGTAATAAATAGGCTGGAGATGATCCATGAGGTAATCGTAATGTTCCTGGATTTTTGAAAAACTGGCATCAGGTTCAATACATAATAGATCATAATAATTTATTTTATATAATTTAGGATAAATTTGATCTACGTATTCAATAACCTTGTCCTCATTATTTAAATCTGGCAATTCCGTAAGTGCTTCCTGCGCAGGAGATTCAATCCATTGTTTACCGGCGAAACTAATAAGTCCTGATATATAAAGTGCATAAACAGATAAAAGACCATTATTATATGAAAGACCGCTTTTGCTGAGAACTTCACGCAAAGTAGTGCCTTCCTCGATTAAACTGAGGAGAAGCGTTTCTTCTGCACCAAGGGTGCCTCTTGGCAGATGCAATGACTCGTCTTCATTTTTATTAATAGTGTTATTCATATGATTTGGGATATTGAAAAAAAGCATTTCGGCATTATTGATCTGGAATAAACCTTCTATTATTAGATCAGGAGTAGCAATTTCAATAATTAAATCTTTAAATACAGGATTATCATTTTTTTCAAAATCAAGGATAAATGCATTCCATTTAAAAGTACCGAAGGTTATTTTTTTTATTTGCTGGGTCAATGCTGTCATGAGTTCAATAGGATTTATGTATCCCAGGTTTTGCAGGTAAGTTCCAAATCGAGTATCTTTTGGTTTTTCTGCTAATAATTCATTCAGGTCTTCGCTGGAAATATATCCAAGCGCTATCATGATTTGCCCGATCTTTTCAGATAAGATATTTGAATGTGCAAAAACAAGATTTCCCTCAATAAAATAAAAATGTTTCTTAATATGATCATTTTGAGCTCTCAGGATACCTGTTTCTTTTTTGAAATAAATGTCTTTGAAGGCTTCAATAATATGATTATTATTAATTTCCATAGTATCTTCCTGTTACTAAAAGCCGCGCCTATATTTTATTGTATAAAAGAGAAAAGTATTTGTCAATAAGACAGGGAATGGGGAATAGGCGCTTCGTCGGGAAATTCTTGCATTTTTGGCAAGAAAATTATTTCTTTTGCCAACATACCGGCGAGTTTATCGGGTTTGTTGAGTTTGCGAGCATTCCGGAGGAATGCCGGCAAAGAATATGTATTCTTTGTATTAGGTTCCGAGTTGTTCGGGGCAGGGAATAGGGGATGGGGGGGTATTAGCCGCTGCCTGTATTTGGGGGAACTGGATTATTTGGATTATTAGGCGTAGGTTCAGGAATAGGTACCTGTTCTGGTTGTTTCCTTTGAGGATCTCGTCTATGTTCGTAGGGATCTGGTCGTCTTGGCGGAGTTGGAGAAGGTGAAGTGCGTTTGGGGGACGTATATGGAGAACCGGCAGTGGGGATTGTGCTTTTCGTTTCATTATTAGAGGTTGTTTGAGGCGAGCCAGCCGTGGGAATTGAAACATTTGTAACGTATGAAGGGGAGGAATGCACTTGTTGAGGTTTCTTTTCCTGTGGATTTTCATTTCTTGAGGGTTGAGGCGGTTGATAGGAGGTGGCAGGATTGTAGTTAGAATTTCTGGCGGAAGATTGGCTGCTGCTATTTTTCATTTCGACATAGGATGCTTGTTCCCCAGGTCCTTTTGTCGGTCCTATAAATACTGTCCATGGTTTCTCGGAAAGTTTATTATTATAAATGATAAAATTCAATCCTGTGCCTTCTAATATTTTACTAAAGGCATATTCAACAGGATAACTTTTTATCTGAGCATTGATAAGTACATTTCGTGCATTTTGATCAAGAAAAATGTTTATGTTACAACTTTCGCCTAATTTTTGAACAAGGGTTTCCAGGGATTTATTTTCTATATTCAAGGAAATGAGTCCTTCTTTACATTCTATCGTTTCTGAATCGGGAAGTGTAACTGAAACTAGAATAAAGAAAATAGGCAGAAAAATAAAAACGGTAAAGAGAAAGTCCCTTTTTTGCTTTTTACTCATATAGTAATTATAATATAAAATCCTTAAAAATTCAATTCGTCGAAAAGTAAGTATTCAGTTTCATGTGAGAAACCGAAAAAATAAAAAGATTGAGGTTAACCTTAGCCTCTGCCTTAACCTTTCGTAACTGCTCTTTACTTATTTGGATGGAATTGAATATTCACGTAGAAATAAAAGGAAATGGTCTAATGATGACATACACTTTTGATAGAATTGCTGAAGTGCATGAAGTAGCAATAAGAATGCCGAATTGGCTTGGAGATAATATCATGGTAATTCCAGCAATAGCGGCATTAAAAAATGTCCTGAATGGTGCTCATTTTGGATGTTATTGTCCTGCAAATATAAAACCAGTATGGGAGATGACAGGCATATTTGATGAAATAGTATCGTACAGCAAATCATTTGATGCGTTGATGAAGACAATTTCATTTCCTTTAAAATCAGATATTATGTTTATATTTCCAAATTCTTTTTCCTCTGCTTTTGCTGCATTTTTTGCAAAGAGTAAAGAAAGGATTGGATACAGGGGGAATGGCAGGGATTTCTTTTTAACTATTCCTGCAGGGAAACGAAGAGGGCTGCATCAGGTTGATGAATATTATAATCTGGTTTCATCGGAGTTTCCCCCGGAATTGCTTGTTCCATTGATCAGGATAACAAAATCCCGTGATGAAATAATTGAATTATTGGCATTACATAAATTTTGTGAAGCAGACAGGATGATGGTAGCAATAGCTCCTGGTGCTAGGTGGGGGAAATCTAAAAAATGGTCTTCAGATTCTTTTAAAATTCTGGCAGAGAAACTTGTCCGGGCGAATTACAACGTGATAGTGACAGGGTTAGAGGGAGAAATTGAGCCTATGAGAGAATGTTTATCAATGGACAATGTTAAGTTTGTAACGGGATCATTGGATAAGATTGCCTACCTTTTTTCGCTTTGCAAAGTAGCAATAGGTAATGATAGTGGTTTAATGCATCTTGCCTCTGCA
>MFGW01000180.1:58360-61701 GCA_001780385.1 Candidatus Fischerbacteria bacterium RBG_13_37_8 | reverse complement strand
AATGGACACTGTTATGCAGTAGCAAGCGAGATTCCCTGTCAACCATGTTGGAAACGAGAATGTCCCCGGGGTGATTATCTTTGTTTGCAAAGCATAAATCCAGGTCATATTTTTTCGCTGGTAGAAAAAATTCTAGCGTCCTCTTATGACACAATTGAGTAAATGGAATGATGCATTAACAATACTATTCCCCAGTCCCCATTCCCCAGTCCCCAGTCCCTAATCCCCGAGGTATGGCAGGATTATGGTTTCAATTTCTTCAGGCGAAGCATAGCCATCAAATTTTGCTAACCTTTTTCCTTTAGAATTAAAAATAACGGTTGCAGGAAGTCCAAATATTTTATATTGATCAGCTACTTTTTCTCCTTTGTCAATCAGAACGGGATACGTTATTTTTTTATTTTTAATAAATTTTTGAATTGCTTCTTTTTCACTTCTTTCTGTAATGCCAATTACAGATACTCCTTTCTCTTGATATTTTTTATATAAAATCTCTAATTCCGGCATTTCGTATTGACAAGGCGGACACCATGTAGCCCAAAAATTAATAATAACGATAGTTGCTTTTATAGAACTGGAACTTATTATTTTGCCATTAAGATCAGGAAGTTCAAATGAATATTCTGCATCCATTGCAATGCCGATTTGTTTATTGCTTGAAATTTGTTCCGCCCATTTTTCAGGAATAATTTTATCGAGATTTATCATGCTTAAACGTGAGGATAGTTCAAAGAGTCTATCGGATGCTATTAAAATACCGATAAGAATTAGAATAATACCGAGAATAATTTCTATTTTTCTCAGGTGTTTTGAGATACGCCGGATGTAGGTAATAAAAAATTTCAGGAATATTGCGGCTAAAAAGAAAGGAATTGCCAAGCCAACTGCATAAAAAGAGAGGAGCAAAATACCCCTGGTAAAATTTTCTGAAACAGCAGCTAAAGTAAGAATAGCAGCAAGTACTGGACCTATACAGGGAGTCCAGCCAAAAGCAAAAAATAATCCTGCTAAGAAGGAACGAATAAAACCGGGGTTTTTATATTCCTGGTGTACTTTTTTTTCACGATAAAGATAGGTTATTTTAAAAATACCTATCATATGCAAACCGAAAATAATAATACCTATTCCTGCAATAATAGAAATGAGGGACATATGACTTTGAAGAAAGGAGCCAATGATGGATGCAGAGGCACCAAGCAAAATAAAAATTAAAGAAAAACCTGCGATAAAAAAAAGACTGGAAAAAATAATGCGTCTTGAATTTTTTTTCTCATCAGCATCAACTAATTTTTCAAGTCCAATGCCTGTAATGAATGAAATATAACCGGGAACAATTGGAAGAACACATGGAGAAAAAAATGAGAATAAACCAGCCAGGAGCGCTATGAATATTTCAATCAACATAATGAAGCAACCTTATACAAATAATGAACTTATTGAAGTTTCTTCATGTATATTTTTTATGGCTTTTGCAAACAGGTTTGCAACAGAGTTAACTTTAATTTTACCAACCTCTAATTTTTGCTCATGAACAGGGATAGTATTTGAAACGAGCATAACTTTAATATCTGATTGTGCAATTCTTTCAATTGCAGGACCACTGAGAACAGGGTGAGTACAGGATGCGTATACGTCAATGGCACCTTTTTCTTTGAGCGCTTTAGCTGCGTTGACAAGAGTACCTGCTGTATCAACCATGTCATCAACAAGGAAAACATTTTTATTAGTTACCTCTCCAATTACATTCATTACTTCAGCTTTATTCGTTTCGACTCTTCTTTTATCTATGATAGCGAGATCAGTAGCAAGTCTTTTCGCATATGCTCTTGCCCGTTCAACGGCCCCTGCATCTGGTGCAACTATTACTATGTTGGTAAGATTCATTTTCATAATTGCTTCAAGCATTACTGGTGCTGCAAATAAATGATCAACCGGGATATTAAAGAAACCAACAATTTGTTGAGCATGAAGATCCATGGTGAGAATCCGGCTGGCGCCAGCTGAAGTTAATAAATCTGCTACAAGTCGGGAGGTGATAGGCACGCGAGGTTTATCTTTCCTGTCCTGGCGTGCATATCCATAATAAGGTATCACTGCAGTAATTCTATCTGCTGATGCTCGCTTAAGACTATCAATCATAATTAGCAATTCCATGAGATTATCATTTACCGGGTCACATATTGATTGCACAACGTAAACATCGGTACCTCTAACATTTTCCTGTATTTGAATATAAATTTCTCCATCACTAAATCTCGATATGGAAATTTCACCCGGTTGCAAACCTAAAATGTTGCATATTTCCTTTGCTAAAGTGGAATTGGAATTGCCTGCAAAAATTTTTAATGGTTCCCTCACTCTGATTCTCCTTTAAGCAATAATGGCTGGGGCGGAAGGACTCGAACCTTCACATGTGGGATCCAAAGTCCCATGCCTTGCCAGGTTTGGCTACGCCCCAGCACTTCATGTATGGTATGATTGCACTGCGTTACTTATCCTGTCCCGAAATGTTTTTCTGTCAACTGTCTCGGTAATCACGTAGTTGATTTTGGCTGCTTCTAATGATTCTCTTATTTCTGTAACTTTCTGTAAGGAGTTAAATATTCCATAAAGAGCTGAACCGCTTCCACTCATCAATGCAATCATTGCTCCCTTTTTCTGAAAAAACTCCTTGAGTTCTTTGAGCTGAGCATGTTCTTTCATTACCACTTTCTCAAGATCATTAACTGCAATTCTTGTAAGTGCTTTCAAACTAAAATGCTTTTTTAAGTATGATATATTATTATTAAAGTTCTTTTCTGTCAATATGCGATCATATTTCTTATAGATTTCAGCGGTTGAGAGAGGGAAATCAGGAAATGCAATGATGATATGACGAGCTTTTACATTGTTACAGCAGAGTATTTTATCGCCCCTCTCGATTCCTAATGCGGTGCCTCCGTAAAAAAAATAAGGAACATCTGCTCCGATTTGTTTAGCGAGACTTACGAGTATCTTTTTCTTCAGGGGAGTAGCAAGTAAGGTATTGCACATATACAACACGGTGGCAGCGTTCGAACTTCCTCCGCCTAAACCGGAACCGGGCGGTATCATTTTTTTTATGCGAATGGATGCAGAACATTTTTTTCCAATGTAATCGCTGAAAAGAACAACTGCTTTATGCATAGTATTTCTTTCATCAACAGGCACATTATATCCACTGCAATCTATAATAACTGAATTATCATTGGAGAAGTTAACCTCTATGCTTATTTCATCATGCAATTCTATGCCTTGAAATAATGTTGCTATATTATGATACCCGTCTTCATACCGGGATAGTATACGAAGAAATAAATTTA
>MFGW01000180.1:23934-58353 GCA_001780385.1 Candidatus Fischerbacteria bacterium RBG_13_37_8 | reverse complement strand
AAAAGAAGGAATGTTTTTGATTTCCATTTAATCAAGAAAAAGATATTTTTTCCATCGTTCATCAAGATAGACACAGAATTGAAGCTGATAAAGCATGGAAAAAGGCTGGTATCGACGAGGATCTTTTTTTAATCTGAAACCTGCTTCCTCTGGTAATTTGTCTCCTTTTTTAGAATTGCATTCCGGACAAGCTGTTGCAAGATTTTGCCAGTTATTTCGCCCTCCTCGTGAACGAGGTATAATATGATCAAGTGTTATTTCTGATTCTTTCAATTTTTTCCCACAG
Source organism: Candidatus Fischerbacteria bacterium RBG_13_37_8 (assembly GCA_001780385.1). Taxonomy (GTDB): domain Bacteria; phylum Acidobacteriota; class HRBIN11; order MFGW01; family MFGW01; genus MFGW01. Next base: position 58,067 of record MFGW01000180.1, on the reverse strand, counting down.
TATTGACAAATAAAACTATCTCGAAGCAAAACATATGATTTATTTAATTTATTTCTGATTTTAGGTACGGGAACGTAATGAGCAAGCCTTAAAACTGAAGGAAGTAATAATTTTGTAGAAGGGGAATTTATTATTATATCAGTGTCTTCAAGGCTGGTAGCGTTTCCTTTGATAATCATTATAATAGCTTTTTTCCATGAGCAAATATTAATGGGCTCATAACTGTTATTTAAAACAAGCACTTTTCTTTTATCGATGTGCATAAACACCTATCATTTAATGTTATAAATATACGATAGAATCATAATTTTGTCAATAAAAAAAGGGATGCCGATCACTAGCAGGGCATCCCTTTCCAATAGTGCAAAAAAAATATGTTCGGTTATCTATTTTTTCTTAGCAGAATCTCCTTTTTGTGCACTGCCACTCACTACTTTGCAAATAGATGATTTAGATAATACCTGGGTTACTTCTATGACGCCGACCTGACTTTTTACTTCATCAAGCACATTGCCGTCTTCATCCTTAATTGAATCAGTTACTCTCTCGACGGTAAATTGATCGCCAACTTTTGCTCCTTCGGTTTCTCCAAGATCTATATACACTTTTTGAGGAGATTTCACGTCAACAATTTTAGCCAGCCCTGCTGCTACTGGAGCTAATTGCGAATATTGTTCTGAATTTGCTACAATTTTAGTAACAATTTTTTGAATAGCGGGTCGCAATGCTTCCTGCGCAACTCCTGCATCAAAGTGTTGCTCAAAACTTGCCCCTTTCACAGTCGCCCCGCCCATTTTCTTGTCTCCTGATGCTTCATCTGCAAGTAAAATCTCACCCGTTGTGGTATCTATCAATCGTACGTCAACGGTACTTTCAGCTTTTGAGTAGGAAGCGCCAATACCGCCAAAACCACCACTCATTGTTTTGATGCTGAATTTGGTAATGGAACCTGTCAGGATTAAATGAATTCCAAGTATTTTCCCAATTTTAGCTGCAGTTGAACCTTGAACGGCTCCCGAGGCTCCTAATGCCTGCTCATCTAAAACAGCCTGAAGCTTATCTCTTTCAATAACAGAAAATTGTCCTGATTTTACTAATTGGGTTACTAATTCATCAGCCGCAGCTTTGCCTAAATTATCTCCCCACCAGGACCATGTACTGTTATTCTCAAAATCCATTACGGCAATCCGGACTTTTCCTTTTCCGGCTGCATTAACCATAAAAGTTGAGGTAAGGAAAATCATTACCACAAATAGCATAATTGTTTTTTTCATTTTATCCTCCTGAATGTAAATTATCGTCATTATGAGCTTGCCGAAGACAAAATCAATAATCCTTAACGTATGTGCTATGATAATCCATTAGGGATTATCACGTCCCGCTGACGCGGGAATCATAATGACAGTCCATCTGCTTCGAAGAACTCGCAAAAAATAAAAAAACGAAAGGGATTAAGATCATCACAATCCTAATCCCTTTCTTAAAGTGATAATTGCAATTACCACACTTTCACTTTATGCAGTATTTCAGTCTCTTTAATCCTGCAAACGTACTTTTACTACTAGGAATATTTTCTCGTGATTACACTTTTTTTTGCTTTTACGACGCTGTAGTAGTTATTACATAACCTTGGCCTTCGCAAACGGTATTACCAGGTTCAAGTGCGCAGCCACCACCGGTTAATTCAACTTTTTGCTCGTGGATTATTCTTGGTTCTTCATAATATTTCTTTTCGCTCATCTTAACCTCCTTAAATACTTAGCGAAATAGCATTGTAATATATATTTAAAACCTTGTCAAGTGTTTTTTGGCTTTTTTTTAAAAATTTTTTAATATTTTTTCTCATTCTTTTCTTTTAGGCTTTCCTGGTATTTTTTGTGGCGTAATTGGGCATTTTCACATGCCTCTTCGTAGGGGATTTTAAATGTATTATGTTTAAGCAATTGAAGTCCTGGACAAACAAAACAAAAATCCAACAAGGTACAATTGCGGCATTTTTCTATAGTGAATCTTTTCAAGTATCTTAATTCTTTTAATTTTTCATTTGTGTGCCATACTTCAATGATACTGTCTTTATAAATTGAACCGAGAGTAATTGGTACTCTCATGCATGGCTGAATGAATCCTGCTGCTGTAATTGCAATAAGAATCCTTCCCAAACCGCACAGTACTTCATCAAGACTGCGAGGTGTAAGTTGAAGTATGTCACCCTCATTATCAATAATTGAATAATCAATATAGAGTGATAATTTGCTAAAATCGGGCTTTAATTCTAATGGTTTTGTATTTCCCTTGAGCGTGGGACTTATAAAAGGATCAAAAACCGCATAACAATTCATGGATTCTGCCATTTGATTTATTTGTTCTAATTCCTCCTGGTTGATTTTGGTTACTGGAATTTTAAAACGAACAGGGCATTCCAATCCCTTAAGTAGTTTTATGGCATTTATTGCTTTATCGAATGAGCCTTTTACCAGAGTAAGAGCTTCATGAGTTTCTGCTTTAGCTCCGTGTATGCTGATATCAACGACGGCGGGAGCAAGCGCGGCTATTTTAGCTGCAATATTCTCATCGATGATGATTCCGTTGGTTTGAATAATAAGCAAATAGCCTCTTTTTTTCCCATGTTCGGCAATAGTAAAAAAATCTGGATGCAGTAATGGCTCTCCACCAGTAAGAGCAAGCATATAACTTCCTAATGTGCATGCATCATCTATTACCTTGCATACAGCTCCTGTTTCCAGGAAAATCATCGTATTCTCACTGTAACAAAACTGACATTTTAAATTGCATGATTGAGTAAGTTCAAGTTGAAGACTTAATGGTACACACTGATGAAATGCTTTCAAGAGAAATGCTTTCATAGCGCTTAATGGTTGTGCTTGTTTTGGTAGTTCTCCCATTGTTCCCTTTAATTTTTTACTATTAATTAAAGCATATATGCACTATGCAGTGTTATCTATTGTAATAATACCACCGGTGAGAAGCTCCTGAAGAAATTTGACGAGATCATTTTTAGCAATTTCAGGAGATACTTCATATTCATCGATTATTATTTTAAGAATATCATTGCCAGTATTTTCTCCATCAATAGATTCCCACACTTTTGTTCCCACTTCATTTAAGAGTTTAATTACATTTGATGCGGGATCGATGATAAGGGCTTGTCCATCAATTATCCGATAAGGATATTTTTCATTTTTAACAGGCTTTTTTTCCAGTAATATCATATTAAGGTATTACCTCCCAAAAAAATTGATCTTTTTTGAAATGCAGCATACCATTTTCCGTCGTACCTAATATTGCAGCAGCATTTGCTACAGCATGGAGTCCCAACACATTATAGGCATGCGCAAAAAGCAGATTCGCGAGGATTTCAGATATCATAAGTGCTTTAGGGATTTTTTCAATAAATCGTTCATTCGATTGTATTAACCTGTAAATTCCTGCGAGAGGAAATCCTTCCTGCCAGTTATCGAGTCTCGTGATGCTTTTTTTCTGTGGCGGTCGAAATACAAAATAACTGCTGTTAATTTTAGAAATCATGGAATATTCATCGCTAATTATTTTTAAATGTTCAGAAAGCCGACTTATCGTTGTTTTTCCTGCTCCGGATGGTCCAAAAAATATATATGCTTTTTGGTCCCTGACAATGCTGGCACCATGCATCATTAAACCACCATGAAAAATTGACCACCATGCAAAGTATCCGAGAATAAGTTCATTAATAAGAAAGGCGCTCTTTTGAGTCTGTTCATTGCAAAGAAATGCGCAAGCCTTCCAGGTACTTTTATCAATATATCCTGCAAGATGATAGGTCCAAAAATAAATGTAATTCTGATCCTGATCAAGTATGAATCTCCTGTATTCATAACTGTCTGTAGGAAATTTTAAAAAACTATCTATCTCGGCCGTATAAATTTCGAGTACCTTATCGCATTGCTGTGAATTTGTTTCTATTAATGGACCATGCACGTTGAACAGGTATTGTTTAACTTCTTTGGTCAAGTTTGCTATGCATATTTTTGTATTAGCCTGCTTAAAGGCAATAGTTTCTTTTCCGAAAGGTTTGTGACAGTTTGTGCAGAAATAATCAATGCGAGGTAAAAAATCTCCTTCTCTTGGAGTAAAATTATATTTTACATCAGCTACGGTAAGTTCCATTGCCTAATTGTAATTCAGGAGCGCTGTTTTGTCAAGAAACAGTTCGGTAAGTATTCAGTTTCCTCTGAAAAAACAGGGAAAGGTAAAGGTAAGGGTTAAGGTTAAGAAAGGTAGAGGATGAAGTTAAGGAAGAAGTTAACCTTAACCTCAACCTTTACCTTTCTTTTTTGTATGCGAACAGCGATAATCATTGACAGAAGCATCATACAAATTGAGAGATAACATATCCAGTCACCATACTTTGTATAAAAAGTATGTTCCTTGAGAAATGATATTTTATCTATAATGACGAATTCAGTGAATACATCACTTTCATGAATTATGCGTCCAACGGGATTTATAATGCCACTGATGCCGGTATTTGCTGATCTGACAAGGTATCGTTTGTTTTCAATGGTACGAATTGTCGCCATGGCAAAATGCTGATAAGCAGCAGATGTTTCTCCAAACCATGCATCGTTGGTAATAGTTGTGAGCAACTCTGAACCTTTTTTTACAAATGCCCTGCTAATCTCAGGGAATATAATTTCATAACATATTTGAGTGCTGATTCTATGATTTTTATAGTTAAATAATATGTATTCCCTTCCTGCTGAAAAATCTGAAACACCTTCTACAAATTTATCGACAAACCAGAGTAATTTTTTTAAGGGTACATACTCTCCAAATGGTACCAGATGCATTTTTGAGTATAATTGAATGGTGTGATCATCGGGATTAATGAAATATGCTGAATTATAATAATTTACCTTTGAATCGCTTTCATTCCGGTAATCTCCGCCAAAAAGAATTCCCACATTACTTTCTTTTACTATATGCATTATTTCATTTTGTTTGTCTTTATCTTCTAAAAAAAAGATAGTGATGGCAGCTTCCGGCCAGATAATTAATTTTGCGCCGTTGGAGATGGCACTTCCCGTCAGAATAAGATGTTTTTTGAAATGTGCATCTGATAAATATACGAGCCATTTGAGATCCTGTGGTATATTTCCCTGTATAATACCGACGGTTTCCACGGCATTATTATCGTGGTAGTTACGTACTCTTAAATTCCCCCATGTTACTGCAAGCGCAACATACAATACGACAACAATAATTGCTCCGTACCAATAGCGGTGTCGCATTCTTTTAAAAAATAATATGCATAAGACACAGTTGGCAGCAACGATAGTAAAACTAATGCCATAAACGCCTGCTATGGAAGCAATTTGACAGAGTGAAGTAAATCGATATTGACTATAGCCGAGCAAACACCAGGGAAAACCAGTTAAAAAATAACTCCTGATATATTCAAGCACGATCCAAAGAAAGGGTAATATCCAGATAGCACCACTGCCCAATGTCTTTAGAAAATATGAACCAGACCATGTCCAGACTCCCCAATAAAGTGCTAAATAAAATGAGAGAAGCAAATTGAGCAAGAGCGCTAATATCAATGGCAGGTTAGAGTAATCATCGATTACCTGAACAACCCAATAAAACGTGATATAGTTGCATACTACACCATAAATAAAACCATAAAAGAAACTGGCTCGCGCATTTTCTTTCATTGCATAAATAAGGGGAATAAGAGCTATCCATGCCAGAAAAGAATAATCCCATTTTGGAAACGATAATGCTAACAAAATAGCGCCTGTGAGGCTCGCCACGGTCAATAGAAGGAATTTTTTGCGTGTTGTCATACTATGGTTTTTTGATTCCATTGGCAAATTCTATCCAAAACTACTTGAAATATCAAATATGAAGAACTCATATTTTCATAAGACGAAATAATTGATACAATGAATAATTGATAATAATGCATAGAAGTATCAGAAAATCATTATTTTTATCATCAGTGATTGCTTTTGGAGGAATTGCAATATCTACGCAATCTATCTTGATACGTGAGCTCCTGGTAATTTTTTATGGAAATGAGCTTACTATCGGAATTATATTTTTTTCCTGGTTTTTGGGAATAATGACAGGTGCATGGATTTCAGGTTCATGGATTCAAAAAAAATCAAGGACTTATATAAAATGGTATCCGTTTTTATTAACCTGCTTAGCAGTGCTGTCTATAGTGAGTATTATCGGAATAAGATTAAGTCCGATAGTTATTTCTATTGGACCGGGACAGCAGGTAACTTTTGATAAAACATTAGTTATTGTTATCATTACAGTAGTACCATTTAGTGTATTGATTGGATTTCTATTTCCGATAATAACACAAAGCTGGCTTTATCGATTGCGAGAAGAATATAAATATCGGCGTGATTTGGAAGAAGCCCTGGGTATAGGAAAAATTTATTTTTATGAATCATTGGGAAGCATGTTTGCAGGCGCTGTGCTTGCTTATCTGTTGATCAGCAAATTTAGCAACTTTGGAATTATGTTCCTATGGGCTATCATTGTTGTAGCTATTGCTTCTGCTGTGGACTTGTTTTCTCTTGAACAAAAACGCCCGCACCCGGGTATAAAAAGCTTAACTACTCTTATTGTTTTATTCATAATGGTGATCAGCTATTTTGATAAATCATATGAAAAAATTGATACTTATACCATCGAACAACGATGGAAAGGCCTGGCAGGAACTATAACATTTATCACTTCTCATGATACAAAATACCAAAATTTAACGCTTGGTAAAAAAGAAACAATCTATATGATTTATGCAAACGGGAAATATAGCGGAAGTTTCCCTGATCCCTATGGAGGTGCAATAAACGCTCATATGATCATGATACAAAATCCTGGAGCAAAAAATATTTTAATTCTTGGAATGGGTTCTGAAAATATCATATTGGAAATGCTCCGGTACCCGGTACGTACAATTGATTATGCAGTGGTAGACCCTGGCTATTTTATACTCACAGAACAATACTTTCCTGAAAATTATAAATCTATACTGAGAAATCCTCGTGTGAAAATAATTAAGAAGGACGGGAAACATTATGTCGCTTCTTGTAAAGAACAATACGATATAATCGTGGTGAATCAACCGGATCCTTCAAATGCAAATATAAACAGGTATTACACGGCAGAATTTTATGCAATGTTGAAAAAAATAATGAATAAGCATGGAATTATGTTTACATTTTCAACTTCTGCTATTAATTATTTCAGCGAAGAAACTACTGCCTATATGGGCAGTCTCTATACTACATTAAAGACAGCATTTAAAAAGGTGCTTGTGACACCAGGCGAAAAAGCTATGTTCATAGCTTCTGATTATGAACAGGACATAACCCTTGATCAGGATACACTTGCTGCCCGATATGAATATGTCAGGATTGAAACTGAATATTTTTCGAAGTATCATTTTCATTATCTTCTGGAATCCTACAGGGTGGAGTTAGTACAACAATTTCTTAATAATCTGGAAAGTGAACCTGTTAATAGTGATAAACAACCAGCAGCCTTTTTTTTGAATTTGATATTGTGGGAAAAATACTCAGCACCACGCTTCAGCCGTTTTCTTTCATTTTTTAACAATCTTCGTTTTAAACATCTTGTTGTGGCGCTTATTATTATTTTTTTATTCAGGATTCTTTTTAAAAGAGCAGGGAGAAATAGTATGCTGCAGAAGAGGTTTGATGCATTAGCAGGAATTTTTGTTGCGGGATATATTGGGATTTCAATAGATCTGCTCGTTATGTTTCAATTTCAAAGCATATTTGGATTTGTTTACCAGCAGATAAGTTTGCTTGTTGCGTTGTTTATGGCTGGTCTTGTAATTGGCAGTTATGCGGGGAACAAGATTATTTTAAGACAAAACACAACTATCTTTTTTTCAGCAATGGCAATATTTCTTTTTATGATACTGATTGTCATGCTGCTTAAGTATAGCATTACCATCAGCATATTACATTGGCAGTATGTATATTATGTATTTTTATTTTTGATGATACTTGCAGGAACGGCAACCGGGATTTATTTCCCAATAGCAAATAAGATATATCTTGTCAATGGGGGAAAAAGTGGCATATCTGCCGGCAGGACAGACAGCATGGATCACCTGGGAGCTGCCTTTGGTTCATTGCTGACTGGCTGCTTTTTTATACCGTTGCTGGGAGTTTCTGATAATTGCTTATTTTTAATAGGTTTAGCGCTGGTTATGCTGTTCACTATAGGGATTAATAGCAAAAAATGAATTGCAGTCTTTGCGAGCTTGCTTAAGGCAAGCGAAGCAATCCCCAACGGACTGTCATTATGAGCATTCTGGCAAGAATGCGTAATTATCCGTAACGGAAGTGTTTCTTATCATCCGTTTTGAATTGTTACGTTTGCCTCCGGCAAACTCACAATGACAAGGCCAATGGGATTGCTCGCAAGGGCAGACACATGTGTCTGCCCCTACACCAGAACTTGCAAAGAATCCTTTCTTGTTGAATTGCAGCGGATGCAAGAATATAATGAAGACATGAAAAACAAGATAAAAATTGTTTTTTTCACCGCCTTTATGCTGGGATTATGTGAAGCTATTCTCTATAATCGAGTTCAGGATTATGTGGCGAAAACTTTCAGAGAAAGCTTGTTGCTAAGCATGCGGGAAATTATAGCGGCTGTTGTAATCCTTTCAGGCATATGCTTTGCCCTATTTTTTATCCTCGAGGCATTGAGCCGGCTCAGACAAAAAGAAAACAACAGTATTTCCTTCATTACCGTGTTGCTATTTATTTATGCGGTATCATGGTCGTTCAGTATTCAGCCGCAAAGTAAATATTTTTTGCTGCATCCATTTTCCTTGTCTAAACTATTGTTGTTTTTTGTTGCAATTTTGCTGGTAGGTTCCTTTATCGGTTTATTTGTAATTATTAAGCGTTTAAGCAGGTATAGTGAATGGTTGTATTCGAGATTTGCAGATTCGATTATTGTTGCTGCTTTGCCATTGTTTTGCCTGTCTGCAATTATTCTTTCCCTGGCAATGATGTCGGGAAATCCCTATTCGTTGCTCTTTAATGCATTAGCTGTTGCAGTGATTGTTATTACTTTGACAATAGCATATGCGGTAAAATTCATCGGAAGGAGATTGTCAGGCAGAATTATTATCGCCTTTATTAATCTTTGCGCGTTGCTGTTTATTTTATATGCGCTGTCTTATTCCCTGAAGCCTCCACAAAATAAAGAAGTAATATCTACGGAGACCTATCCCGATATTCTCATTCTTTCAGTAGATGCACTGCGCTATGATTTCGTGAGCGCTTATGGAAAAATGAAAGGAACAACTCCTCATATTGATGCTATAGCACAAGATGGAGTCTTATTTGAAAAAGCATATTCATCCAGTAGCTGGACATTGCCAGCGCTATCCTCAATAATGAGCGCAATGTATCCCTCAGCCCTGGGACAGCTATCAGCACGTAAAAATATCCTGCCATTTCTTAAATTGCAGGTCTTGCCAAAAGTACTCTCAAAGAATGGTTATCATACTTATTTCATCGTTTATCCGGGAATGTTCGGCAAAAAATCAAATATAGAAAGCGTTTTTGATCATTTCATCCCAGTTCCAGATATTCCATGGTATGTGAAAGAATTTCATGAACTGAGCATTATTAGAGACTGGTTGCCTTCTAAAACATTGTATCAATCAAATTACCAGGCTGAATACCTCAATAAAGCCTTCATGGAACACCTCGAAACTATCGGAGAACCTTTTTTTGTCTGGATGCACTATCTTGATACCCATACTCCATTTACATTGCCGGAAATAAAAGATGTTGCTTTCCTAGGAAAAAAATTACAATATTTCAGCATAATTGAAGCAAGAAGCGGCCTGACACCAATTTCCAGCGCTGAAAAGGAAATGTTCAGGAACTATTATCGCGCTGAAGTGGAATATGCCGATAAAATGATAGGTGGCATCATCGAAGAATTGAAAAAGAGAAATAAATATGAAAATGCTATGATTATAATAACTGCTGATCATGGAGAAGAATTCTGGGAACATGATAACATTGCACATGGTCATTCATTCTACGACGAAGTGATGCATATACCGTTGATTATTAAATTTCCTCAACAAAAATATAAGAATTTCAGGTGCAAAATATCTGCAAGTCTCATTGACATTGCACCGACTATTCTTTCATGGAATGCTATCAAACAACCATATGCATATCAAGGAATTGATCTGATGAAAGCATTGCAATTTTCAGAAGACTTTACAAAGAGGGCAATATTTGCTGAGAATACGCTTTATTACAAGGAACGTAAAGCAGTCATAAATGGGGATTATAAATTAATCCTTTCAGATGACGGAAATTTGCTTTTTAATCTTGCTGAAGATCCTGAAGAGCAAAATCCGATCAATAATCCTGAATTAAGAAATGAGATGATAAAGCTAATAGCAAACTGGCAGAAACAGAATGCGAATTTTCGTAAGAGTGAAGGATTGGAACCAACATCCGGTGATAATACAAGTATAGATGATTTTTTAAGGTCACTGGGATACATTAGATAGGGACTGGGGATTGGGGACTGGGGATTGGGGACTGGGGACTGGGGACTATTTTTTCATGTTTTTTACATAAAATAAGCGATTTTCCCATAAAGAGGGTAGAGTGTTATCATCATATAGGGCACAAACATAGATATAGTCTATATATTGTGCATTTGCATATAAAAAAAATATTTTTTTTAAAAAAGGGTAAAAAAGCTTGACAATGCTTGTATTATGTAGTAAATTAGTAAAGAATGATTATGGGAAAAAACGGGAACATATGGGAAATAATATTTTAAAAGATAAATTTATAGGCGGAGATGAAGCACGGATAGATGAATCCGGCAGATTCATACTGCCGGTACAGTTTAAAAAAATTCTGCTGCGATATTATGGGAATAAGCTTTATATTACGAGTGCAGATGGTGAAAAAATAGATATTTACCCGATGAAAGTGTGGGAGGAGGTTGCGCGGGATATATTTAAGCTCAAGGTATTTGATCCTGACAGGACAAATTTTATACGGCGCATGCATTCATACGGGCAATTGATCAAGTTGGATGCGCGTGGAAGAATATTATTACCGCCGGCATTGAGAGAATCTGCTGGGATAAAGGACAGGGTTGCCATCATATCACAATTCACATACCTGGAGGTATGGGATTATGAAAGCTATAGCAAGAAGATGGCGACTACAAAAATAGGAGAAGAGCAATTGCGCATTCTTGCAGATAAATTAACGCATTTAGGAAAATAGTTATGAAATTTATACATGAACCGGTACTGGTCGAGGAATTATTACAGCATATGCCAATTAGTGAAATGAAGCTAATAATTGATGCCACGATTGGACTTGGGGGGCATGCACGGCATTTTTTAAGTAAGACGGATGCTCATTTAGTTGGCATTGATCTTGACCGGGAATCACTGCGTATTGCCGAGGATAATTTAATTGCATATGCAGGGAGGATAACGCTGGTTGAAGATAATTTCAGAAATATAAAAGAAATAGCGGAACGATTAGAGCTTGAATCAATAGATTTTATTTGTGCCGATCTTGGTCTATCGAGTTTTCAACTTAATTGTGAAAAGAGGGGATTTAGTTTCACAAAAGATGGACCATTGGACATGAGGTATAGTGACAGGATGAAAGCAGATGCAGCGAATCTAGTGAACAATCTGGGTTATCAAGAGCTTGTAGCTTTATTCCGAAAATATGGAGAGGAACCCAGAGCTCATCGCATTGCAGAAGAAATTCTTCGCGAGAGAAGAACAGGCAGCATAACAAGTACCATGCAATTAGCTGAGATTATACGGCGGGCAAAGGCAAAGAGGAGCCGGAAGCATGATCCTGCTACGCTTGTGTTTCAAGCATTACGCATCGCGGTCAACGAGGAACTTGAAAATCTGACTATTTTTTTAAGGGATGCTTTTGATGTTTTGAACAGGCGTGGTTATCTGGCGATTATAGCTTATCATTCGCTGGAAGACAGGATAGTAAAAACAGCTTTCAGACAACTTGCAGCCCGCTGCAGATGTGAATTATCAAGATGCAGTTGTGAAGGAAAACCAGTAGGACGTCTGGTGAATAAAAAAGTAATAAAACCATCGCGTGAAGAAATTATCAGGAATCCTCAAGCGCGCTCGGCTAAATTAAGGATCATTGAGAAAATTTCCCACGTGCAGTTTCCTCAATTTTTAGCTGCGCAATGTCCGGATCGGCACATTCTTTTTTCATCGCTTTAAAGGAGACATCGTTATGATAGTCAGGAGAATTGATGCTGCTTATATACAGAGCAAGCAATTTGAAAATGAAGAATTAAAAAAAGAACGTGATCCTTTAACGTTCATGGAATTATTTATATGCACGATTTCCATGCTTATTATATTAACGGGTCTCATTTTTTACAGTTGGCGAAGTCTTGAACAATTAAGAAGTCAATATGAATTAAGAGACCTGGAAAATACACTGCGTCAATTAAAAGCGGAGAATCAGAAATTAATACTGGAGGTAGAATATCTGTCCTCTGCGGAAAGGATTGATCAAATTGTAGTCAAGGATATGGGATTAAAACCTACTGAATTAAACAGGATTATTATGATAAAGGAACCACAAGGTGTAAAAGGGGAGCAGCTTCGCTTAGCAAAAAAAATAATCAAATAGTCAGGGAACCAGCAGAACATTCATGAGTCACTATTCAAAAATAATATTTTTCTATCGGAAGCGATTTGTTATTGTTCTTCTTATTATATTGATATGGTTTCTGCTTGTTTTCGCAAGACTGGTGCAATTGCAGGTTATTCAATCAAAGGAATATGGGGAGCTGGCAAAAAAACAGCAATATTGGGAGATAGAATTAAATCCGTTGCGCGGTGATATAAGTGACCGTAATGGAGAGCGGTTGGCGGTGAGTATTAATTCATATTCACTTTATATAATGCCGAAAGAAATTGATAATCCTGTTCGTACTTCTTTAATTCTTTCCTCATTATTACCTCTTTCTGCCAATGAGATATTAAAAAAGATAACCAGTAATGACAGTTTTTTCTGGTTGAAAAGAAAAGTTGATTCAGAAATTGTAGAGGCTGTCATGCAAAAAAAATTACCCGGCATTTATTCGATAGAAGAAAGCAGCAGGTATTATCCGGGCAAGGATTTAGCAGCTCATGCGGTAGGATTTGTAGGAACAGATAATATAGGTCTGGAGGGAACCGAGTTATATTATGACCGTGCTTTAAAAGGGGAGCAATCCAAGGTCATAATATTAAAAGATGCTGCCAGTAAAGATGTCATGGTGCATGGTGAACCTATCGAAGGGAAAATGAAAGGTTCTGATTTATTCTTAACGATATATTCTGAATTGCAATATATAGTCGAGGAAGAATTAGAGATATGGGTAAAAGAACATAATGCAAAAAGAGGCACAGCGATAATAATGAATCCGGAGAATGGTGAAATCTATGCTATGGCTAGTTACCCGGCTTATGATTTGAATCGTTTTACGGAATCTCCAGCGGAAAACAGAAGGAATCTTGCAACTCAGCTTGAATTTGAACCAGGATCAATATTTAAGGTCATAGTCGCTGCTGCAGCACTGGGCGAGAAGAAAGTATCGCCGAAAGATATTTTTGATTGTGAGAATGGAAAAATTATGTTATCCGGATTTGTTATCAGGGATCACAAACCTTTTGGTTTATTGAATTTTGAAGAAATAATCAAGAATTCTTCAAATGTGGGTGCAATAAAAGTAGGCATGAAAGTAGGAAAGGCAAAATTGTATGAGTATATACAAAAATTCGGCATAGGAGAAAAAACCGATATTGATTTATATGGTGAGAGCAGTGGATATGTACGGCCTTTATCTGATTGGTCAGGACTTTCGATAGGAGCTTTATCAATAGGACAGGAAGTATTTACCACTCCTTTACAGATGCTGCGGGTTGTTTCAATAATTGCCAATGGAGGGTATTTTGTCAAACCACACCTTGGATATAAAACAGTTGCCTCTGATGGCACGGTGAAGTATCTCAATAAGGAAAAATTAAATAATGAGAACGTTTTAGATGAATCAACTCTTGCAATACTGAGAAGTTTTCTGCGGGGTGTAGTGGTCGATGGTACAGGAAAATTAGCTGAACTTGAAGGTTATGGTGTCAGTGGAAAAACAGGAACGGCACAAAAAATAGGTCCATCGCACACTTATGCAGACGGAGGATTAATTGCTTCCTTTATGGGGTATTTTCCTTTTCACAGGCCTCGTGTTGCCATGCTGGTTATTATTGATGAACCAAAAGGAATATTTTGGGGCAGTCAGGTTGCAGCACCTCTCTTTTCACGAATTGCCCGTAAAACAGCAGAACATCTTAGAATCCCACCTGCTGAACCGTTGTATCTTGCTTACCTGAAGGGAAAAAATAATAAAGAAGAACCTGTCACAACTGCTCACACTTTTAAACAAGAAATAAATACTCCGGGCGGCCTGCCGGACTTTAGAGGAATGTCGCTTGATGAAGCAATTGTTCTCATCGAAAAATTAAAATTACCCTGTAAATTTATTGGATATGGCAAAGTAATTGCACAAGTACCAGAACCGGGTTTCCCGCTGAATATGACCAGCGGAGTTATTGTTTATCTTGATTCAAAGGAATCGTAACATGAAATATTTATCCGAGCTACTCAATAAAAAAATAAAGGGGACCTATAAAGATATTCCTGTAATGTCACTCTGTTATGATTCAAGGAAGATTTCTAAAAATTCTATTTTTTTTGCAATAAAAGGATTTAAACAGGATGGCAATGATTATATTAATGATGCAGTTGCTAAAGGTGCAACGGCAATTGTGAGTGAAAAAGAAATTCCAGTATCTCTTCAAAATGTATACTGGGAACAGGTTGCTGATGTCAGAGAAGCAATGGCAATGATTTCCAGCAAATTTTATGAAGATAATTTAAAAAAGATATCTTTAATCGGTATTACAGGAACGAATGGGAAAACTACAACTTCCTATCTTATTGATTCCTTGCTTTCTGCTGCTGGTTATCGTACAGGTGTTGTGGGCACTCTCGGTTTCAGAAGCACTGCCTATTCAAGTGTGTCAACATTGACAACACCTGAGTCAATAGATCTTCATCAGTTTCTCAATAGCTTGGCTGAAAATGGAACCGAATATGCTGCCATGGAAGTTTCTTCTCATGCAATTGCATTAAAAAGAGTGCATGGATTACATTTCAGAATTGCTATTTTTACAAATTTAACAAGAGATCATCTCGATTTTCATGAAACGATACAAAACTATTTCAATACGAAAAAGAAACTTTTTCAAAAAGATACTGGATGTCATGCTGATATTGCATTAATTAATGGCGATGATATATTTGGACGCGAGATAATACAGGAACGGAAAACAGCCGATATGGAAGTATTAAGTTATGGACTGGCATCTGATAATGATTTCAGGTGCTTGCAGTATGAAGTAAGTCGTGAAGGGATACAAATGAAGGTTGATCTTATGGGAGATATCTTTCAGGTGGAGAGTCCTCTGATGGGATTTCCCAATGTATATAATTTATTATCGGCATGTTCAGCCGCTTCACTTCTTGGAGTAAAAAAAGAATATTTGTGCGAGGCATCCAGCACTTTTAAAGGAGTAAAGGGAAGATTTGAGCGAATAGATTATGGTCAGCAGCATTTAATAATTATTGATTATGCGCATACAGAGGATGCAATAGCCTATCTCGTGAAGATGATCAGGCAATTTACGCGAGGCAGGGTTATTATTGTATTCGGATGCGGTGGTGGAAGGGATCAGGGGAAACGTAAACTAATGGGTAAAGCAGCAGCCCACGGAGCAGATTATATTATAATTACCTCGGATAATCCACGGAATGAAAATCCACTTGATATTATTGCAATGATCGAGGAAGGAGTAAAGGAAGTACAACCACAACCTTTCTATGAAATAATAGCAGACAGGGAAAAAGCAATTTTCAGGGCAGTGAAGATTGCACAACCGGATGATTCAATAGTTTTGGCAGGGAAAGGTCATGAAGATTATCAGATAATTGGACCGCAAAAATTACATTTTGATGAAAGAGAAATATTGAAACGGGCAATTGAAGGATCAAAATAATCATGCAGTTATTAATGCAAGAGATAAATAAAGCAGTTGAGGGAACGATCTTAGCAAAGAATGAAGAGACCTTTACCGCAGCTTCAGTAGATTCAAGAAACATAGAAGAGGGGAACATATTTTTTGCTTTAAAGGGGGATGCAACCGACGGTCATTATTATATAGAAGAAGCGATAAAAAAAGGTGCGAAGGCTATTGTAATTTCAGACCGTTCCAAACTGCCCATTATCAATGATTACAGTGGAATTATCATGGTCAAGAATACGCTGGAAGCTTTACACCGTTTGGCACATTACGTCAGAATGCATTCACCAGCAAGAATTGTCTGTATAACAGGAAGCATGGGAAAGACAACAACAAAAGAATTTACCGCTGCCTTATTGTCAGGCTCAAAAAATATTTTCAAATCTGAGGGAAATATGAACAGCTTGACTGGTTTTCCACTTTCCCTCATTCATATTATGCCGGAGCATGAAATAGCTGTTTTAGAGTTGGCTATGAATCACAAGGGTGAAATAGAATGTTTGACGCGAATTGGCAAGCCGGATATAGGCGTATTGCTTAATGTGAGCGAAGTACACCTGGAATTCTTTTATTCGATAGAAGAAATTGCACATGAAAAATTATCTTTGGTAAATAATTTATCAGAAGACGCATTGGTAGTTTATAACAATGATGATAAATACTTACGAACAATATCCCGGAATCCACGATATTCTTATGGTTTATTACAAGAAAGCGATCTTAAAATTAATAGTATCGAGAAATTAGAGCCCTTTGGTTTTGAGGGTAATTTTACAGAAAAAGACATGAATTATCATTTTCATTTTCCCGTCCGTGGAAAATGGAATCTCTATAATTTACTTGCGGCAGTCGGTATTGCCCGAAAACTGGAAGTAGAATGGGACGTTATACTTGAGAGGATTCAGCGCTTACAAGTTCCCCGGATGCGAGGAGAAGTAATAGTTTTGGGGAATAATATTTGCCTGGTGGATGAAAGTTATAATTCTAATCCGAGGGCTCTGGAAGAATCTTTAAAGGATTTTAGCATCATGCAATGCAGGGGAAGAAAAATAGCAGTTCTTGGTGATATGCTTGAGTTAGGGAAAAATGCTGAAATATTTCATAGACAAGCAGGAGAAACGATAAGCAAATTAGGATTTGATTGTATTTTTGGGATAGGAAATTTAATAGAGTCAATGCTTGAGACAATAAAAAAGGAAGCGGGTAATAAAATAGAGCTTTATTTATTTAAAACGAGCCAGGAATGTCGTGATTTTATCATAGAATATGTGAAATCTGATGATTGTTTATTATGCAAGGGTTCGCGTGGCATGCGCATTGATATTATTGTAAATGCATTAAAGGGCAATTTTAAACAGGACAAATAGCATGTTATTTTATTTGTTTTACAGTTTACATGAGACTTTTTCATATTTTAGAGTATTCAAGTATATAACATTTAGAACTGCATTAGCAGTTCTATCAGCGATGCTGTTAAGTTTTTTTCTTGGTCCATGGCTTATAAAGAGACTCAAGAAATTTCATCTTGAGCAGCAGGTGAGGGATGAAGGTCCGAAGGCTCATTTAAAAAAAGCAGGGACGCCGACAATGGGGGGATTATTGATACTATTAAGTATTCTTTTACCGACGCTTTTATGGGCAGATATTTTAAATCTTTATATTATTATATTGCTAGCGACATGTATAATATTTGGTGGTATTGGATTTATAGATGATTATTTAAAAGTGAAGAAAAAGAGTTCGAAGGGTTTATCTGGAAAAAAGCGGTTCATGCTGGAGATTCTTATATGTTTAATTATCGGGATCATACTGGTAGGGAGTGGTAATTTTGATACACGGATGGTATTTCCATTTTTCAAATTAGTTACAGTAGACTTGGGGTGGTTTTATTTAATTATCATAGTGCTTGTTCTGGTGGGGAGTGCAAATGCTGTCAACATAACGGACGGATTGGATGGTTTAGCGACGGGAACAGTATTAATCGCAGGAGCTGCATACACTGCATTTGCTTACATAGCGGGGCATGCGTTGTTTTCCGAATATTTACTAGTAGCGAAGGTGCCGTTAGCAGGAGAAATAACGGTATTTTGCGGAGCGCTTATAGGAGCGTGTATCGGATTTCTTTGGTACAATTGTTATCCTGCGCAATTATTTATGGGAGATGTCGGTTCGCTAACGTTAGGAAGTTCTCTGGGAGTAGTTGCGGTAATGGTGAAACAGGAATTATTATTAATACTGGTAGGAGGTATATTTGTAATTGAAGCATTATCAGTGATCGTACAGGTGATATATTTCAAGACAACAGGAGGAAAGAGAATTTTTTTAATGTCACCATTGCATCATCATTTTGAATTGAAAGGATGGAATGAATCCAAGGTAGTGGTAAGATTTTGGATTCTTGCTATAATATTTGCATTAATGAGTTTGGCAACTTTAAAACTGCGATAGTGGTTCGGAGTAGTAATGAATTTTAGTCTTGCAGATAAAAGAATATTAGTACTGGGATTTGGTAAAACAGGAGAAGCATGCGTTAATTTTTTACTCCAGCAGGGAGCAAAAATTACCGTGAATGATAATAAAGCACGAACTGATTTTGATACTGAAAAATTGAGCATGTATGAACAAAAGGGAGTTCAATTTTATTTTGGACAGCATTCTGCCGATATGTGTCTTGCATCGGATAACGTTATAATAAGTCCCGGTGTTGAACCGGGCTGGTTGCCTCGCGCGGAAATGACTAAAAAAAATATAGCATTAATGTCTGAGATAGAATTAGCTTGCCGTTTTGCAGAAGGCAAAATAATAGGAGTGACCGGCACTAATGGAAAAACTACCGTCACCACGCTTCTCGGTCAGATATTTGAAAAAGCAGGATATTCGATAGCAGTATGCGGTAATATAGGATTTCCCTTTATCCAGGCAGTACAACAAAAAAAGAGCTATGATTACTATATTATTGAAATAAGCAGTTTTCAGCTTGAAGCAATTACTTTATTCAGAGCTCATGGAGCGCTATTATTAAATATATCTACTGATCATATGGACCGGTATGCAACGCTAAGGGAGTACTTATTCGCGAAGTGGAATATTTTTCGTAATCAGCAGCAAGGTGATTGGGCAGTGTTAAATGAAATGCAGGATCATTATTGGAAGGAGATGCCGGAGATTAATTCATCAGTATGGAAGTTCAGCAGTGCTGATGCAGTAAAGAGAGGATGTTTCCTGAGGAATAGCAAGATATATTATCAGGATAAAACAGGCGAACAAGAAGTGATGAGCATTGATGAAATTAGTCTGCCGGGTGTGCATAATATAGAAAATATTATGGCATGCATAATAGCAGGATTACAGGAAGGACTGTCACTCGAAACGATAAGGGGAGCAATTGCAGCATTTAAGGGATTACCGCACAGGATGGAATTGGTAGCAGTTCAGGAGGGTATAACATTTATCAACGATTCAAAGGCAACGAATCCAGATGCGGTGGTGAAAGCATTGGAAAGCTTTCAAAAAAATGTAATAATCATACTTGGCGGAAAGGATAAACAATTGGGATATAAGGAATTAGCAGAGCCTGTTCGAAAGCATGTTAAGACAGGCATATTAATAGGGGAAGCCAGCCGTTTAATTTATGATGCAATAAAGGATACGGGTGTGTATTTAGAGCATGCGGGGAGCATGCATGAAGCAGTTAAAAGAGCATATATGTTGAGCCAACAGGGTGACGTAATATTATTATCGCCTGCATGTGCAAGTTTTGATATGTTCCAAGATTATGTTGACCGAGGTAATAGTTTTAAAAGAGCGGTACATGAAATAATTGGGCAGAATTCAAATAAAGGGGTAACCGCATAATGGCAAAAAAATTAATGTGGGATAGAACGCTTCTTCTTGCGGTACTTGGATTAATTACGATAGGAATCCCGATGGTGTTTTCTTCTTCTGCATTGATAGCGCAGAAATTAGGAAAAAGTCCTTACTTTTTTCTAACGCGCCAGCTTATCTGGGCATTTCTTGGATTTGTCATAATGATGTTTTTTTTATTTATAGATTATATCTATTTAAAATCAAAATTTATAAACTGGGGAAGCCTGGTATTTGCAGCAGGAATGTTAACCTATGTATTATTCAGTTCTGCATCTATAAAGAGGTGGATGCGGATAGGAGGTTTTTCTTTTCAACCTTCTGAATTTGCCAAGGTTGCAGTAGTGTTATTTTTAGCCTACAGTTTACAAAATGTAACCTTACCGATAAGACTGAAAAAAGTTCTTTTTGTGAGTATGCCCGTGGTGATAATCGTGGCGTTGATAGTTGTAGAACCGGATCTCGGGACAGGTTTTTTAATAGCATTAGTATTGATGACGATGCTTTTTATTGTCGGGCTGGATAAGAAATACATAGCATTATTTGGCATAGTGGGGATAATACTTTTAATGGTAACGGTGCAACTCTATAATTATAGAATGGATAGACTTAATGCATGGTGGAATCAAATAAAAGGTGTGCAGGAACAAGGCACAGATACAGCAGCAGCAGCTTTTCAATTAGAGCAGGCAAAAATAGCGGTAGGAAGCGGTGGGATTCAAGGTCTTGGTTTTGGCAACAGTCTGCAAAAATTGTTCTATCTTCCACAGCCGCATAATGATTTCATTTTTTCAATATTAGCTGAAGAACTCGGTTTAATGGGTACAATTTCTATATGGTTATTATACCTGTTCATATTTATAAAAGGCATGATGATTGCCAAAAGATTTCCCGACAGGTATGGAAGTTATGTAGCATTAGGAGTCACGCTTATGTTGATTTATCAATCATTGATAAATATAAGCGTTGTTTTGGGTTTAATGCCGACCAAGGGAATTCCGCTTCCTTTTATAAGTTCTGGAGGTTCATCATTAATGATGAGTCTCTTAAGTGTAGGAATTTTATTGAATTTATCTCAGCATATAAGTAAAGAGTGATGAATAGAAGACACAAAGGCACAAAGTGAAAAATGACATAGTATAATTTTGAACCGACATGTTGTCTCAAAAATTGCGCTAAGCGCTTAAAGATATTTTGAAATTTTGAACAGGGAAGTAATGAAATGAAGGAATTATTGAATGACAGAACAATAATAATAACCTGCGGAGGAACAGCCGGTCATATTTATCCTGCAGTAAATTTGAAAGAAGAATGGAAGAAGCGCTATAACCGTTCGCATGTATTATTTGTGGGAAGTTTTTATGGAATGGAGCGAACATTTTTTGCAAAGTACCAGCTTCATTATTATTTGCTTAAGACAAGGGGATTAGCGGAGAAAAAATTTACGGACAAGGTAAGTGCGGTATTTTTATTAATGCAAAGTTTAGGAGTATCATTCGGTATTCTCAAAAAATATTCGCCTGCGATAGTGGTAGGAGCGGGAGGATATGCGAGCGGTTCCATGTGCCTGGCTGCTGCTTTAAAAGGTATTCCTATTCTATTGATGGAACAGAATTATACACTCGGATTAGCGAATAAGTATTTACTTCCGTTTGCCAAGGGAGTAGCAATAGGTTTGCCTAACCCGGAATATATGAAGAAAAAGAAATTTCGTTACACCGGTAATCCGATACGAAAAGAATTTATCGAGGGAGATTGGACCTATGAACCGATAAGAGATGGTAGATTTTCTGTTTTAGCATTCGGGGGAAGTCAAGGTTCTCATAATATCAATAACCATATGGTTGATTCACTCCCCATGCTGAAAGAAAGAAAAAATGATATTTTTATTATGCATCAAACAGGACTTCGTGATTACCTGAATACAAAAGAATATTACCGGCAGGAAGGAATTATGTCTGATGTCCAATCTTATTTTGAACATATTTATGATAATTACCGGCGGGCAAGTTTGATTATATGCAGGGCTGGAGCAACTACGATCAGTGAAATCATAGCGACCGGAAGACCGGCAATTTTAATGCCTTTGATGATCGCAGGAAAAGCTCATCAATACCCCAATGCTTTTTTCATGGAATCAAATAATCTTGCCTGGATACTGGATGAACGGAAAGTAAGAACAAGAAATTTTGTACGGGCAATACTGCATGCCATGAATCATCCGGAGGAACTTAGTGCAATGTCAGAAAAAATGAAAAAATTTGCGAAACCAAATGCTGCTGCTGATATTGCTGATTGGGCAGTAGAAATAGTTTCTGAAAAATATAAGCAGGATGGACTGGAAGACCGGGGAGAAGAAGATGACTAGTCTGATTGCAACAAGTGAATATATGTATAAAAAAATGAGAAAAATTCATATGGTGGGAATAGGCGGGATAGGCATGAGCGGAATTGCCGAATTACTGCTGAACCTTGGATATACTATTTCTGGTTCTGATGTATCCAATTCACTTACTATTGAACGTTTGCGAGGTATGGGTGCAAAGATTACCGTGGGACACCAGGCATCAAATATTGGAGATGCAGATTTATTGGTGATTTCCTCGGCAATTACCAACGATAATGAAGAAATAAAAGCTGCGCGTGAAAAACATGTCCCGGTTATTCAACGAGCTGAAATGCTTGCTGAATTAATGCGATTGAAATACGGTATCGCAATTGCCGGCGCCCACGGTAAAACAACAACAACTTCCATGATTTCTACTGTACTGGCAGATTATAACATGGATCCAACAATGGTAATTGGTGGAAAAGTAATTACGATTGGTTCTAATGCAAAACTTGGCAGAGGTGATTTTATTGTTGTGGAAGCAGATGAATCTGATAAATCATTTCTCAGACTTAGTCCAATCTTTGAAGTGATTACTAATATTGATAAAGAACACATGGATGCGTATCAATCAATGGAAGAAATAAAAATGACATTCCTGGAATTCATGAAAAAAATACCTTTTTACGGAGCTATTGTTGCCTGTATTGATGATATTATCGTTTCAGAATTATTACCTGAATTGGAAAAAAAAGTGATCACGTATGGTTTGAATCCATTAGCTGATTTTACAGCAGTTTCCATTGGATTGAAAGAATTTACTTCTGAATTCCTGCTTATCTATAAAGGAAAAGAAATAAACACGGTGACTTTGAATGTGCCGGGTCTGCATAATATCATTGATAGTCTTGCAACAGTTGCTCTTTGCCATCACCTGGATATTCCCTTTGAACGAATTATAAAAAGCCTTGAAACATTTCAAGGAGTTGAAAGAAGATTTCAATTGAAAGGACAATCAAAATCAATTCTCCTTATTGATGATTATGCGCATCATCCTACGGAAATAAATGCAGTGCTGGATACGGCAAAAAAAGGATGGAACAGAAAAATAATAACTATTTTTCAACCGCATCGCTATACAAGAACTTATCATCTGTACCAGGAATTTGCAGAGGTACTGGCTCAGTCTGATATAATCATTATTACTGATATATACGCAGCTTCAGAAAAACCAATAAAAGGCGTTTCCACACAGCTTATTATAGATGAAATAAAAAAGAAAGGTCATACTCAATGCTATCATGTGCCCAAAGTGGAAGATGTCCCCGCTATGCTGCAAAAAATTTTATGTCATGATGCAATAGTGTTGACTGTAGGTGCAGGTAACCTGCCAGGCATTCATAATAAACTTATGGAAATTATTACCAGCTATGAATCTGAATGATACAATGGAACATATTTTTACAACAGCAGGCATTCCCTGTGAAAAAAATGTACATCTTAAGTATAATACTACCATGGGTATTGGAGGATATGCTGCCTGGTTTGTTCGCCCTCCAACTGTTGAATCACTGCTGGAATTAAAAATTCATCTTGATACCTGTCAACAGGGATATAAAATCATCGGAAAAGGCAGTAATCTTATTATCGAAGAGAAATTGTTACAACAGGTGATAATTTCCCTTGAAAATATGAGCGGCATTAGCCTGGGAGATAATATGATCGTAACCGCAGGAGCTGGTGCTCCACTGAATCGTCTATGTCATTTTGCAGCAAAAAATGCATTGGCAGGACTTGAATGTGCAGCAGGCATTCCCGGAACTGTAGGAGGTGCCGTAGCTATGAATGCCGGAGCTTTTGGATGGGAAATAAAAGATTCACTTGTCTCCGTCATAATTCTCAACAAAAATAACCAGATTGATGTTTATGAAAAAGATGCTTTGCACTTTCAGTATAGAAAGAGTTGTTTTGCACCGGAAGATATTATCCTGACAGCAGAATTTCAATTGCAGCAAAAAGATGCAAAAAGCATACAGGAAAATATTCAACTCTACCAAAGCAGGAGATTTAATAATCAACCACTTACAGAAAAAAGTTCCGGCTGCATTTTTAAAAATCCTCCAGGTAATCATGCAGGCAAAATGATAGAAGAAGCTGGCTTGAAAGGTTATCGAAAAGGAGGAGCTGTGATATCAGAAAAACATGCAAATTTTATTGTCAACAGATTTAATGCTTCCTTTGAAGATGTAATGCAACTGATTGGGCAGATAAAAGAAACTGTCTGGAAGAGATTTTCGGTTGAATTAGAGAATGAAGTAATCATTTGGCATAGTTAGGAGATGAAGAAAGTCAAATATTTTTTTGATTTCATACAAAATGTATAGATATCTTTTTAAAAATATGCTATATTTAGTAAGCTAGGCGATGATATATAACAGCAAAGAGACAAATGAAAGTGGCTATTTAAGGAGAACAGGTGTCGGTATCTTACCTTCGAAGCGGAAGATAAGATACCGGCAGGTAATCTTGACGGTATTTTTATTTATTGTTATAGGAGTAGAGCTTGTAATAATAAGTTATGGAATAATGATGAAGTTAGGAAGGAATTTAAATAATGGAGTGTGGGAGATAGAAGTGGAAGGATGTGATAATAATGAGAAGGAAGAGATGAAGATGTATGCGCAGGAATATTTAAAGAGGAAGGATGCATTATTTAATATTGGGTTATTTGCAGAGCATATGAAGAGAAGCAAGAAGATATCAGAGATAAGCATAAAGCGGCAATTTCCTGGGAGTATAATGATAAAGGTGAAGATGAAGGAGCCATTTGCATATTTAATATCGGGGAGAGGGTATTTAATTGATGAGGAAGGGAATAGGATCGGGGAGTTATACAAGACAGAGATGATAAAGGGGAGGAATTATCCTGTTGTATATATAGAAGAGAAGGAGTTAAATGAGGGATTGATAAGAAAGGCGGTGCGAATAATAAAGGAAGTAGGCAACTATGATCATAATTATGCATATTTAAAGCAGGTGCGTTATGAGGGGGAGGAGGATGTATTTTATTTAGAATTAAAGGAGGGAATTTTGAAGGTAAGCAGGAATGGAGCGGAGGAAGAATTGAGCAAGTATTATTCATATCGGGGGAGATTAGCTGAAATAGTGAAGGAGGATACGTTAATGGATTTAAGATTTTCGGGGCAGATAGTTTTAAAATAGAGGAGCAATTAAGAGACAGATGATGTCGAGAAAAGAGCATTACATTGTAGGATTAGATATAGGGACGAGCAAGGTATGTGCTTTAATAGGGGAATTACGTGAGGATGGCATATTAAGTGTGATAGGGTATGGGACGGTAGAATCGAAGGGAGTATCAAGGGGGGTAGTGGTAGCGATGGAGCCTGTGATAGAGTGCATAAAGAAGGCGGTAGGGGATGCTGAGCTAATGTCAGGAGTGAGTATAGAGAAGGTATTTGTAGGGATAAGCGGGAGTCATATAATAGGATTTAATTCACGAGGAGTTATAACGGTATCGTCACAGGGGCGCAAGGTAACGAGGGATGATATCAACCGGGTATTGGAGGCATCGAAGAATATTTCCATACCACAGGATAAGTATTTATTGCATGTAATACCGCAGGAGTTTATAGTAGATGATCATCCCAGCATAATAGATCCGATGAGCATGTTATGCAGCAAATTAGAGGTGAATGCGCACATAGTAACGTGCAGTAACATAGCATTACGAAATTTAGTAGAATGTGTAAATCGAGCCGGGATACCGAAGGTGGTACCGGTATTGGAGCAGTTAGCTGGCAGTATAGGAGTATTGCGTGAGGATGAGAAGAAATTAGGGGTAGCATTGATAGATATTGGAGGTGGGACATCATCGCTTGCTGTATTTGATAATGGGAGTTTATGGCATACGTTTGTTTTACCCATGGGAGGGAATAATTTTACCAATGATATTTCTATTGGAGTAAGGACTTCATTAGAGGAGGCGGAGCGGATAAAGAAAAAATATGCTTCAGCTTCGCCGACTTTTGTAAGTGAAGATGAGACGATAGAGATACAGACGGTTGGAGGAGCCACTCGCAAGGTGTTGAGCAAGCAGATAATCAATGAAATTGTGAAGCCGAGGGCCGAGGAAATATTTGTGAAGATCAAGGATGAATTAAGGAGAGTGGATTTATATCAATATTTAACTGCTGGCATTGTAATAACAGGAGGGGGAGCGTTATTGGAAGGGATGGCAGATATGGCACAGGCGATATTTGATTTAAATGTCAGGATTGGAAAGCCTTACGGAGCAGAAGGATTGAATGATGTTATTGATAATCCGGTATTTGCAAGTTCAGTAGGTTTAGTAAAACATGGTTCTGAGAGTTTAAAATTAGGTGAGAAATATGATCTTGACAAATCATGGTTAAAGAGAGTCGTAAATAAAATAATAATGATTTTTGAATAAAATATAAAAGGAGGTTAATAGATGGATGAATATTTGCTGAAAAGTGATATTCCTGAGGTCAAAATATCAATTGATGATACGTCTGCGATAGCGCGCATAAAAGTTATAGGGGTAGGGGGAGCCGGTAATAATGTAGTAGATGAATTGATCAAGTCGAACATGGATGGAGTTGAATTTATAGCGGTGAATACGGATGCGCAGGCATTAGAGACTTCGCTTGCAGATATTAAAGTGCAGATAGGGGATTCATTATGTCGAGGATTAGGAACAGGTGGTGATCCTGAGAGAGGGAAACAGGCTGCGATAGAGGATAAGGAAAAGATTATTGAGATACTGGAAGGCGCTAATCTTGTGTGGATAACTGCCGGAATGGGCGGTGGTACAGGAACCGGCGCCAGTCCGATAATAGCGGAAGCAGCGAAAGAATTAAATATACTAACCGTAGGCGTAGTGACAACACCTTTTGCATTTGAAAGTGGACAAAGAATGAGACAGGCAATGGAAGGCATAGAGAATTTGCGAACGAAAGTTGATTCATATATCGTGGTACCGAATGAGAAATTATTAAAGCTCAGTGATAAATCTACCACGTTGAAGGAATCATTTATGCAATCCAATGAAGTGTTGAAGCAGGCGGTCAAAGGTGTATCAGAGCTTATTTTGAAGAAAGGATTAGTAAATCGTGATTTAACGGATGTACAGGCTGTATTACAAAATAAGGGACGTGCGTTAATGGGTACGGGTATGGCGAAAGGTGAAAACAGGGCAATTCAAGCTATTGAAAATGCAATTTCTTCTCCATTACTTGAGGAAGTTTCCATAGAAGGTTCTGAAGCAGCGCTTATCATAGTATTTAGTGATCAAAATTTAGGGATGCAGGAGATAAATTCTGCCATTACAATAGTGAGGCAAAAACTTCATGCTGAGGCTAATATATACTGGGGTGCCTACATTGATGATTCATTGGGAGAAGCGATTAAATTTACTGTGATAATCAGTGGATTGCCAGATAGTTTAAAAACACTGGAAACAAAACAACGTGCTATTTCTGTAACAGCAGTAGAACAGCCAGCTACGAAGAATGAATCAACGAATTTTTATCGAGGCAAAACTCCTACACCGAGCACACTTGAAGATCTCTATGATGTAAAATTTGATGGTGAAGAAGCTGAATTCATGATACCGGCCTATAAACGAAAATTAAAAGACATGAAGACCTAGTGCAAAATAAAGCAGCGTTTATAATTACGGCATTATTAGGGGCGTTAGCGCTTGCCTTCATTTTCTATTCGATTATTAATCCGGACATGTATCGCAAGATGAATCCAGTGCAGCCTATTGGATATGTTTTTGTTCCGGATGATGATGAATTTGAAGGAAGAACGCATTTAATGTTGCTTTCAGTAGTACCATTCAAGGATGTTACAATCGAAACTGTTATTGCTCATTTTAAGAAGAAAATGGAAATGAATTATCAGCAGGCATCTTTTTATCAAATTGGCGAGGGAAGTAATTGGGCAGTAGAAATACCAAGTTTACAAAAAGGGGAACGGTATTTTTATTATATTGAGATTAATTATAAAGAAGGTTCTCAAACTACTATAGTCAGGATACCGGAATGGGCTCCTCAAAAACCTTTGCCTTATGTTACGTATGAAGGACGACCGAAGAAATTATTAGTAGTCATACATGTAGTCATGGTTCTTGGAGCTGCTATACTGCTTTTGCATGGATTATATTATGCGCTGGTATTTTTGCAAACTCGGAGTGATAACCGGATGCTTTCTTCTGTCTTTAAAAAAACATACAGCATAGTGCTCTGGAGTTGGATATCATTTACTTTTTCGACATTGATCATTGGATATTATATCGCTTATGTAGTATTTGGCACTGGTTGGAATGGCATTCCTTTCGGCGATGATATTACGGATAATAAAAGTCTATTTGTTGTCTTGTACTGGGGAATTCTTTTATTTTTAAGGAGCGGAGACAGATTAACTATCTCACCTTTTAAAAATAGAATAAGCAAAAGAACATTTTGTACATGGCTAATTGTTGGTATACTTCTTACTGCATTGGTATACTTTATTCCGCATAGTTTATTTTTTCAATAAGCTTATTATTCCACAATCTGTGTGCATTGAGGGAAGCACAAAACAGGTGCGACATGAAAAAAATAAATGTACTTGTTCTAATGCAGGAACCATGTCCAACGATTATCAAATTGATCCAGGGCATCAAATTATTATCAGATAATCGATGCAATGTAGTTACGATAAGTGAATCTGTTGATTTTTCTTCATTATGGAAAAAACTGGGTTATGATACCGCATTAGACTCATCTGTCTACCATAAAAAGATTGGCTATTTAGAAAAAACTTTGAAATATATTTTTCTGCATTCAGCAGCATGGCGTAAAACACTTCTGGAGATCGAACACAATAAAAACATAGATGTTATTCAAACAATAACACCAGACTATATTCCTGTATTGGCAAAAAAATATTTAAAGAAACCAGTTTTTCATCATTTCAGAGAAATTCAATCGATTTTTCCTCATTATCTGCTTTATCCAGGATTTAAAAGAGTATTTGTGCCGGTAAAGAAGTATTTTTTAAAAAAGCTGGAAATACACGCTATTCATTCTTCAGATGTAGTATCATGTGATTCCCAGATGTCATTGCAAGTAATCAATACAATGGCGCCTGGTAATAAAAAGAAGCTTGTGCTTAAAAATGCACCTTTAAGTCAAATGCTTCCTGAAAGCAGAAAATTAAAAGTATCGGCTCAAACTCATGAGAAAACGATTGTCTACCATGGTCATATTAATGAAGGAGCGCTTGATTTTATACGGCAACTTTGCAATAGAGGTCTTCAATTGCATATATATCCTCTGGTAAAAAATGATAAGATAAAGAATGAATTGACTCAAATGAAACAAAATGTATTTTTCCATTTACATAAAAGCATAGAAGGATACACGAATTTTATCTATGAATTAAGCCAGTATGATTATGGTCTCATCCCTCCATCTTATCAATATGAAAAGGAAATATTTTTCAATACGTATCTTCCCTGCAAAATATTTGATTTCATGGCAGCAGGATTAACAATTCTGGCGGGCAATTATTCTCAAATAAAAACTTTCATTGAAGAACAGAAAGCAGGATTTATTATTAATAATCCGGATGATGTTTTACATATTCTGCAAAAAAGTTATAATAGTACTGTATCACCAATTACTATTGATGATGATATAAGAACATTAATTTCTTTATATAAACAATATATTTGAAATAAGCGATGCAGCCGATTATTACTTTTAATGATGTACATTTTTCATATAATGATCATCATATTTTAAAAGGATCAACATTTTCACTGAACAAAGGACAGATGGGTATTTTTATTGGTGAAAATGAATCAGGAAAATCTACTATTTTTAAACTTATAGTTGGATTAATAAAACCGGATGAGGGTGAAATTCTCATAAATGGAAAGGATATAGTTCAGTTTAAAGAAGAGGAATTGTATGAAATAAGAAAAGAGATGGGAATTATTTTTCAAGAGAGTGCTCTATTTGATTCATTAACGGTAGAAGAGAATGTAGCATATCCTTTAGTTGAGAGACTTGTATTGGATGAAGTAGATATAGAATCAAGAGTGCAGGAAGTACTTCGGTTAGTAGAATTAGAAGCGACAGAAAAAAAATATCCATCAGAATTAAGCGGAGGAATGAAAAAGCGTGTTTCTATTGCACGAGCACTTTCGCCTTTTCCAGCCCTTTTATTATATGATGATCCTGCGGCAGGTCTTGACCCAATGACCGCCAGGACAATAATGAAGGTAATCATAAAATTGCGTGATATGAGAGGTATCACTTCTTTAGTAATTTCAAATCAATTTGAGGAAACATTGCTCCTTGCAATGTTGAAAGCTGAACAAAAAGGTAATCAGGTCGTGTATAATTCTATAGAAGGAGGTAATCCTGATTGTATCTTTTTTCTGTTAGAACAAGGTAAAATAAGTTTCAGTGGAACATTTTGTGATTTACAAAAATCTACAAGCAGTTATATCCAGGAATTTCTTTTACAAGAATAAATAGTAGGGGCGGACCCATGTGTCCGCCCTTAAAGGCACGGAGAATTGAATAATCTTTTTAATTATAGAGAAGAAATAAGAAATTAAATGGAGGAAAAAAATGAGAAAAGATAAAAAATTATCATGGAAAGATATCAAAGTTGGCATAATGCTTTTCCTGGCGATATTTTTGCTCGCTGCTACTATTTTATTAATTGGAAAAGAGGTGCCGCTTTTCAGCAGAAAATATACGCTTATCACATATCTGACGAATGTAAATGGCATCAAGACTGCCTCCTTGGTGATGCTTGCCGGTGTCGAAGTAGGACTTGTGGATGATGTATATTTTCGGCATGATCTTAAAAAAGTAGCCGTTACTATGAAAATCAGTGATAAATATAAACCATGGATACGAACTGATTCCGTGGCAAATGTAAAAACGATGGGCGCATTAGGAGATAAATACATAGATATTACCATTGGTTCGCCCGGACTGGAAGAAATTGAAGATAATGGACTAATAAAAGGTTCGACTGGCGCTGAAATAGATGAATTAATTACACAGGCAACTGACGCTATTACGAATATTAATACAGCAGCATCTTCATTAGATGTAATTGCAGCAGATATTCGTGATGGGAAAGGTACGATTGGCCAGCTTATTATCAATGACAAATTGCATAAGGAATTATTATCTCTTGCTAGTAAAATCAATGATGGAAATGGAAGCATAGCGAAACTGGTAAATGACCAGAATATCTATGAAGATATAAAAAATGTTTCCTCCACCTTTTCTGATATTGCTACCAATTTAAAAGAAGGAAATAAAGGAATAGGAAGACTTATCGTGGATGATACATTCTCAAAAAACCTTACTGAATCTTCTAATGAAATAGCAGCATTAATAAAAAATTTACATGAAGGAAAAGGAACTCTCGGGAAAATAATGACAGATGAAAAATTATACAATAATATTGCTACATTGACTCAAGCATTTGTCCCGGTGGCAGAAGATATCGCAAAAGGCAGGGGCACTATCGGTAAACTTGCACAGGATAAAACACTGTATGAAAATTCCAACAGGTTTATACAGGAAGCACGTCTTCTTCTTACTGATATTCGAGAGAACCCGAAAAAATATCTTCATATCAAGCTATCGCTGTTTTAATATTAATAAATCCATAAAGTGTAGGGGCAGACCCATGTGTCTGCCCTCAAAGACAAAAAGGTTCAAGATGAACCATCGGAAGGGATTTAAGAATTTTCATGCAAATGCATAAAGATGCAATGCAAATAATTCATTCAGCAATAGAAGCGGTAAAGGGTGAGGTATGCGTTCGCAATAGCGCAAAGAGACAGGACAATGAATTAATCGTAAAAGAAAAACATTTTTCTCTTGATAATTATGAAAGGGTAATGGTTGTGGGAGCAGGAAAAGCGGTTGCTTCCATGGCAAAAGCAATTGAAGAAATAATGCCTGATTTGATCTCCGGGGGTTACCTGAATGTTAAATATGGACATTTGGAATCATTAAAGAAAATAAACATAAATGAAGCATCACATCCGATTCCTGATTATTCCGGAATGGAAGGTGCGAATCGCATAATGAATATTGCGGAACATTTAGCTGAAAAAGATCTCTTGATAGTATTAATTTCCGGAGGAGGATCAGCATTGCTTCCCTTACCGGAAGATAGTATTACTCTCGAAGAAAAACAGATTGCTACAAATCATTTAATAGCGTGCGGTGCTTCTATTGATGAAATAAATGCTATCCGCAAACACATATCGAAGATAAAAGGAGGAAAACTGGCTCGTGCGGCATATCCTGCAACGGTGGTAAGTCTCATACTTTCAGATGTGATAGGTGATAGATTGAATTCAATTGCATCAGGTCCTACTGCACCGGATAGCACAACATTTACCGATTGCGAAGCTATTGTTGCGAAGTATCATTTGCAGAATGTGCTTCCCCCGAACATCATTCAGTATATACAAAAAGGCAGTAATGGAAACCATCCTGAGACAGTAAAAGAACACGACCCGGTATTTGCGAATGTGTCCAATATAATAGTAGGCAGCAATCTTATTGCCGTGCAATCCGCTCAACAAAAAGCATCCTCGCTGAATTATGACACAAAGATTATTTCTACTACTATTCAGGGAGATACAGAACAAGCAGTGCACCAACATGCTGAATTTATAAAAAACGAATTAAAAAATTTACAGGATTCTTCTAAACGACTCTGCCTCCTGTCAGGTGGTGAAACAACCGTGCAGGTTAAAGGAAAAGGTAAAGGCGGCAGAAATATGCATTTTGCGCTAGCATTATTGCTGGAATTAAAGGATTTGCCTGATTATCGTGCTTTCTGTATCGGAACAGATGGCACAGATGGTCCCACCGATGCAGCCGGTGCTTTTTGCGACGGCTCGTCCTATCGCAAAGCACTTGCTATGAGCTTAGATCCGGAACAATATCTCGCCAATAATGATTCATATACTTTTTATAAACAACTTGGCAATCTCATCATTACCGGCCCTACGAATACAAATGTAATGGATTTAAGAGTAATATTGTTGGGGAATAGTCCCTAGTTCGCGAAATTCTTGCATTTTTGGCAAAAAAAAAAATTGAACCACAGAGAACCTAGCGTTTTAAGCAAGCCTTGCTTGCTTAAAACGCTAGGTTCTCTGTGGTTTTTCCCTTTGGGTTCCGACTTGTTCGGAATAGGGAATCAGTGGCCAGTGGGCAGTGATCAGTGGGCAGAATAAAGAATGCGAAGCTTACTCGAACCTTGAACTTTAAGCCTGTAAAATGGGAATGGTTAAAGCGTGATTAATGATTGGGAAATATCGGGCAGTTGAAATTTTTGTGAAAATATTTTGAGTGCCTGTATCCCCTGTTCACCATAATCCATGGTTAAATCATTGACATACATTTTAATAAATTTTTTGATAGTTTCTGCCGGTGCATTTCTGCTGTATTTACTTGCATAGAGAAATGCTTCATCAAAATTATTAAGAGAGTAGGCAAGACTTTCTTTAATGAGTTCTACAAGAAATATTTTATCTTCTATGGCAAGATTTTTTCTAATTGCGAGACCACCTAGCGGAAGCGGCAGATGTGTGTCACGAAACCACAATGCACC
>MFGW01000180.1:20624-23926 GCA_001780385.1 Candidatus Fischerbacteria bacterium RBG_13_37_8 | reverse complement strand
GTACATTATGAAGATGATGTTCGGTGTAGGTAATTTGTCCTTCATGAATGATTAATCCTGCTTCATATTTTCCATTAATAACATTGGGAAGGATAGTGTCAAATGCAGTGATTTCGTAGGTAAAATCACCGAGGTAATGTGAAAGAATGAGAAAAGCGCTCGTGCCGCATCCCGGTACGGCAATAAGAATATTTTTAAGTTGATCCGGGGTATGTGGCTCTCTGGCGACAACTATGGGTCCGTACTCTAATCCGAAACTTGCCCCGCAGGGCATCAGGTCGTATTTATCCATAACTTTGCTGAATGAATGAAAAGAGATCGCAGTGATTTCATACCGCTCGGTAAATGCTTCACGATTGAGTTCTTCTATCTCTGTTATATGGTGATGAATTATTAGATTACCGGAAGGTACTTTATTTGAAGATAATGCATAGAACATGAATGCATCGTCTGCATCTGAACTATGAGCAATAGTAATTTCTTTTAACATAAGCGGTACTCCGGCAATTTTATAACATTATTTATCGTATAAATCAAATACTGCCCCCTGATCACTGTCCCCTTTTTTAATTATAGTTTACATTGACTTCATTTTTGTTTACAATAAGGTATAACGATTGAATAAAATATCAGGGAACAATTAAAATGGAGAATATTCTATGGTAAATTCCACTAGGCTAAATCTCAGAAAAAGAATGACGGAATTATCAAAACCTTTGTACATTTGTGTATTTAAGGGCAGACACATAGGTCTGCCCCTACACTTTGTGCCTTTGTGCCTGTTTTTACTATTAACAACATGTTACGCTGGGGTATACATGGAAATTTGGGAAAGCATCAATGATGAAATTCCGGTAATAACATACCATTCTTACAGCAATGATCAATGGAAAATTGAAGATACAAAAGGCCTGGCAACTATTGTTGATTTTAAAAAAGGAACATTGACGGTGATTTATGAAAAAGAAAATATATATGCGGTGGAAGATTTAAACAATTTAATGAAGAGCATGCAGGCGGCTTCTGAAAAGCTGCTTACAGAACAGGAAAAAGAACAACAGACACCGGGAAATTTTAAGAAAAAATATATAGGAAAAGAAAAAATTAATGGTCTTGAAAGTGATCATTATGCCATCTTCGAATCCGGGAATAAAATTGAAGATATTTGGTTAAGTAAACAGTCATTTTTTCTTCCCATGGAAAAATTATTTAGCATGTTAAAAGAAATGAATAAACCTTCAGAAAGTATCCGTATGCAGTTTATTGATGATGAACAAATAGATAAGTTGATTGCAGGATTGGGATTTCCCATTAAAGTAATTTCCTATACACCTGAAGGGATACTAATGAACGAAGTAAAATATGCTGCCGAGAAAGAATTTAATGATGAAGAATTTTTCATTCCAATTGCTTATGACAAATTGCCGCTCATAGAAGTATATATGAGAGCTTATTCAGAAACTGAAATGAAAGAATAAAGAGACAAGTTAAACTGAATGTATAAAAATACCGATAATCCGGTAGAGATGCAAAGCGTTGCTATGCTTTAAAGAATCAAAGGAGTTGTCAAATGATAGGCATTTTATTAGTAACTCACGGAAATCTAGGCAATGAGTTATTAGAAACGGCACGTACCATTGTAGGTGAAGAATTGGAGAATGCGCGGGCATTGAGTGTAGGATGGAATAATCACATGACAGATATAAACAATAAAATTTCTGCTCTATTAAAGGATTTGGATCGAGGAGACGGAGTACTTGTGTTAACGGATATGTTTGGAGGAACTCCTTCCAATGTAAGTTTTTCATTTGTTGGAGAGAGGAAAATTGAAGTGCTTACTGGTGTAAATTTACCTATGATAATAAAATTGTATAATCATAGAGGCCAGATTTCCCTGGAATCACTTGCAAAAATGATAGTAGAACAAGGACGGAAAAGCATATCATTGGGAAGTGAATTTGTTTCTGCACAAAAAAATAAATAGTTTAATCGAGAGGTGAGAGGAAGTATTTTAAGGAGTAGCATAAATTAGTTATTAAAAAATATGATTGTGAAAGAAATAGAGGTAACTAATGAGAAAGGTTTGCATGCACGAGCAGCAGCGAAGCTTGTTAATATAGCAAATAAATTTAAATCAAGGATTGATTTAAAAAAAAATAGCCAGGTAAGTAACGCAAAGAGTATCCTGGGGATTTTAATATTAGCTGCATGCAAAGGAGAAAAAATAGAATTGATAATAAGTGGAACGGATGAAGAGAAGGCCTGCGAGGCTATTGTGAATTTGTTTAATAATAGATTTCAAGAGGAACAATAACGTGTCTCATTTAATAATAAAAGGAAAAGGTGTATCGCCAGGTATTTCTATAGGAAAAGCTGTTGTTTTTTCGCATTCTCATTTGCCTATAATTAAAGTATCAATACCTGAAGAGAACAGGGATATAGAAATTGAGCGTTTTGAAAACGCAATAGAAAAAACGCAACAACAGCTTATCGATTTAAAAGAGAAACTGGAGGAGAAATTAGGAGAGGGACACTCCTTTATTTTAGAAACCCAGTTATCAATTTTACAAGATCCGCTATTTTATGAAAAGACATTGGAAAAAATTAAAAGCGAGAAAATTAATGCGGAGTGGGCAGTACAGGAAGTTTATGACGAACTGGCGACTATCTTTAGAGATATTCCAGAAGAATATTACCGGGAACGATTCACTGATGTTGAAGATGCCGTTAACCGGATATTGTATAATTTAACCGGACTGAAAAAGAATGATCTTTCATTTATTAAAGAGAAAATTATATTGGTAGCACAGGAATTAACGCCTTCTGATTTAGCAGAACTTCATAAAGATACACTTATGGGTTTTGTACTGGAGAAAGGTGGAAGAACTTCTCATACGATTATCCTGGCAAAATCATTAGGAATTCCGGCAGTAATAAATGCAACTGAGGCAACAAAACGCATTTCTTCTAATGATATGATGATTGTTGATGGATATGAAGGAAGTGTGATTTCAAATCCTTCAAAATTACAATTGCAGGAATATTTTAATAAAAGAAATTATTATATAGAGCGGTCAACACTTTTGCAACGTTTAGGTGAGACATCTGCTGTCACACTTGACAATAAAAAAATTACCCTTTTGGCAAATATAGAATTTCCGGAAGAGATAGAAACTGCAGTGGAAAATGGAGCGAATGGAATTGGCTTATACCGTTCTGAATATATATATTTATCCAGACCAGATTTTTTCCCCACGGAAGAAGATCATTTTGAGATTTATAAACAATTAGCAGAAAAAACA
>MFGW01000180.1:20312-20614 GCA_001780385.1 Candidatus Fischerbacteria bacterium RBG_13_37_8 | reverse complement strand
TTGTAACTATTCGCACACTTGATCTGGGCGCTGATAAATTTAGTAATCTTTTAAAATATCACGAAGAAGATAATCCTGTCCTCGGCATGCGTGCAATTCGGCTATGTTTAAATTGCAAAGATATATTTTCAACACAATTAAGAGCAATATTGAGAGCCAGCGCCTATGGCAATGTAAATATAATGCTTCCTTTAATATCAACCATAGAAGAAATAGTGGATGCCAAAAGAATAGTTGAAGAGTTGAAAGATATACTTGCCAGTGAAAATATTCCTTATGATAAGAATATTAAGTTAGGTTGC
>MFGW01000180.1:17874-20296 GCA_001780385.1 Candidatus Fischerbacteria bacterium RBG_13_37_8 | reverse complement strand
CAGCAGCTCTTGCCATTGATCTTATAGCGCCGGAGGTAGATTTTCTCGCTGTTGGTACAAATGACCTGATTCAGTATGTACTGGCAATAGATCGAGATAATGAAAAATTAAATTATCTATATGAACCATTGCATCCCATAATTTTACGCTTGCTGTATGATGTAAGAATAAAAGCGAAAAAATTTGGCAAGCCGATTTATATTTGCGGCGAGATGGCATCAGATCCGTTGTATATTATGGTATTATTAGGACTTGGCTACCAAACATTAAGCATGAATCCCGGTTCAATTCCTGTAATAAAACATTTAATCTGTTCCATATCTATGAAAGAAGCAGAAGCTCTTGCTGGTGCAGTGCTAAAAAAAAGGACAACTGCTGAAATAGAAGAACTGGTATTGGAAAAAATGAATTTGCTTTTCCCTGAAGGATTTCTCTCCTATAATGTCCTGAAAGCATTACTCCCCGATAATTCGTAAATTCCTTCAGTCCCTATTCCCTACCCCGAACAAGTCGGAATCCAAAAAGAATAAACCGCGAAGCTCACGAAGAGCACGAAGAAGAAATGCCAAAAATATTTGAAAATTTTCAAATATTTTTGGTGCTTCTTTTTTTCTTCGCGTCCTTCGCGCTCTTCGTGGTTGAATTTTTTTTTTGCCAAAAATGCAAGAGTTAAATGATGAAGAGACTATTCCCCGATGCCTCTTGAAATATTTGTTGAATATGTATAATATAGAAAGGATAAGAAAGGATTTTTACAGATAGAAAGGAATAAAAAGCATGACACAAAATATGACAGCACAGAATATGCTTGATATTACCAATAGCTGGAAAGGACAAAAAGTCCTGCTCCTGGGTGATATAATTGCCGACGAATATTTATATGGAGGTATTCATAGAATATCCAGGGAAGCACCTGTTTTTATCGTAGAATATGACCATAATGATTATTTTCCCGGTGGCGCTGGCAATACAGCTCTTCAAATTAAAGAATTAGGAGGAGAACCAATACCTGTCGGTATAATAGGAAATGATGAAGAAGGTAATCTGATTATCGATTATTTCAATAAACATAATATAACAACTGATTTCATTATAAAAACAAAAATGCCTACCATAAAAAAGACCAGAATTATAGCTGGCTCAGCCCATTCTGTACGACAACAAATTTTGCGTATTGATAAAGGAAATAAGAATTTAACAGACCCCGATGTACAGCATAAATTACTTTCTACATTACATATGCTTTTAAAAGAATCGGATTCCCTTGCGATTTCTGATTATGGCTATGGATTTGATGATGCTCATTTTGTTCAGAAAGTACTTGACGAAGCAAGAAAATTAGATAAAATTACTATTGCAGATTCGCGTTTTCAACTGTTAGATTATAAAGGAGTATATGCAGCAACTCCCAATGAACCGGAAGTAGAAGCTGCATTGAGAATGGTCGTAAATGAAAATAAATCAAAACTTGAGACAGCGGGTTTTACTATTTTGAGCCTCTTAAATTGCAAGATTCTTTTAATAACACGTGGTAAAAAAGGTATGGCGCTTTTTGAACCTGATAAAGATATGCAATTGATAGATATTTTTGGCACGGATCAAATAGTTGATGTTTCAGGCGCAGGTGATACGGTATTAGGAACATTTGCCCTTGCACTTTCTGCAAATGCATCTTCTTATATAGCTGCAAGACTGGCAAATTATGCCGGCGGTATTGTAGTGATGAAACGAGGTACTTCGCAAGCATCACTTGCTGAGTTAACTGCAGCAATTCATAAGGATAATAAGGAATGGGAGCACTTATCCAAATAAATAATCTCAGTAAACTCAGGAACCACTGTTACAAAGAAAATAAAACTATTACCCTCGCTAATGGATGCTTTGATATAATTCATATTGGACATGTTCGTTATTTAAAGGAAGCAAAAGAATTAGCAGATATCCTCGTGGTTGCAATTAATTCTGATGAATCTGTGAAAAAGATAAAAGGGAAAGATAGACCTCTTTTTCCTGAAAAGGAGAGAGCAGAATTGCTCTGCGCTATAAAGTATGTAGATTATGTGGTTATTTTTAATGAAACAACTGTGGAAACTGTTTTACGAACATTGCGACCGGATTATCATTGCAAGGGTTCTGAATATACGGAAGATTCAGTACCAGAAAAAGCAATTTCAGATGAAATGAACATTAAAACTCGTATAGTAGGGGGACCGAAAATACATTCTTCCTCTGCTTTGATTCAACAAATAGAAAAGAAGCATTCCTGATGATACATATTAAACATTTCAGCAAGATTATAATCATTCGATTAAGTTCACTAGGTGATATTGTTCATACTCTCCCATCACTGGAATTGCTGAGAAAAAATTTTCCCTTTGCACGCATAGGATGGCTGGTCGAAGAAGGATTTCATGATGTCCTG
>MFGW01000180.1:13197-17811 GCA_001780385.1 Candidatus Fischerbacteria bacterium RBG_13_37_8 | reverse complement strand
AAATGGAAAGTATTTCTTGATACATTTCAAAAAATCAGGGCAGAGAAATATGATGTTGCTATTGATTTCCAGGGATTAATTAAATCATCATTCTTTACCTCATTGACAGGAGCTAATTATAAAGTAGGTTTTGCAGAAGCTGATTTAAGAGAAAGTTATGCAAAATATTTTTATAATGCGACTCCTCATCAATCTTTTGAAGGAAATCATATTATTCATAAAAATTTAAGCTTGCTCTCTATTTTTAATATATACAATGGTGAACCATGCAGCCCGAATATCTTTTTTTCAGAAGAGGATGAAATCAGCGTAAAAGAAGAACTAAGAAAAAGAGATATAGGAATGTTTTACCTGATTCATCCTTATGCAGGATGGAAAACTAAGCAATGGGGCTTGAAGAATTATGCGGGAGTAGTAAAAAAATTTTACAAGGAAACTGGTATTCGCGCATTGATTTCCTGGGCTCCAAATGAATATGCACGAGCTCAACGTTTTGCTTTATTGTGCAAAGAAGCCGCAATATTGTCGTTCCCGACTACTATTGGCAAACTCACCGCACTAATTCAACAGAGTCTCATGGTCGTTGGCGGAGATAGCGGCCCATTACATATAGCAGATTCACTTCAAAAACCGATTATTGCACTCTATGGACCTACGAAGCCCTATCGAACAGGTCCAATTAATCCTAATGCGGTTGTTGTTTATCACCAATTGGATTGCAGCGGTTGCAGAAAAAGAAATTGCCCGCATCATCATATTAATTGTATGAAATCAATAACTATTAACGAAGTATCTGACACGTTGTTTCATGTTTACAAAAAAATTATCGCTGAACAACATTGATACAAAAGAATGGTTTTCTTATTTCAGGAAATACCGGGTGAAAGCCGGTATCCTGCTTTCATTGGGGTGTTTTTATTTTGCAGAACCTGTTTTTTATAGTTTTCTTGCAGGAATACCTTTGCTTATTATCGGTGAAATTATCAGGATTTGGGCTTCCGGTCATATCGTAAAAAGTTCCTCATTGACCGTATCCGGTCCCTATTCATTTGCACGACATCCGCTCTATATCGGAAGCTTATTAATAGGCATAGGATTTGTCCTTATTTGCCGTTCTATCATCGTTATTATTATCTTCCTCACTTATTTTATTTTATTCTACCCGGCTACCATCATCAGTGAAGAATCACTCCTTGGTGAAAAATTTAAAGATTCCTTCAAAATCTATCGGCAAGCAGTCTCTGCCTTCTTTAGAAAAAAAGAAAGCTGGTATCTGCCAGGAAGATATGCTCCTTTTAAATTTACACGTTTTATCCATAACAAGGAATACAAACTGGTAATTTTACTTATAATAGTATTGGCATTACTATATATAAAAATGAAACTTCCTGCTGCTTAGCAGTTGGGGACTGGGGACTAGAGACTGGGGACTGGGGACACGTAAATAACTTTCTACTCATAATCGCGAAAAGGCAAGAAAACTAAAAGACAAAAATATATGCTTTACTAGAAAATTAAAGATGTACTCGAAAAAAATATTTCTTTGATATTCCTCATTCTGACTTATTCCGGATAAAGCGTTGAAAGTTATTTACAGGTCCCCAGTCCCTAGTCCCCATTCCCCAGTCCCCATTCCCTAGTCCCCATTCCCCAGTCCCTATTCCCCAGTCCCTATTTCTTATGTTATAATATCTCCTTATGAATAATGAAATGAATAATGAAAATAATATTGAAATTATCGAGAAAAAAATTATCTTTGAAACCCTGACTGCCAATGATCTTGCAAAATATACACTCGTATTATTTGTGCTCTGTTTTGCTTCATACTTTATTATTCTTTCCAATGATTTTACGTATGATGATCATTTTTTTATACAAAATAATCCTTATATAAAATCTGTTGAGGGTGTTTATCACTCAGCATTCGCTCCTATCAAGGATAACCAGGCACAACCCGCTCCCATGGAAGGTAACCGGGGATTTAATTATCGACCTGTTTCAATGCTATTGCTCTATACAATTGGAAAAATATTTTCCATCAAACCTCTGTATTATCATCTTTTTAATATTCTCTTTCATGCTTTAAATTGCCTGCTAATATTTTTACTGGCTTTGCAATTAAAACTTTCGAGAATAGTTGCTTTAATAACTGCCGTTATTTTTGCCGTTCATCCCATTCATACAGATGCAGTGGCAAGCGCAGTGGGAATTCAGGAAGAATTTGTATTTTTCTTTGGGATACTTGGTCTTATAGTGTTAATAAGTGAACTGCAATATAAATATTTTATTGCGCCTGTATTATTTTTTGCAGCATTGTTGTCGAAAGAAAATGCTCCAGTATTAATTGCGCTTTATATCGGTGTTATTGTTTATTTGCATATTACGGGCAAATCATCAGAACAGAAATCTATCGTCAGTGTTACCGGAATAATGATAGCTCCAATGATGATTTATTTTGCAATACGTTATGTTGTCTTGAAAAGCTTTTTCAGACATCCGGTATTGCAAAATTTAATACTGGATAATCCTCTCTATCAAGCAGGTTTTTCAGAACGTATTCTAACCAGTATTTATCTCATATGGAAATATTTGTTGCTCTTTATTATTCCTGTAAATCTTTCTGCCGATTATTCATTTAATTCAATCCCATTGATCAAAAGTATATTAGATGTGCGGCTTATTGCCGCTTTTATTTTTTTAGTCTTGATTATTGCTCTATTCATTTACTTGTTGAAATGGAAGAGATACATGGAAGCTTTGGGCATGTATATATTTTTCGTTAGTATTTTACCGGTAAGCAACCTGTTTTTTAGAAGTTCTTTCTTATTTGCTGAACGCAATAGTTATTTAGCATCTCTCGGTTTGTGTTTAATAGCAGGGAGTATTATAGGTTATTTTATCCAGCAGGAGAAAAAAAATAGTAAATTTGCCGCATATGCTTTTTTGGTAATAGTAATAATAGTAATGACTGGATTGACTATTGCAAGAAATAAAGTATGGAAGAATGATTATTCATTATTTAGCAGTGTAATTAGCGTAGTACCTGATAATGCTAAGGCGCAGTATAATTTAGGCGCCTTGCATTTTACTGAAGGGAATTTTAAAAAATCTTTGGAAAATTTTAGAAAAACATCTGAAATTTATCCTGAATTTTATTCAGCACACCTGGGAGTGATTCATTCATATTATAACCTGAATGATTTATCAAGTGCGATTACCTACGCAGAACATGCAGTCAAGCTTTTTCCCAAGGATGAGAATTTGTATGATTTCCTTGCGAAACTGCATAAGGAATCTGGAAATATAGAGCAGACAAAGAAAGTATACCAACAGGGCATTGAGACTATAGAGAATTCCTTTATGCTTGAACATAATCTTGGCGTAAATTATTTCAACGAAGGAAATTATAAAGAAGCGCAAAAATATTTCATGAATGCTCTAAAATTAAGGGAATCGGGGAGTGCACATTATTATCTAGGCAAGTGTTACATGAAGCAATACAAGGATAAGGAAGCCCTTGATGAATTTATAAAAGCATTGCCGGTTTCTTCGGAATTTCCTGATATGCTGAAATATCTTTCAATATTGAATTTTAATTTTGGCAGATATGGGGATTCGGCGGAATTTGTGTTGCAATATCTCAAAGCAGCGCCTGAAGATGCAGAAGGGTATGCGATAGGGGCAAAGTTATCGTGGAAAGTAGATCAGGATTATCAAGCAGCAAGACAACTCATGGAACATGCATTAAAGTATAATCCAACTATATGCAAGACGCCTGAATATATTGCCGTTTGTGTTGCTTTAGGATTACCTGCCAGCTAATTCAATGCCGAACGTGTGTTTTCCTGCAACAAATTTACCGCCAAGAAAAGCCGGTCGAAATACTGATGCTCGCAATCCATCAAGTTTTATGGGAGGATTTGGATAAGATGAACGCACAATCTGCAAATCTTCCACTGCGCCAATAGCAGTTACCTTCATTTCCACAATGACTACAGAAGTACGAGGTGTCCCCCTATGAATAATTCTGTATT
The DNA here is from genome assembly GCA_001780385.1 of Candidatus Fischerbacteria bacterium RBG_13_37_8. Classification (GTDB taxonomy): domain Bacteria; phylum Acidobacteriota; class HRBIN11; order MFGW01; family MFGW01; genus MFGW01. Next base: position 13,777 of record MFGW01000180.1, on the reverse strand, counting down.
TGCCATATTTAATGGCAACAGGATCAAAGAGTTCAACTTCTTTTGCTTTAATATCCCATTCCTGCAATAATTTCTCTGCTAATTTTTTTTCCAGTGAATTCTTCTTATCTTTTGCGAATGTTTCCAGGAGGGCTTTTGATTCATCATTATGTTTTTCAAAAGCTTTCAAAATGGCGAGCCAGTTTTCACTTCCTACTCCAATCTTTGGTTTTTTTTGTTCGGCTGGTTTTGCGGTTTCTTCTGTTTTAGCTGATTTGGTTTCCTGGGCAAATAAAAATATAAACGGCATTCCTGCAAGAAATAAAAATAATGTAATAAGCGCTATTTTTTTCATTCTATACTTAATATAACCGAAACTATTTAAAAATTCAAATACTCTTTGCGAGCACACCGCAGGTGTGCGTGGCAATCCCTGACTGACTATGCTTCTTATAGTCCGTTCGGGATTGCTTAAGGGCAGACACATAGGTCTGCCCCTACATCGCAGAACTCGCAAAGAATCCTAAACTTTATTCACACAGGATTGAACTGGTGAGCGAGCTTTCTTTCACTGACAGTTCAATGCTTTTCAGATCAAAAG
>MFGW01000180.1:7211-13155 GCA_001780385.1 Candidatus Fischerbacteria bacterium RBG_13_37_8 | reverse complement strand
GTGACATTATTTTATTTGCGTATCCTTGTGAAAATAATGAGCATCTTTTATCAGGAGTACCACTGCTGTTAATTTTTAAAAGATACATATCAGTCTCAGTATCGCTAAATGACCTGGTTGTTCCTGCTAAAATAAAGCCACCATCATGAGTTGCACTGCTGTTAAAAAGTGCCTCTTCATTTTTACCACCGTACGCTTTTTGCCAGAGTATGTCGCCGGAATCATTTATTTTAAGCGCCAGCACATCCTGTTTCCCGGCACCGAAGGATTCTGTCATACCTGAAATGAGATATTCATCATCATTTGTTTGCAGAACTGATTGGGCTATGTCCATTTTCTTTCCGCCATACGCTGCCTGCCATACAATTATTCCTTTTGCATCCAATTTTAATATGAGAATATCATTCTCGCCTTCACCATAACTTTTCGTACTCCCTACTATTATATATTCGCCCTTTTCAGTTACAACAATTGAAGTTGCCTGTTCACTATCCTTTCCACCATACATTTTTTGCCATTGCAATTCACCTTCTGAATTAATTTTAGAAGCCCAGAAATTATAATCGCTCCCTTTGAAGAGAGAAAATACAAGTGCATATCCTGCAAGAATGTAACCTCCATCTTTAGTCCGTTTTATGGTACGAATACCATCAAGCATACTTATGTCATATGTTTTTTCCCAGAGCATTAAACCTTTGCTGTTGAGTTTCATGAGAAAAATATCGGTGTGCGATTGCGTGCCTTTTTTAATTTTTTCATCATATTTAATAGTTCCGGCAATCATAAACCCATCATCATTTGTTTCTGCGAGCAAGGAATTTCCTTCAAAAAATTCTGAATTACGTGTACCGTAGGCATTTTGCCAGACAATGGTGCCACTGTTATTAATTTTAAAAATAAGAATATCAGGATGTGAAATGGCAAAATAATTCGTACTTGCCAGAATTACAAAACCATCATCCTTTGTTACTTTTATAGAGTGAAAATGTTCGTTTCTTTTCGTTCCATAGGTTTTCTGCCATTGGGTATTTCCTGTCCTGTCAAGTTTCATGAGCATAATATCAGAACCCCCGGCGCCAAAAGAATTTGTTTCGCCACCAATCAAGTATCCATCATCAACGGTTTGTACTACAGCATGTGCAGCATCATTTTTCTTGCCACTCCAGGTACTGAACCAATTTTCAGCAGTATCATCACCGACAGCAAATAAAACCATAATTAGAACTGCGAAATATACAATTATGCATTTTTTATATAAAAAAGACACTACGCTATGCATTGAAAGCCTCCAGTAATTAGCAGATTCTATCACAGCTCTCTCTTAACCTCAACCTTACTTTTTATTTACTTGCATGAGAGATGATTATTACGCTACAATAGGTCATTTCAAATTATAATTATGGTTGAGATATATGATGGATTCTATTCCTTATTTTGGAGAAATTAGTGCTTTTATCAGTGCAGTTTTTTGGGCATTTGCAGTTATTCTGTTCAAAAAAAGCGGAGAAAGGCTGCATCCCATTGCATTGAATTTATTTAAAATCTCATTGTCTCTTTTTTTATTTATTCCTACCATGCTGATATTTAACGTAGCATTTTTTCCTTCAATATCATGGAATGAATATTTTATATTTATTTTAAGTGGCGTTGTTGGAATGGTAATTGGCGACACGCTATTTTTTAAAAGTCTCAATTGTATAGGAGCAGGTTTATCTGCAATTGTTGATTGTTTATATAGTCCGTTTATTATTATCATGTCTATGATATGGTTGGCGGAAAGTTTGACTGTTCTGCAGATCATTGGAGTAGCACTGATAGTTTGTGCTGTTCTTTCAACCCTGAATATTAAGAAACGGATACCGGTAAGCCACCGTGAATTGCTGCGAGGTATTTTTTGGGGAATCCTCGCTATATTTGCAATGTCGCTTTCTGTGGTAATCATGAAACCTTTTTTAGACCGGATGGCAGTATTATGGGTGATAATGATACGTTTTGTAGGAGCCTTGGTTGGACTTTTAATTCTCCTTGCTTTTATGCCAGGACGCAAACAGATATTGGCTCCTCTTTTTTCATTCCGTGGTTTCGCTTATACATTTACGGGATCCTTTCTCGGTCAATATATAGCAGTAATTTTCTGGGTGATAGGATTTAAATTTGCGCAAGCATCTGAAGCTTCCGCCATAAATCAAACGAGTAATATTTTTGTTTTTATTTTCGCCGCGCTCTTTTTAAAAGAACCATTCACGATACGACGCGTAATAGCACTTATTCTTGGTATTAGCGGCGCATTCATAGTAGCCCTTGGCTGATTGGAGGTTCAAAGTTCAAGGTTCATGGAGGCTTCGCATCATCTATTCCCCAGTCCCCAGTCCCCAATCCCCAGTCCCCAGTCCCCAGTCCCCATTTGACAGCAAGAATGAAAATAGGTACATTATATAAGAAAGTTTAGTATTAATTTTCATAGAGGTACGTTTACATGAAAGATACGTTAATTTGTGTTACCGGTGATAAAGGATTTCTTGGCTGGCACCTTGTGCATGAATTCAAAGAAAAAGGGTACACGAATATTGTCGGTGTCGATATTGACCGGTATGATTTACGGGAATTAAAAGATGTTATTCGAATGTATGAAGAAGTAAAACCTACGGTAATTGTACATTTAGCGGCAAAAGTAGGTGGCATAGGGGCTAATAAAGCATATCCTGGTGAATTTTTTTATGATAATTTAATCATGGGTTGCCAATTAATGGAATATGGACGAAGATTTGGTCTGACTAAATTTGTAGCAATAGGCACTATTTGCTGTTATCCGAAATTCACGCCCGTTCCTTTCAAAGAAGAAGATTTATGGAATGGTTACCCGGAAGAAACTAATGCGCCTTATGGTCTGGCAAAAAAAATGCTCCTGGTACAATCACAGGCTTATCGGCAACAGTATGGTTTTAATTCAATATTTTTAATGCCGGTGAATTTATATGGACCGGGTGATAATTTTGACCCGGAATCTTCACACGTCATCCCTGCTCTTATTGAAAAATGCATAAATGCGGTTGAACAGGGTGATGATCATATAGTAGTGTGGGGAACTGGAAAAGCAACACGTGAATTTCTCTTCGTAGAAGATTGTGCTGAAGCTATTGTTTTAGCTACTGAACAGTATAATAAACCTGAACCAATTAATATTGGTTCCGGTTTCGAGATATCAATTAAGGAACTTACAATTCTTATTGCACAAATTGCTGGATTTAAAGGTGAAATTATCTGGGACACCTCTAAACCTGATGGTCAGCCTCGCAGACTCCTCGATACTTCTAAAGCTGAACAAGAATTCGGATTTAAAGCGAAAACTGCTTTTGAAACTGGAATTAAACATACAATTGAATGGTATCTTCAATACAGGAAAAAAAGTAAAAAATAATGTATAATAAAGAGAGATAATGTATGACAGAAGGAAAATATATTGGATTAATTGGTTTAGGTTATTGGGGTAATAATTTATTGCGAAATTTGTATGAACTAAATGTTTTGCATACTGCATGTGATGTAGATGAAAAATTACTTATGGAGAGAAAATCACAATTTCCAGGTATTGAGTACGTGAATTCTTTCGAGAAAGTATTACAAATACCGGAAATTAAAGCAGCAGCAATAGCAACGCCTGCTGCGTCGCATTATGAATTAATCAAAAAAGCTCTTCTTGCAGGTAAAGATGTATTTGTTGAAAAACCGTTAGCATTAACGATGACTGAAGGTCAGGAGCTTGTGCAACTGGCAGAGCAGAAAAAACGTATTCTAATGGTGGATCATATATTGCAATATCATCCTGCGGTGATAAAATTGAAGGAATTAATAAAAGCAGGTGAGTTGGGAAAAATTCAATATATATATTCCAACCGGCTTAATATTGGCAAGTTACGCACCGAGGAAAATATTTTATGGAGTTTTGCACCGCATGACATATCGATCATTTTAATGCTCATGGATGAAGAACCTTTGTGTGTATCAACGTTTGGTGGTGCATACCTCAACGAAGGTATTTATGACACCACATTGTCCATGTTTGAATTTGCCAATGGAGTGAAAGCGCATATTTTTGTCAGTTGGCTTCATCCATTCAAAGAACAGAAACTGGTAGTAGTAGGCACAAAAGCCATGGCAGTATTTGATGATGTGAGTGAGGAGAAATTATTTCTTTATCCTCATACGATTGAATGGCGTAACGGCAAGGTGCCGATCGCGCAAAAGGCACAGTACCAGGTAGTACCGTTTGCGAAAGGAGAGCCGTTAAAAATTGAGATGCAGCATTTCCTGATGTGCGTGAAAGAACGAAAGCGGCCAAAAACGGATGGGCAGGAAGCATTAAAAGTATTGAAAATACTGGAAGCATGCCAGACTAATATTGAACAACATAGTTTATCGCAGGGAATTCCTGAGATTCAAGAAATTTCTCCAAAGATTGATAAGAAGTATTTTGTACATGAGAGTTCGTTCGTTGATGATCAAGTGGAAATAGGGGATGGAACAAAAATCTGGCATTATTGTCATATATTAAAGAATACGAAGATAGGACAGAACTGTATTTTTGGGCAAAATGTCATGGTAGGACCGAATGTTATAATAGGGAATCGCGTGAAGGTACAGAACTATGTAAGCATATATGAAAGTGTAGAATTAGAGGATGAAGTATTTTGTGCACCTTCGATGGTATTCACGAATGTGATAAATCCGCGTGCATTTATAGAACGCAAGACTGAATTTAGGAAGACGCTGGTGAAACGAGGGGCGACGCTGGGAGCGAACAGCACGATAATATGCGGTGTAACTATCGGTGAGTATGCATTAATAGGAGCCGGAGCAGTGGTAACGAAGGAAGTGTTGCCGTATGCGTTGGTAACAGGAGTTCCAGCTCGTCAAACAGGTTGGGTATGTAAATGCGGAAATACACTGAAAGGAATTATGATTGATAATCGTATGATATGTCGCTGTTGTGGATTGCAGTATGTAAAAGAAGGCGAACATTTACGCCTCGAAATGAAATAAATATTAGGGACAGTCACCTAATTTTTTTTGTCATTGTGAGTTTGCCGGAGGCAAACGTAACAATCCCTGACGGATTATACTTCCTCTCCCGTTCGGGATTGCCTAAGCGCTTGCGTAAAAATAACTTGGTGCTTTTTGCGCCCAAATTTACATTAGATTTGACAGATTTGAGGAAGCAAAACCGCAGGAATAGCAGCGCTATTTCGAGGATTTTGCGACCGATAATCTGTCAAAGATAATGTGAAGATTGGGCAGCAAAATTGCCAAGTTATTTTTACGCAAGCGCTAAGTAGGGCAGACACATAGGTCTGCCCCTACACTTTATTTGCATAGGAGAAGTTATTTTTACGCAAGCGCTAAGTAGGGCAGACACATAGGTCTGCCCCTACACTTTATTTGCATAGGAGCATAAACGATGATTCAAATGCTTGATTTAAAAATGGAATATGAATACATGAAAAAGGATATAGATGCTGCAATCAGGGAATGTCTGAAACATCAGCAATGGATACTTGGACCTGAAGTAAAGAAATTAGAGGAAGCAGTTGCAAAATATCTTGGCGTGAAACATTGCATTGGCGTATCATCCGGTACTGATGCACTTGTGCTTGCACTGCGTGCCTTCGCTCTTAAATTTAAGCAGAAGGAATATTTTGATAGAGCTGATGAAATCATTACTACTCCGTTTACCTTCACAGCTACCGGTGATGCTATCCTGAGAGCAGGCGCAACACCTGTTTTTGTTGATATCGACCGCTTTACACTTAATATAGACCCGCAAAAAATACGTGAGTACCTCTCCAGGAAAGCATCAAAAGTTATAGGTATTCTGCCCGTGCATTTATTTGGTCAGGCCTGCAACATGAATGAAATCATGAAAACAGCGAAGGAATATAAACTGTTT
>MFGW01000180.1:6189-7029 GCA_001780385.1 Candidatus Fischerbacteria bacterium RBG_13_37_8 | reverse complement strand
GTTTATCATCAATATACTATCCGTATTTCTGAAGGCAATCGCGATAAAATGCAGCAGCGATTAAAAGAAGCAGATATTGCTACGGCAATTTATTACCCGGTATCGTTGCATAATATGAAAGTATTTAAAGAATATGGTAAAACAGCGGACTCCCTTGAAATAGCAGAAAAAATGGTCAATGAAGTTTTAAGCCTGCCCATAGAACCACTCATGCCACCTGAGACGGTCAAAAAAATAATTAACGTGATAAGGGGTTAAACAGTACATGGAAATAATTTTTTTAGGCACCAACGGATGGTTTGATACGCAAACCGGCAATACGCTGTGCGTTCTATTAAAACATCCAAACTATGCTATTGTCCTCGATGCCGGAAATGGTTTTTATAAACTCGACCGGTACATTACACCAGGACAGCCTCTCTTTCTTTTTCTGAGTCATTTTCACCTTGATCATATCATCGGATTACATACTCTTAATAAATTTAATTTCGGCAAAGGACTTACTATCATAGGACAGGAAGGTACTAGATCGTTTCTGTCAGGTTTTATTAAAAAACCTTATACTGCTCCGATAGAGAAGATACCTTATCCCCTGCAAATTTTTGATTATCCTGACTATATCGATAAGCTTCCCTTTAAAGTTACCGCAAAACCACTTAAACATTCAGTATATACAATTGGATATCGTTTTGAAGTCGATGATGCCATTATTGCTTATTGTACGGATACGGGGTATTGTGATAATGCAGTGCAATTAGCATATAATGCGGATCTTCTGATAAGTGAATGTTCCTTCAAATCAGGACAGGTTATTGCTGAATGGCCTCATTTAAATCCGGA
>MFGW01000180.1:1798-5834 GCA_001780385.1 Candidatus Fischerbacteria bacterium RBG_13_37_8 | reverse complement strand
ACAAAAATAAATATGATCAACCATTGTATGAACCGTGCCAACAGAGAAGATAAATTGTCGCGCATGCCACCGCGTACTATTATTTTACTGATACCGGAACTTTCAAAAAATTTCTCAAGCTTGATAACCTTGAAAAAACCTTTTAGAACATGCTTTATTATCCATCCAATCAACAATCCAACAATAAATATTAATAGCGCCGTGATAAGATTAGGAAAAAAATCAACAAGCTTTAGATAAAAATTTCTCAGAGGGTCTGCGATAAGTTGTGTGAATAATTGTTCCATGGTTACCTCCATTGTTTTATAAGCAGGTTTTTCTTTTCTTCATATACTTTGCAAAGAGTTTCAATTTTTTCTTCTACTTCATCTGCATCGCTTTCCCAATTTTGGTTTACGAAAGAAGCTGTTCTGCCTATATAAAGTGGTGTTAATGATTTAAGCAAATGTTCGCGATTAAGCATTTTTTTATGAAATGCGACCGCAAAATGATAAATGATATCGACCCATATTTCATCGGGAATGTGGAATTTCTTTTTCGGCATAATATTTTCTTTTTCAAGAAATTGAATAATTTTATCCGGGAGAAATAATTTCCAGATATGCTTGAGTTCTTTAACGCCGAGATGAAATTTTTCAATCATTCTATCTACATTGACAGGTACTGGTTCTAATCCGACGGTATATTGAAAGCCAAACGTAGGAACAGGTTCTGAATTGTGTATTTTTCTCCATTCTTTTGCGTAGATGTTCATGAAATTAAAAGTTGAACCGATAACCTGGTAGAGCATAGCGCTCAGGTCTACGCCCGGATCTTTTGGATCATGAATTTTTGCACCAAGAAAGGATTGGCATACTTCAAATCCGCATGCAAGAGCCGTTGTTGTCATCCAGATATCGATGCCGTAACGCGCCACATCAGTTTTCCATACATCTTTTGTCAGGTAATATTTTGCCAGCGAACCTGAAAATCCAAAATCACCACCGATAGGCTGTCGCACTCGCTTTCCATATAATGCCCTTGTTAATGGATAAATGATGCTGTTGGTGATAGTGCCGTCATATTTATGCCGGTGATAAAGCGGCGCTACAAAATCAAATCCTTCTTCAAGCTGCGGCTTAATGAGTAATTCAATCCATTCCGGTGTTATGCTGCGTAAATCTGAATCCACTACTGCACACGCCTTTGCATCAAGCGCCTGCGCTATCTCAAAAATAGTACGAAAAGCGCTTCCTTTTCCCGGTATGCCATGATACGGTACCGCTATTTTTGTCACCGGTCCTACCTTGTGATGAAATAATATCGATTCAAAATCTACTATATGTGTTTGCCGTACCACATCCATTGTGCCGTCCCTGGAACCTCCATCTGAATTAACAATGACTCCCTTGTAATCAGAAAAATACTTGGTGAGTCCTCCCTGTACCGCTTTTACCACGTGCGCTATCGTTTTGGAATTATTAAAACTCGGTATCCCTACAATTATATCCGCTTTCTTAATTTCACTTATTTTATTCTGAACTTCCTGGTCTAAAAAAGCACTCTGCATAATAAACCTCAGTATTATTGCGAATTATTTGCATTATGTAAATAAACGGTGCGATGCGGGAATGGTATTTCAATGCCTTCTTCCCGGAATCGCTTAAAAATACGCTTGCGCAATTCATGCTGTGCAAGATACTGGTCAACAAATTCCTGCACCTGGCAAATTAAGGTGAAATCCAGCGAGCTATCCCCAAAACCAGGTATAAAACGTACAAATGGCGCCGGCTCAGCTAATAATCCCGGTATCTCTCCGATACTCTTCTTTGCTACATCGATAAGTATTTTTTCCACTTTTTCCGGATCTGAACCATAACTTACTCCAACAGGAATGAGCAATGACATGCGTTTCTCAGGTAAATAATAATTCGTCACCGTGCTCTGTGATAGCTTGCTGTTTGGTATTACAACCATATTGTTGGGCAACATCCTGATTCGTGTCGTACGCCATGTTATATCTTCCACATATCCTTCCTGTCCTGATTCAAGCTTGATGAAATCTCCTACTCGTATAGATTTCTCCATTAATATATGCACACCTGCAAAAAAATTGGCAAGTGTGTCCTGCAATGCTAATGCAACTGCTAATCCACCAACTCCCAACGCTGTTAATAACGGTGTTATCGATATGCCTACCGCATTCAGCATGATGAGCATTCCTATGATAATAATCGTACCCTTGATCAAACCGTACGCTAATCCCGTAGCCGGAATCGGGATGGCAAGTTCCTTGACATAATTTTTGAATAATCGCCCCGTAAGATTCGAAACTGCTAATGTGATCGACAGGATAACCAGTAAATAAATAGCTTTGCTGATGTAATACACATACTGCTGCGGTATCGTTGATATGTTTGCACCAACATATAAGCCAATCGCTAAACACCAATAAATAGACGGCGTCTTAAATGATGTGACAATAATATCATCCAGTTGTGTCTTCGATTTCTTCGCCCACCTCTGCAATATCTTGAATGCTACCGTCCTGATTATATACAATACCGCAAATACACCAATTGCTACCGATGCCGGTAATATAATCTTATATAGATCAATTGTCATAACTGCTCCGCTGCGCTCGAAACGAGCTGTATTAAGTTCAAGGTTCAATGTTCAAAGTTCATGGTGACTTCGCCTTCTCCAGTCTCCAGTCCGCAGTCCCCAGTCCGCAGTCCCCAGTCCGCAGTCCCCAGTCCGCAGTCCCAAGTCCCTAATCCCCAGTCCCCAGTCCGCAGTCCCCAGTCCCTAATCCCCAGTCCCTACTTATTGTCTGCTTCGACTGCTTCAAGTAATTCATCAAAGAAATTAGGGATAGCATGCGAAACACGTATCCACGCCGGAATAAATGATGGACTCGATGCTTTAGAAAACTCGATATAAGCAAGATCAATGGCTCTCATATATGCTTCTATACATATTCCTTCCGTGTGTCTGTCATATTTTAATGAATTCAACGTGGAAAGATCTTCGAATTTTTTGCTTTCCTTGCGTGCTTCATGATTATATGCAATTTTCAATGTCTTGATAAAATCAGAAGATATGATTATGCCTTGAGCGGCAAGATTCTGAAGAAGCGTTTTCACTATATCGACCGCCATTTTTAACAAACCTTTGTTTGCATCACTGGCTGATAATGGCTGATGTTTATGATCATAATTATCTGTCAATTCAACCTGACATATTCTATCCAGCGAACAATTATAATATATTTCGCTCAACACACCGATTTCCAGACCCCAGTCTGATTGAATTCTCATAACGCGTGCCAGTTCCGAAATGAGCGCAAATTCTCCTGCTAATATATAGCGATAACTCGCAAGGTATTTCAAAAATGCGAGATTACCAACAATAGTAATAAGCGCTTTTAATATTGGATTAAGCAGAAGTCTTGTTACACGTCCATGGAGCCTGTCAGTATAACGCGGATAGTATCCTTTGCAGTATTCGTAAAGCAGGGTAGTGCTGGCAATAGGATAACATAAACGTGATAGCATAGGTCTGTTGTAAGTTAATATATCACAGTCATGCAATGCGATCATATAAGCTCGCTTCAGGGCAAGTATGTAACCCATTGCCATCCAAACACTTCTTCCCTTACCATCAGGTCCGGCAGGTAATTCATACTTATTCAATTTTTTGTATAATCGCTGTACATTAGCGCCATCATTCCAGATCAATATCGGCTTTTGCGGCAGTTGCTTGAAGAATTTTTTAGCTTCGCTAAATTCACTGCTTGATGTTCTGCCAAGCGTAACTACAATATGGTCTATATAATCCACTTCTTTGAGTACATCGATAATATTCTTAAGTGCCTTACCCTGCAGTTCTGAGAAGAGCGAAGGTAAGATTAATGCTATTTTTCTATATTGATTAAGTTCATCTAATTGTGTTTCTAGATCGATATAATTTTCCTTATTCAAGAAAGGTAAATTAGCAATTAAGCCATTTTGCAAAAAATCACTCATAGTTGCTCCTTATTTATAAATAATTTCCT
>MFGW01000180.1:1243-1791 GCA_001780385.1 Candidatus Fischerbacteria bacterium RBG_13_37_8 | reverse complement strand
ACTGGCAAAGCCGGCTGAACCTGATGTCTTTGCATATATCAAATTCTTGAGCTTGATATCCTTTGAATAAGTAGTATCTTTCTTCGGCATTAATATAGGAATATCAACTGCTTTCAGCATAAGTTCATCATTCTGACTATCTCCAATTCCTATCGTACGTACTGGTTCTTTAACATTTTTTTTGATAATATGGGCAAGAAGCCGCGCAGAGCTTCCCTTTGTATGTTTGCCAAGTAAATGAAAAAATCTGCCACCCCTCACCAACTTCAAGCCTAATGCAGCAGTTTTACGCTTTAAATCCTTGAATGGATCAAAACTCTTATCCAGCAACACAAATGGCTCCGTATATTCTCTTATTTGTGCAAGTTGTGCAGATTTTTTATCGAGTAATGTGCGGGTCATTATTTCATCGAGTGACATTTCGGAAAATCCTTTTAAGGGATAATCAACCATTTGTTTCAATTCATTAAATTTCTTCAGCATTTCAAAATACGATATGCCAAAATGCAATACCCTCCATATTTCATCATGCATAACAAATCTTTTAT
>MFGW01000180.1:962-1104 GCA_001780385.1 Candidatus Fischerbacteria bacterium RBG_13_37_8 | reverse complement strand
TGGCTACGCATTATATTATTTAAAAAAATCTGAATAAATATATTTTCACTACTTGATTTTTACAATCATGTTTGTTAATATTGCGATTCATTTTTTTGACTTTGTTGTAAAACAATAAGTAATTTAATAAATGGATTCATTA
>MFGW01000180.1:0-930 GCA_001780385.1 Candidatus Fischerbacteria bacterium RBG_13_37_8 | reverse complement strand
CCTTGAACTTTGAACCTTGAACATTTTAATACTGGAGTTTTTATGCTTACACAAAAAACGAAACACGGAATGGGATGGATCCCCGATTATCCCGATATACGTGATTACACAGAAAATACTGACGAAATTAAACAAATGCTTCAACCTACCGGTATCTTGCGCACAAAAAAATTACCTGCAACCGTTGACCAACGTTCATGCTGCTCCACTATCGAAGACCAGGGCTCGCTGGGCTCATGTACCGCACACGCCGGCGCCGGCATCATCGAATATTACGAACGCAAATGTTTCGGAAAACATATCGAAGCTTCCCGCCTGTTCCTCTATAAAGTGACGAGAAATCTTATGAAAATGAAAGGTGATACGGGTGCCTACCTGAGATGCACTATCGGCGCCATGGTGTTGTTCGGTGTGCCACCGGAAGAATATTGGCAATATACCGATGATGAAATACTCTTCGATAAAGAACCGCCCGCTTTTTGCTATGCTTTTGCACAAAATTATCAAGCTATTAAATATTTCAGACATGATCCGGCAGGTACCGCCCCTGATATTATTCTGAAAAAATTAAAAACATATCTCGCTGCCGGTCATCCCGCTATGTTCGGATTTACCGTCTATTCTTCCTTCTCACAAGCAGAATCAGATGGCAAAATACCTTTCCCTGGCAATAATGAAAAAATTCAGGGAGGTCATGCTATCGTCACAGTTGGTTATGATGATAAAATGAAAATTAAAAATAACTTTGATGGCAAAGAAACTACCGGCGCTTTGCTTATCCGTAATTCCTGGGGTGTTGAATGGGGTGAAGAAGGATATGGCTGGCTCCCTTATGAATATATTTATGCAGAACTCGCGGAAGATTTCTGGTCTGTTCTTAAAAAAGAATGGGTCGATACCGAAGCGTTTAATATATAAGCGGGACTGGGG
>MFGW01000179.1:11092-11234 GCA_001780385.1 Candidatus Fischerbacteria bacterium RBG_13_37_8 | reverse complement strand
AAGTATCGGTAAATGCTATCGGCGTACCAAAACAACGAGGTGAATTAGAGGTAAAACCAGCAGTCACCTGCCCATTCGAATTTACGATTACCTGGTGATTAACAGGAGTGCTGATGCCGCATCCATTGCTGACGGTGAGTGT
>MFGW01000179.1:5799-11046 GCA_001780385.1 Candidatus Fischerbacteria bacterium RBG_13_37_8 | reverse complement strand
TCATAATTTAACGGTGATCCATCGCCAAAATTCCATTCCCAGATAGCAGGATCAGTAGATGCATCGTAGAAGGTGATATCTAATCCTGAGCAATTAGGACTGGAGGTATAAAATGCAGCCACGGGAGCTACTGAACTAATAACCACTGTTTTATTGAATGAGGAAGGAGAACTGCAATTTCCTATCGTAGTCAATGTGACTGTGTATTCACCAATTGCGGAATAGGTATGAATTGGATTTTGTTCATTTGACATGCCGCTGCCATCTCCAAAATTCCATTGCCATGAACTAACAGAACCGCTTGATGTATCAGTAAAAGCGACAGCTTCGCCAAGGCATTTGGGCGCATTGCTGTCAAAGTTAGCTCCATTTATTTGTACCGTACTGCTATAGATCGAACTTGTACCGCAGCCATTCGAGGTTTGAAGAGTTACATTATAAGAACCCGCTTCGGCATAAATGTGTGTTGGATTTTGTTTTGTCGAATTTGAGCCATCGCCAAAATCCCAGCTCCAGGTCAATGGCTGACTGGTAGAAGTATCGGTAAACTGAACTGCCGTTCCAAGGCATTGAGGAGCATTATGAGTGTAACTGCTTACTGGCGTTGCAGGGCTTATATGAACGGTTTTTGAATGTGGAGGACTTGCTCCATTTGCATTTGAAGCAATTAAAGTAACCTGGTAAGAGCCCGCACTTGTGTAGGTATACTGAGGATTTTTCAATGTAGAAGTACCACTGCCATCGCCGAAATCCCAGTTCCATGAAGTCGGACTATTAAGCGAGAGATCCCAAAATTGCACACTTTGACCGAGACATCGCGGTTCATTGCTGATAAAGTCTGCAAATGGTACTTGTCCCAGTATTTCTACCGTTGTAATGTATGCTGTGCTTACCCCGCAATCATTTGCAGTAGTAAGTTTGACTGTATAAATACCAGGAGTATGATAAATGTATGAAGGATTTTGCAATGGAGAAGTTTCACCAGTACCAAAATCCCAATTCCATTGTGTTGGATTATTCTGACTTTGATCGACGAAATTAACTGCAATATTCACTGGTTTCGGTCCGTCATGCTGGAATAATGCTGTAGGACGGTCTAATACTTGTATTTGCTGCTGATAAATAGTTCCCAGTCCGCACGCATTAGTAGCTGTGAGTGTCACCGTATATGTACCCGGATTTACATAACTGTAGGAAGGATTCTTATTGGTTGATGTTCCCGTTCCATCACCAAAATCCCAACTCCAAGAGGTAGGATTATTTGTTGAAGTATCCTGGAAAAGAATCGTTACGCCGAAACATTTCGGTGCATTAGAGATGAACGATGAAACAGGTGTCGGTTGCACTGTAACAATTTTTTGAACAGGAGTACTCGTTCCACACAGCGTGGTAACAGTTAATGTGACAGTATAATTGCCTGCTTGCGTATAGGTATAAGCTGGATTCTGCAACGTGGAAGTACCGGTTCCATCACCAAAATTCCATTGCCATGCATAAGGATTTCCGGTTGACATGTCGGTGAATTGAATTGCACTTCCGATGCATTGAGGTGAATTAGAGGTAAAATTACCAACGGGTGAGCTGAGTATTTGCACAGGTTTTATTATCTGTGTTCCTGCTCCGCATGCATTGCTGGTGTTTAATGATACATTATAATTACCCGCTAATGAATAGGAATAAACGGGATTTTGAAGTGTTGAACTTCCTGTTCCATCACCAAAGTTCCATGACCATGAAGTCGGGTAGTCACTTGAAGTATCGGTAAATTGTACAGGAGCATTTTTGCATTGTGGTGTATTGCTGGTAAAATTAGTTATCGGGCTCGTAATAATTTCGATATCTTTGATGTGAGGGGTACTTTGACCGCATGCATTGCTGGCAGTGAGGGTAACAGTGAAAACACCGCTTGTTGCATAAACATGAGAAGGATTTTGCTGAGCAGAATTATTTCCATCACCAAAATTCCATAACCAAGTAGTGGGAAGTGGCGTCGAGGTATCAATGAAGGAAATGGCTGTTCCTAGACATTGCGGTGCATTTGAAATAAAGGAAGCTGTTGGAACACCGGATATGTTAATGCTCTTGGTAATGAGCTGGCTTTGACCGCAATTATTTGTAACTTGAAGCGATACAATATAAGTACCTGGGTTGGTATAGGAATATATTGGATTTTGCAATGTTGAAGTACCGCTTCCATCTCCAAAATTCCAACTCCAGGAAGTTGGATTGCCCTGTGATAAATCGGTGAATTGCACTATTTCACCGGAGCACTTAGGTGCATTTGATGTGAAATTCGCTGTCGGCGCTCCGACAATAATCACGTTATTCACTGCTGCATTGCTTGTACCACATTCATTGCTGGTGATTAATGTAACTGCATAGGTTCCTGCGGCAGAATATGCATATGCGGGATTTGGCTGGATGGAACTGCCTGCTCCATCACCGAAATTCCAATTGTAGGCATCAATTTGACCTGTACTCGTGCTGGTAAATTGGACAGGATTACCAACGCATTGCGGTGAATTGGAAATAAAACTGGCGGATGGCACATTAATTACCGATACTTGCTTGACTTTCGGCGTAGAAATACCGCATGAATTGGTAACCTGCAAGCTGACGTTATAATTACCTGTTGCGGTATACATATAGGAAGGATTCTTTTGCGTTGAGGTTCCGCTTCCATCACCAAAATTCCAATTCCAGCTATTTGGGCTTCCTGATGAAGTATCTACAAACGACATTGAATGTCCAAGACAAGACGGTGAATTGGCTTCAAAATTAGCGATTGGAGCTGATGGAATGGTAATTATTTTTTCATACGTGTTTGAATTTCCGCAGGCATTGCTCACGATAAGCTTTACCGTATAAGTACCGGGATTGATATAGGTATGCGATGGATTTTGTGTTGTTGAGGTGGTATTATCTCCAAAATTCCATGACCAGGCACTGGGAAGACCTGTGGAGGTGTCCGTGAATTGAACAGGCGCACCGGCGCATTGTGGCAAGTTATCAGTAAAGCTTGCCTGTGCAAGTATATCTATTTTTACCTGATTTTGAGCCACAGAACCCGCTCCGCAACTATTAGAGGTATTCAACGTGACAGTATAAATTCCTGAATTAGCATAGAGATGAGACGGATTTTGAAGCGTGGAATTTGGCGTGCCATCACCAAAATTCCAGTTCCAGGTTGTAGGAGTATTGACAGATGTATCCTGGAATTGTACTACTTGTCCTAAACATTTCGGTGCATCACTGGTGAATGAAGTAACAGGAGGTAACCCATTTACTTCATCTTTCGCTATTTTATCAATCGTATTGCCATCCGGAACATTGCATGCATTATTAATTGCAATTACCCTGTAGGTATAGTCAATATTATTAGTACCGGTAGTATCAGTATACGTAGTGGTTAATAAACCGGTAGCCAAGGGATTTCCGTTTCTGTAAACAGTATAGGTTCCTGAAGTACCACTGCCCCAATCAGTTACTGGATCCCAAATTATTCTAACACCGGAATCCTGGCATGGGTCGATATCAAATGCAGCTTTTGCACCAGCAAAAACCGGTGGTTCCTGTGTTGCATCCGTCGCAGCTAAACATGCATTAGATCCTCTTGTAGATATCCCGCAATTTGAATATGCTTCGACATAATAACGGTAGTTTAAATCCTGACTGGCAGTAATATCAAGATATGATGTGCCTGTAATTCCTGTTGCGATTTCAACTGCATCTCCACAATCAGAAGCCAAGCCCCTGAAAATTTTATATCCAGCAATATTAGGCGAACCTGCATTCCAACTTATTAAAATTCCTGAATAACCGCAAGGATTTAAATCAATTGCAGATTGAATACCTGCAAATTGCACATTAGTCGCATAATCATCCATGGTAGCAATTGCTGCTATATTTCCGTCAGTTTCACCGCAAGCATCATTTATTGCATTGATAATATAGTTATAGGTAACTCCTGGTATAGCGTACGTATCGATATATTCGGAGGCAGTACCTGGAATTGAAGAGGCAATTACAACACCATTTCTCATTATTGCGTAGGTGCCTGTAGTTCCCGTTCCCCAATCAGTTACTGGTGTCCATTGTAGCCTGATTCCGGTCGGCTCGCATGGATCAAGGTCTTCTGCTGAATTTAATCCTAAAAATACCGGCGGTACGCATTCCTGATCCTCGTAGCATTGTACCGTAAAACTGAATGTGCCACTGGCACCATTCTTCCCATCAACTATCACATAGAATCTCTTATCCACATCACCTGCAAATACTGCCTGTGTATCACCCCAGGCAACGCAATTGACAGGTTCTGTTTGACTAACCGGTGGTTCACAATTTGCCAGCACGAAAATATCAAGATCTGGGTTAGGTGATGTGAGCGTCAAAATAATATTTTGATTATTTTTTAGCTGACCGTAAGGAAATCTATGTTTTGAAAGCGATTCCGGACCGGAATAAACTGACCCTGGTGTACATCCGTATGCGTTTATATCACTGACACCACCTACTGAAGAGCCAACTACTGTATCACCACAATGTATCGTCTGGTTATTATCATTGCAGACAAAATCACAAGGCAAAACCACTACTTCATCATAATGAGGATCGCTTCCTCCACATGAATTATGTGCTACTAACGATGCAGTGTAAAATCCATCCATGGGATAAATAAAGGAAGGATTCTGCAAGATACTGTCTATAGTTCCATCATCTTGAAAATCCCAATCCCATCCACCAGGATTTCCAGTGGTTAAATCAACAAAATTTACAGGATAACCATCACATACTGGCTGATTAAAGCTAAAATTAGCAAAAGGTAGTGGAGGTGAAATGTTTACCGGCTTTATGTTTGTGCTAGTTCCACATATGCTGGTTACTCTTAAAAAGACATTATATGTTCCTGCTGTTGGAAAAATGTGAGTTGGATTTTGCAAGGTACTGTCAATTGTTCCATCATTTTCAAAATCCCATTCCCAGGCGCTTGGTAAACCAGTTGACGTGTCAGTAAAAACTACTCCTGTTCCAGCGCAAGCAGGTGCACTGGAAATAAAATTCGCCTGCGGTAATGGATTTACCGTAATAGGCTTTTCTTCAGCAGGAGCGCTGCCGCAACTATTGCTTGTTATAAGATTAACCAGGTAGTTGCCCGCAGATAAATATGCATGTTCTGGATTTTGCTGGTCAGAAGAATTACCATCACCGAAATCCCACTGCCAATCATTTGGAAAGCCTACCGTTAAA
>MFGW01000179.1:5512-5734 GCA_001780385.1 Candidatus Fischerbacteria bacterium RBG_13_37_8 | reverse complement strand
CCCATCAATGGTAATTTGTGCTGTTGTTGGCGCTGAAGCACCGCATGAATTAAACACTATCAGACGTGCCGTGTAAATCCCGGGATTTACATAAATATAACTGGGACTCGGCTCGCTTGATGAACCTGCTTCATCACCAAAATCCCAATTCCATGAAGTTGGATTGCCGGCAGAAAGATCGATAAAATTAATGGGTAATCCAATACATTTGGGCGCATCATG
>MFGW01000179.1:5161-5390 GCA_001780385.1 Candidatus Fischerbacteria bacterium RBG_13_37_8 | reverse complement strand
TTGGATTCTGTTCAGGTGAAGTCCCTGTACCATCGCCAAAATCCCAGTACCATGAAATTGGATCACCAGTCGATGTGTCATAAAAAGTAATAGAGTTGCCAAGACATTCTTCAGATTTGCTCGAAAAATTAGCAATTGGTTCCTGAGAAACAACGACTGTCTTTTTTGTCGTTGATGAAGCTCCGCAATCATTGAATGCTGTCAAACTAACTTCATAAATTCCAGGTGA
>MFGW01000179.1:987-5108 GCA_001780385.1 Candidatus Fischerbacteria bacterium RBG_13_37_8 | reverse complement strand
AATCCCAGTACCAGCTTAATGGATTATCGGTTGAAGCATCGGTAAAGACGATAGCATTGCCAAAACACTGCGGTGAATTTGTGGTGAAATCAGCCTGGGGTACATTTAAAATCTGGACATCTGAAGTAAATGCATTGCTTGAACCGCATTCATTAGTAGCAATAAGACCAACAATATACATTCCTGCTGCTTCATAGGCATATGAAGGATTCTGTGCTGTTGAGGTTCCTACTCCATCGCCAAAATTCCATGACCAACTGGTTGGATTATTAAGTGATGTATCGGTGAAACTGACAGGCATATCAATGCATTGCGGTTGATCAGAAGTAAAACTTGCTACCGGGGTAGCTTTTAATTCAACCTGTTTTATCACTGGGGTGCTGATACCGCATGTATTTGTTGCTAGTAAAGTTACCGTATAAGTTCCTGCATTGGCATATTCATAGCAAGGATTTTGTTCAATTGAAGTGCCGCTTCCATCTCCAAAATCCCATGACCAGGATAAAGGATTATTTATAGAAGTGTCAGTAAAACAAATAGTGCCGCCAGATTGCCCCATACATTGAGGACTGTTGCTGATGAAATCAGCAGTTGGAATATTGGCAACTGTAACACTTGTTGAATATGGACTGCCGATGCCACATTGATTTGATGCTATCAAAGAAGTTGAATAAGTGCCTACAGCCGTATAAGTATAACAGGGATTTTGTTCTTCAGAACTGCCTAAACCATCTCCGAAATCCCAGAACCAACTATCCGGGCTCTCCGAGGATTGATCAGTAAAGCATATGGCATCACCAAAACATTGTGGACTATCACTGCCAAACAGCGATACAGGCGGTGTCTTTACCGTTACTGTAGTGCTATCAGTATCTTCCTGTGAGTCTGAATCGGTAACAGTAACCGTATAAGTAGTTGTCGTTTGAGGTGAAGCTTTTGGATTTGCGGTAAGCGGAAAATCAAGACCTGCTGTTGGAAGCCAACTATAGGTATAAGGAGGAACACCTCCTTTAGCAGTGGGACTCCCTCCAATTTGTATTGATTGTCCCTGGCAAATTAATTTATCCAATCCAGCATCTGCAAATGGTATGCAACTCCCTGCTCCACACATAAATGCATCTTCAAGAGTTGCAATTCCGCCCGCACCTGGATTATCTACGGTCACTGATATAGGTCCCGGACAATTAAGAGTGCCCGGTATATTTGCCTGAATTTCATCCCCTGATATCACCGCAATATTAGCAGCCGGTATACCATCAAAGGATACCGTTGCATTATTTGCAAAATTCTGACCATAGATATGCAAAATATCAGTTGTCTGTACATTGCAAACAGGATCAACACTGGTTATCACCGGATCTGGAATCGCTTCTCCCGTTACCTCTACACAATCTATTAATAATCCGCGAAATGCATTGTAAAGCTGATCATTAGTTTGAAATCTAAATCTAATATTTATCCTGTTCCCTACCCAGGGCGATAAATCAAATAATGGATAAAGACAACGCGTGATGGGTAAATTAAAACCATCTGAACTGTAAGGATATGGTGGTTGTCCGTTTACATCCTCCAGAGGATTTAACCTTCCTATATTCTGGAAGGAACCACCATTTACTGATATATCAATATACATCATATCGTAAGTATTAACATCTACTCCTTCAATTTCCCACCAGCTTTGAAATTTTAGCTGCGCATTTGGAGCACCTGCTAAATCAATGGTTGGTGTGATCAGATTCCCGGAATTTTGATTATTACTTGTTCCACCTGTTCCGGGAGGCTGCGGACTGTATGGTCCTATAAACGTCGCTGTATTGTTTTCACCATACCAATAGGCACGAGTTCCCTCACATGCCATAAATAAATCAGGAAAATCAGGAAAATAAGAAAAAGTGTTCACGGGAGGCGGCACATAAAAACTTGGAGGATTTTCAATCACATGCCAGAATCCTGTTCTGGCAAAATCATCCCCCGATTCAAAACAATTCTTGTATGGAGGCAGATAAGCTGATGGCAAACAATTTAAAGTTAAGCTAAATGAACCTTCAGCTCCTTCATTCCCATCTACCACTATATAATATGTCCCCGGTGCTAATACAGCTCCAGTAGCAGATAAATCTCCATATGCCAGACACTTGCCTTCGTTGCAACTGCTTAATATTAATACATCAAGATCGCTTTGCAAATTAGTCAATGTTGCGGTGATGTTTCTCGTAGTTGTATTTTGGAATACATATATTTTCTCAGGACCACTCTCCAGTCTATTTCCGGAACAACTGTACAAATCATTCTTATTTTGCAATAACGCAGTTGTACTGTTCTTGGTTTCCCCACAAGCTATAGGCTCATAATTAGTACAATCCATCCTTGTACCACAATCTAATAAAGCAGAAAATGCATGTCCTCCGGATAACGTACTATCTATCACTAAATAATAATCTCCTGCATCAGCATTATATTTTTCAAATCGTGAACCAGCAACAGCACAACTTTGCGCATTACATTCACTAAGTAAAATACCTTCCATCCCGGGTTCATTCACATTTAAATAAATGTTACCAGGCGTGCTCATATTGAAATGATATATCTTCTCATTGCCGGGATAACTTTTGAGACTACACCCATATTGTGACTGCTTAGCTGAATTTAATGAAGTATCCCCCGTAAATGCATGATCATTGCATGATGGGATCTCAATAGCATTATCACAGGATAAATTATTACAGGTAACCTGTATATCAAATGTTCCATTATCTGCAATGCTGAATCCATCCACTGTTATATAATAATCTCCTGCCGATAAATTGTCCGCCGATATTATATCCTGACCACCCACTATGCAACTGATAGTATTGCATGCAGACATCAAAAAAGCATCAAGTTGCCTGGT
The DNA here is from genome assembly GCA_001780385.1 of Candidatus Fischerbacteria bacterium RBG_13_37_8. Taxonomy (GTDB): domain Bacteria; phylum Acidobacteriota; class HRBIN11; order MFGW01; family MFGW01; genus MFGW01. The sequence continues at coordinate 2,218 of MFGW01000179.1, read as the reverse complement.
ACCAAAATTACTTATTTTCACCTCAACATTTGAAACATGGGATAAATCAAATATGTACATTTTTTCAGCGCCGAGATAACTATTTGCAGAGCAATTATAATTGCTGCTGCCGCTTGAAACACCAGTTCCCTGCTGAGAAAGAGGCTGGTTGCAATAAATATATGGAAGCATGCTGCAATCAGCTAACAGAATTTCCTCTCTCTTATCTCCCATTGATAATGCCATGGGTGCCGTAATTTTTGCAGCAGCATCATACGGGCATTGATAAGCACTGCTAGTCTCATGATCAATTAGACCAAGACTACATTCTGAAAGAGGCTGAGCTATAATATTATATTGAACTTTTATTATTCCTCTTGAATTAAATAAAACTTCAAACTGCGAATAACCGTCCGATGAATCCCCTTGCCAATTTCGCCATTCAACTGCAATATATTTTTTGGTCTCAAGAAGATATATATCTGTATTTTTTGCATTTGTTTGACGAAATGGAAGTGCCGTGATAATAACTTCAATTTGATCTTTAGCCGGTTGTAAGGACAACAAGCTCCATTGCGTTTCTATATTAAAAGGATTCTTTGACAAGCCTATCCAACCATCTTTTGAAATAACAAGATAATTATAGTTCTCCCCTTTGTAAGGAAAAGGATTAGATAGTTGATAAGAGCTGGAAATACCATACCTGCTTATTGAAACAATATTTCCATTATTTGATGCATCGATCCAGTTAAATCGAATTGAATCTTTCTCTGACGTTAGCATAATGCCGCTGCTGTATGTTGCAGCGAATGCAGTAATGAAAAACACTATCGCCAATATTGTACATACTTTATTCATAAACTTCCTCCTGATACAATATTACGATATAAATATAACATCTATTGAGTGCAAAGTCAATTGAGGCTTGGATTTCCCCACGGATACGTCAAAGTCGGCGCAAGTGCAACATTATATTAACGTTATTCAGATGTTCAATTTCTTGAATAATGAGCACTGGTCTTCGTCTTGCGCCGACTTTGACGATGTCGTGTGGATTTCCCATATCTATGAAAGTTCAAGTATGAAAGTTCAAGGTCAAGGTTTAGGTTAAGGCTAAGAAAAGCTTGAGGTTGAAGTTAAAGAAACGTGAACCTCGATCTATCTTAACCTTAACCTTAATCTTTTCTTAACCATCTCTTAATGGTAAGGAAAAAAGCGTTCTTTAAGCTTCTTTATAATACCATCTCTTTTA
>MFGW01000179.1:0-940 GCA_001780385.1 Candidatus Fischerbacteria bacterium RBG_13_37_8 | reverse complement strand
ATAAAATGACCGCAGTCTTTCAAGATAACTAATTGAGAATGCGGAATATACTTATGAATTTGCATAGCAGCTTCTACAGGCATGGGATCTGAATCTCCATGCACAACAAGTGTAGGACATGCAATGCCTGAAAGTTTTTCATGAATGTCATAGCAGCCTAGGTCTTGATACAGTAACCCGGCAATGAGGCGTTGGTTGCGAGCCGTATTTTTCCCAAAAGTAAGGTCGAGATTTGCAATTTTGGATTGATTATAGAAATATGGCTTGATTGCTGCTCTGAAATAATTCTGTAGCGCTGATACATCATTCTTTATAAATGCTTCGGATTGTTCAATTTTTAATAAGACTTGTCTATCCTCATTTGAAATTTTTTTTTCGATATTTTGTATATAATGTGGATGGAATATTGAACTGGCTGCTGCACTTATAACAACAAGCTTATTCAATTTTGCAGGGTAGTTGATTGCATAGAATAAAGCCAGTGCTGCACCCCAGGAATGACCGATTAGAGTTATTTTTTCAAGCTGCAGGTGAATACGCAATCCTTCAAGATCTTCCACAAAATTATTGACGGTTATCGAATGTTTGTCAACTTTTCCCGTGGAATTACCCGTAGCACGCTGATCATAAAAAATTATATTGAATTCGCTGGAAAGTTGCTCAAAATCTTTCATATGATTATGATCAAATCCCGGTCCTCCATGCAGAATAACTACAGGTTCACCTTCACCAATTGATTTATAATATATACCAGTATCGGGAAGCTTAATGATACCTTCTATAGTTTTTCTATTCATTTGCAGCTCCCGTGTAAATAAGGATTTACAATGACAAAAGACTATAATGTGTCAAGGATATATTTTGAGCTGCCCATTCCTAATGATTCTGCATATAAGATTTGATTCACCGGAAGATGATTTCTTGAAGTAATTGCACCTAT
>MFGW01000178.1:39864-40446 GCA_001780385.1 Candidatus Fischerbacteria bacterium RBG_13_37_8 | reverse complement strand
TCCCCTGCCACATTAGCAGGAAAGAACGTATTGCGCTTACCTCGCATTATATTCCTGCGTTTTTCTTTTCTGACCATTATATATAAGATCAGGATAAGATTGAGGAGCGTTTTTGTTTATTCAAGGATTTCGAGAACGAATCTCTTGCGTAATTTCATTCCTGCTGCATTCAAGATAGTCCGTATCGAACGAGCTGTTAAACCTTGCTTTCCGATGACCTTTCCTAAATCTTCAGGAGCTACTCTCAGTTCAAGAACGATAGTCTGTTCTCCTTCAATTACTTTAACTGAAACTTGATCTTGCTGATCAACCAATGCTTTAGCAATGAGCTCTAATAATTCTTTCATTTCTACCTCCTAATTTTATGTCGTTGTGTTGGCAATCTGTTTGTTTTTTTCATTAAGATTCCCGCTGTTTCAGAGGGTTGCGCCCCTCTCCGTAACCAATAATTGTATCTTTCGACGTTACTTTCGAATGTATTCTGTTTGCGCAGGGTATCATAATAATCTAATTCTCCTAAATACTTACCGTCATGTCTCGAGTCCTTCGCTTTTGACACCATTCGACAAAAAGACCATGACT
>MFGW01000178.1:39488-39809 GCA_001780385.1 Candidatus Fischerbacteria bacterium RBG_13_37_8 | reverse complement strand
GACGCAGTAATTTATCAGCAAAATCATGACCGGTACCGGCTTCCGGTTTGAATTCCACACCGAGCAGGAGTCCTTTACCACGGATTTCTTTCACATGCGGGCTGTTGAATGATTGGAGAGCATCCTTGAATTTTTTGCCGGCAGAAAGTGCTTTTAGCGATAATTTTTGGCGCACAGTTTCGAGGATTGCTTCGATTCCAATACTGCAAGCAAATGGATTTCCGCCGAAGGTACTGCCGTGAGAGCCCGGATTGAAAACATTCATTACTTCTTTTGTTCCGACGACTGCCGAGATAGGCACAAGACCTCCACCAAGCGCTT
>MFGW01000178.1:34221-39477 GCA_001780385.1 Candidatus Fischerbacteria bacterium RBG_13_37_8 | reverse complement strand
ATAAGGTCCGGAGTGATACCATCGTATTGATGTGCAAATTCTTTGCCGGTGCGTGCGAACCCCGTTTGTATTTCATCAAGGATAAGCAAAATATTATGCTTATCGCATATCTTTCTTACTTCATTAAGGTAACCATCCTTTGGAACGATAACGCCGCCTTCTGCCTGGATAGGTTCCACGAGAAATGCGACGGTATTTTCATTAATAGCGGCTTCAAGTGCTGCCGGGTCATTAAAAGGAATAATATTGAAACCGGGTGTGAAAGGACCGAAGTTCTGCTTGTATGCTTCTTCTGTTGTGAAACTTACGATGGTAATGGTACGACCGTGGAAATTACCTTCTGCCGTTATAATTTCAGCTTTATTGGGGGGTACTTTTTTAACCTGGTAGCCCCAGCGGCGTGCGGCTTTTAGCGCAGTTTCTACTGCTTCCGCACCGGTATTCATCGGCAGGGCTGCATCCATATTTGTGTATTCACACACTGTTTTCACGAACACAGCCATTTCAGTAGTATAAACCGGTCTGCCGGTGTTGAGTAATTTCTCAAGCTGTTTCATGGCAGTTCGTATAATACGCTTATTTCTATGTCCATGGCTTACTGCCGAATAACATCCAATTAAATCTATGTATTGTTTACCATTTTTATCCCACACCGTTGCACCATCTGCTTTATCGACAACAATTGGTAAGGGGCCATAGTTATGCGCACTGTACCTCTCAGTCATGTTAATAACATCATCCGCTGATAATTCATTCATCACTTTGTTTACACCGCGCTCCAGTAATTCTTCAATTATCGAATCTTTTTTTTCTTCTTTTGCATCAATTATTTTTTGCATAGTTACTCCTCTATTTATATGTTCAAGGTTCACAGTTTCTTGAAATATGCTTTTGGGACGGACCTTGTATTCATCCGAGCATTCTTTGCGAGCTTGCCGTAGGCAAGCGAAGCAATCCTTGACGCATTGTCATTATGAGCTTTGCGAAGCAAAGCGTAATAATCCTTCACGTTCATGTTTCTAATATCCCGTCAGGGATTGTTACGTTTGCCTTGGGGCAAACTCACAATGACAAGACGTTATGAATTACTATGCCAGGGTGGACCCGCGTGTCTGCCCCTACTATGTGCTGGTCACTGTCCACTAACCACTGGTCACTATTTACAATATATTTCTAATTCTTTTTTAAAAGTATGCGGTCCCTTTGGTTTTGTATCGATCATAGAGGAAGCAATTATTATAGCATCTTCGGTGCCATCAATATAATTTTCCAGCGGTTTTCCTTCCTCTTCTATCTTTTCATCCTGACCGTATTCTTTCAATCTTGTTTTTTGTCTCTGAATATTTTTTTCTACCACCTTATTATTTTTTAATATAAACAGCCGTTCATAATGAAAGAAAGAACTGGTAATTCCATACTCTTCTATATCTTTGAGTATTCGCTGTTTTTGCAGTTCAGCAAGTTTTTTCTCCAGGACATCATAATGTTCGACTTCCAGGAGATGACTGTTCAGCAAATTGAGGATTTTTTCATTCATAGTAGCACCTCATTTCTACTTTGTACGATATGTTAAGTTATTTATATTATAATCCGTTAGGGATTGTTACGTTTGCCTCCGGCAAACTCACAATGACAAGATGCCGGAAATTACCGAGCGAGGGCAGACCCATGGGTCTGCTCCTACAGCATGTTTGCAAAGGATGCATTAGTCAGCATTCAATTGACTTAATCTGCCTCTGATGCTATAGTGTAGCACTATGAAGAAATATTATATCACAACTCCCATATATTATGTAAATGATTTACCGCATATTGGACATGTATTTACTACGGTACTTGCAGATTATATTGCCCGGAGTAAAAGAAATCTTGGCTACGATGTATATTTTCTGACGGGAACGGATGAGCATGGGCAAAAGGCAGAAAAAACTGCCAAGCAGACAGGCATTACTCCGCAGGAGTTAGCTGACAGGGTTGTGGAAAATTATTATAAACTCTGGAAGCAGCTCAATATTTCTTATTCTGATTTTATCAGAACCAGCGAATCGCGTCATAAAAAGGGTGCGGCGGAATTTTTCCGGATAGTTCACCACAACGGTGATATTTACAAAGGATTTTACGAAGGATGGTATTGTGTACCGTGTGAATTAATATTGCCGGAATCGACGAAAGAAGAAGAAGCATGTCCTAATTGCGGGCGGATAGCAGAGAAAAAAATTAAGGAAGAGAGTTATTTTTTCCGGCTCAGCAATTACCAGGAACGTTTGCTTGAGTATTATCGCAGTCATCCGGGATGCATAAAACCTGAATCACGGTACAATGAAGTAATGCGGTTTGTAGAATCCGGGCTTAGGGATTTAAGCGTCAGCAGGGTCAGTATAACGTGGGGAGTTCCTGTTCCTGGCGACCCTTCGCACATTATTTATGTATGGTTCGATGCGTTATCGAATTATATCACGGCGCTCGGCTGGTCAGACAACGATGCATTATTCAAGCAGTACTGGCCTGCAAATATTCATCTCGTTGGCAAAGATATTGTACGGTTTCATTGCGTGTATTGGCCTGCTTTTCTCATGTCAGCGGGCATAGCATTACCGGAGACAATATTTGGACACGGATGGTGGATGATGCACAGTGCTAAAATGTCCAAGACACTCGGTAATGTGCTCAAGCCGGAACCGTTGTTGAAAATGCTCGGTTCCGATCCTGTCAGGTATTTTCTGCTCAGAGAAGCTCCACTCGATACAGATTCCGAAATTTCACTCGAATCAATCATTGGAAGACTCAATGCTGATCTTGCCAATGATTATGGTAATCTTGTCAGCAGAACGTTTCAGATGATTCATAAATATTTTGGAGGCTCGCTCAACAAGAAACCGGCACTCGATACAGCAGAAAATTCTATTATCAATGCATTCTATTCCTTGAAAAATCAGATGGATGATTATTGCACCAATCTCAATCTTGCAGAAATCTTCAGGCAAACCTGGAATATCATATACCTGCTCAATAAATATATAGATGAGAAACAGCCGTGGGCTAAATTTAAATCTCCCGACAACAGGGATGAGGTGGAAGGAATTTTGTATTTTATTTGTGATTTTATACGCATTTTGTCCATTCTTCTCTACCCTGCGATGCCGGAAAGCAGCACAAAGCTCATGGACATTTTTGGAATCAAACCTGAAGAAGTCACACTTGAAAAGACGGAATACGGTCAGCTTCCCCTTGGCGTGCAGGTGCCAAAATCACTCATCCTGTTCCCGCGCTTAGATATCAAGGAAGTACTTAAACAATATGAAATTGAATAACAACCACTATGAATACGAAGCGAAATCATGTTCTTAATGTATTAGATTCGTTCAAGGCACGGTATGAAGACTCGATAGAATATATACACGAGATAAAGTCACAGGATGCAGTATTGGTTGACTTGCCGCAGACCGTGTCTGAGGTTCTTGTAAAAGCGCTCGCACAGACAGGCATCACCACCCTGTATTCTCATCAATTGGAAAGCTACCAGCACATTCAGCAGGGAAAGAACATAGTACTGGTAACACCGACTTCATCCGGCAAAACACTGTGTTACAATTTACCTGTGCTCGATGCTATAGCAAAGAATAAAGATACGCGAGCCATGTACCTGTTTCCTACCAAGGCATTATCACAGGATCAACTGGTTAATCTCCAGCAAGTAATCAAAAACATGGGAGAGAATATTCCAAGTTTTACCTATGATGGAGACACGCCGGAAGATGCACGCCGTTCTATACGCAACAAGGCAAATATCGTCATCACCAATCCCGACATGCTGCACTCCGGAATTCTGCCACATCATACGAAGTGGGTTAAGCTATTCGAGAATCTGAAGTATATTATTATAGATGAACTACATGCATACCGTGGTGTATTTGGCAGTCATCTTGCCAATTTGCTCATGAGAACAAAGCGCATCTGCGATTTTTATGGAAGCAATCCGCTTTATATATGTACAAGTGCAACGATAGCAAATGCGTGTGATTTTGCAGAAAAACTGCTCGGCCAGCCAGTAACAATTATTGAACGGAGTGGTTCACCGCATTCAGAAAAATTTATTATTTTTTATAATCCGCCATTTACTGATCGTGCACTTGGTATCAGGCGTTCATTTGTAAAAGAAGCGGAAAAAATAGCATCATTTCTTATAGAAAATGGGTTGAAGACTATCATTTTTGCGCCATCACGTTTAATTGCGGAAGTAATTATTATGCATCTCAAGCAGAAATGGGAAAAGAACATCGAAGATCTTGATACCATACGCGGGTATCGAGGTGGTTATTTACCGAAAAGGCGGCGCGAAGTAGAACATGAGATGCGCGAGGGAAATGTAAAATGCGTGGTGAGCACGAATGCACTTGAGCTGGGTATTGATATAGGCTCACTTGATGCAGTAGTGATGGCTTCTTATCCCGGTACTATTGCCAGCACATGGCAGCAAGCCGGCAGAGCCGGCAGACGCGACACACCCGCGCTGGCATTCCTTGTTGCAAGCAACCGACCCATCGACCAATACCTGGTTTCCAATCCATCGGCATTTATCGCTTCAAGCCCGGAACATGCTTTGATTAATCCTGATAACCTGCATATTTTAGTAGACCATATAAAATGCTCATGTTTTGAATTGCCCATAAAAAAAGATGAGAACTTCGGAAAAGAAACCATGCCGACTATTCTGAATTTTTTGAAAGAGGATGGATTTGTTCATCAATCCCGTGAAAAATGGCACTGGATTCATCAATCATATCCAGCAAACGGCATCAGTCTCCGGAGTATTTCATCGGATAATTTTGTGGTAGTGGATGTGACAAAAACATCACGTATCATTGCAGAGGTAGATTTTTCCAGTGCATTAACCATGCTGCATCCCAAAGCTATTTACCTGCTTGAAGGAAAGCAATTCTATGTTGAGAAATTAGATTTTGATGGAAGAAAAGCATACGTCAAGGAAGTTGATTCGGATTATTATACTGATGCTATCTGCTATACCGAAGTATCGATACTTGATTACTTCAAGAAAGAGCCGTTGCAGCAAGCAGAGAAAGCTTTCGGTGAAGTGAAGGTGTATCAGCAGGTTGTAGGTTTCAAGAAATTGAAATTTTTCACGATGGAGAATGTAGGAGCGGGAGACCTTGCCTTGCCGGAATACCGTATGCATACCATGTCTTACTGGCTCACCATAAACAATAGTCTTTTTTCAAAACTCCCGTATACAAATGA
>MFGW01000178.1:28482-34194 GCA_001780385.1 Candidatus Fischerbacteria bacterium RBG_13_37_8 | reverse complement strand
ATTGAACGAACATTGAATCTCCTTTCGGCATGCAAGTGCGAATATGGTTGTCCTTCCTGTATATCACCACTTGCAGCACATGGAGACGTTGTGAAACAACTCTGCATAAATATTTTGCAAAGCATATCTTTGTCATTGTAGGGGCAGACCCATGTGTCTACCTTTTTTCAGATTTTCATGCAAGGGCGGACGCGTAGGTCCGCCCCTACACTATAGCTATGAAAAAATATACATACAAAATGACGATACAGTATGATGGAACGAATTATTATGGCTGGCAATTTCAGCTCGGAGTTCCCACCATTCAACAAATTATTCAAGAAAAGATGTGTGTTATTCTCAACGAACCAAAAAAGATACAGGGGGCCGGCAGAACAGATTCTGGTGTGCATGCACTCTACATGGTTGCTCATTTCAAATATCGGAATTTACTCGATATACCTACTTTTCAAAGATCAATGAACAGTCTTCTCCCTGCCGATATACGAATAACCAACGTCGAAATTGCACCGCCAAAATTTAATTCACGTTTCTCCGCACTCTGGAAAGAATACGCCTATTACTTGTACAATGGAACTATATGTCCTCCCTTCATTTACCGGTATGCCTGGCATTACCCGAATGCCTTGAATCTTGAATTAATGCAGGAAGCTGCAAATTATTTTCTCGGACATCACGATTTCTCTCTATTTGGAACCGGAGGTATCAAACGTGAAGACACTCTCCGCAGTATTGATTCTCTCATCATTGAAAAACAGGGTGAATTATTGATTTTCAGAATACGAGCAAAAAGTTTTTTACGGCACATGGTACGCTGGATTGTCGGGACGCTCGTGGAAGTCGGCGAAGCAAAGAAAACAATAGCAGAATTACCAGGTTTGTTCCAGGAAAAAAAATATGGACTGGTAAAATTTAAAGCTCCACCAAACGGATTGTTTCTCATCTATATAGAATATTAATATGAATAAAAATAAATTCCCCAAAATCAGTCATGTGGTGATACTGCTTGGATTAGTCAGCCTGCTTAATGATGTCAGCAGTGAATTAATCATGCCTGTTTTGCCATTGTTTCTAGTAAGCATAGGTGGTTCAAGTATCAGCATTGGCATTATCGGTGGTCTGGAAGAATGTATGCGTGCATTGCTGAGTTACTATTCCGGCAAACTATCAGATCGTATGAAAAGAAGGTTGATCTTTGTCTTTTCCGGATATAGCATTTCTTCATTTGCAAAATTATTTCTCGGTTCTTCATTTCACTGGCTAATAGTGTTACTCCTCAGAATAGTGGATAGGGGCGGAAAAGCAATTCGAGGTCCTGCACGAGATGCAATGATAGCCGCAGCGTCCGCAAAAGAAAACATGGGAACCAGCTTCGGTATTCATCGTGCCATGGATACAGCCGGCGCCGTAGTTGGTTCGCTTGGAGCTTTACTGCTCTTCTGGTACCTTAATCTCAACCTCGTTACCATCCTGTTCACAGGCGCCATCATTTCATTCTTGTCATTGACTCCATTACTCTGGATTAAGGAAGATAAGAAACCTGCTTCACACAATAAAAAAGATATAGAAATTATGCATTTGCCCAAAAATATTTGGCTCGCACTCATCCCAATCTTTATCTTCTACCTCGCTAATTTCACATACATGTTCTTTCTTTTAAAAGTAAACAAGGCATACACGGATAAACTTGCTATCGGCATGCCTCTGGTTATGTATCTCATCTTTAATATTGCATATGCTCTCTTTTCCACACCTGCAGGTTATCTTGCTGATAAATGGGGCAGAAAAAAACTTATTATGATCGGCTATTTCATTTATTCTCTCACTGCTGCAGGTTTTACCTTCTTTCAATCCGAACTTTGGTTTATCATTCTATTCTGTACTTATGGTCTTGCCTATGCATTTGTCGAAGGTAACCAGCGTGCCTATCTCTCCGCATTAACTAAAAAATCAAACTACGGCGCTATGCTGGGCGTCTTTTACATGATCAGTGGCATAGCGACCTTGCTTGCCAGTCTAATAGCCGGTTATCTCTGGACTATCAATCCAACTGCTCCCTTTATGTACGCTGCTATTCTATCACTCGTTGCAGCATTGCTATTCTTAATTAATCCCAGGGCTAAAGCCCTGGGCTAAGATCGCCTGTCCCTTCGGTACAGGAAAAGAAATTCTCCATTCCCTATTCCCTAACAGCTCTTTTTGCAAAACTGGAATATATATTTTTTGTAAGCTTAATGGCAGATTTTCTAAATATTTTCCGGAAATGCTAGATAATATTCCCTTTTTTTATATAAGAATCTATTGACATTCATTTTTGTTTAGATATAATTATAAAATTGTGCGTCATAATTATAAGTGAGTTAACCATGAAAGGTAAATATATTCTAAGCATAAATAAGGGGAACAATCCCCTCCACTTTACGAATACACTACCTCCTGTATTGTATTAACTTTTGCCCTGGGGGCGCACGCAATGTACGCCCCTCTCCTTTTTGCATAATACTGCACTCTTATATTTCATCGCGACCTTTACCGGAATCGGTAAGTTCCATTAGTTCTTCCGGGTAGGGCTTAAAATATGATTGCTGTGCCAGGTACTCATTGTTAAAACGTACAATCCATGACTTTAGAATTCCGAGAATAGAAGAGAGTGTTATTTTATTCTCTCTATATTTTTTCAGGTAGTCATTGAAGAATCGTTTTTCTTCCTTGTTCAACTCTTTTGAAAAATAACCAGCGGCATGCATCAGGACATTAATATGAGAGGTATAGCGCGGGGCATGTGCGATAGCAGAAAGAAAATGCTTCTGATACTCATTCAGAATCATATCCAAAGATTTCTTTTCAAGGTTAGCAACAATTCTTCCTAATACGCGCATTTCCTGCTGGTTATATGCCATTAGTAAATATTTATTCTGTGCATGAAAGGCTATAAGCTCTTTCATAGAATGCTGTGCCATAAGATTTTTTATTTGTGGTACCAGGAACAGGCGAGTCAGGAAATGTTCACGTATTTTTGCATTTAATAATCTCCCTTCATCTTCGATGGGAAGATCAGGGAAATGCTCCAGGACAGCTCCACCAAAAAAACCCTTGTCTTTTTTAAGTGAAGCGCTCTTTTCTGCAGCCGGATAAATTTTAACATCCTTAATGCCGCAGGAAGGTGAACGCCCTTTTAGTATACTTCCATCGATGTCTTTTATTGAATTCAGAAAATGCATTGAGAAGGCATTCATTTCACTCGTTACATCTCTTCCGGAAGCCAGCTGTACCAGTTTCGATTTTCCATCAGCAAAAACAATCCTGATAGGTTCACGTGGTACTCCCAATCCAATTTCCACTTCAGGACATACGGTGATAAAGGAAACTAAAGGTTTTAATTGTTCGACAAAATCTGAATGTATGATAAGTCCATTATAGCGGCAAGAGGCAAAACCGAGGCATTTACTCACCAGCACATGTGGTTGAGGCAATAAATTCATAAGCCACCTCAATATAGGGACTGGGGACTGGGGAATAGGGACTAGGGACTGGGGAATAGCGACCTGCATATAACTTTCTATGCTTGATCCGGAAAAAGCAAATAAACTAAAAGGCAGAAATACATACTTGTATAAACACCAAAAATGTACTCGCTAAGAATTTATTTGTGGTATCTTTCATACTGACTTCTTCGGGATACAGAACAGAAAGTTAATTCTAGGTCGCTATTCCCCAGTCGCTATTCCCTAATCCCCAAGTTAGCGTGATTTGAATTCTTCGATAAGCGGGTCATCCCATTGATCAGCAAAACCACCAACACGTTCCACCATAACGCGCAATTCGTCGTAATCAAGTCCTTGTAATTGCCGGTTTTCTGCTAAATACACCCAATCATCTCTCACAAAATATTTTACACCCAGGTTCTGAAAGTTCAATTCCAGCAATTTACGATAGAAAGCGAGAAGATTGCGTGAAGGTAATTTCATTATAGGGGATGATGCTTCAATGAAATCATCTTTATCGGCTTTGAATATTTCGATATAAATTAAAGCAGAACCTTTATATAATGACCATAAATTACGAGGCCGATGACGGCATTTTTCAGGATCAACTCCAAAACTTCCTATGAGATCATTGACCATTTTTTCATATTGTACAATATTTACTTCGCCTTTTTGTCCTTTATCTTCTTTTTTCCAAAACATACTTTTTCTCCTGATTAATTCATTGCAATTTGTATCCGCATTTTTTGCAGAAATTAGATACTGAATCATTGACTGCGGTACATTTTGGGCATTTAATTGAAGCAACGTTAACTGCTTGTGCTTGTTGACCTGGTACGCTCAGTTCTTCTTCCTTTTTCTTTTCCCTTTTTGCAGCGCCACAGTTTCTGCAGTATTCTCCTTTAGCTGTTTTAACAAATGTATTACTAATGAAACCACAAATAGGACAATAATACATTAACTGCAGTTTACTGAAGTTGGTATTCATAGTATCAATCATAGATTTAAAAGCATTAGTGGGAACGGCAAATCCCATATTATCTGCTCCTTCAACTGCCCAGGTTGTTATACCTACCACTTCACCTTTATAATTTATTAAGGGTCCTCCGCTGCTTCCAGGATTGATTGCTACATCACTTTGAATATATCCTACTCCTTTCACTATTCTATTTTTGCAACTCACGATACCCCGCGTAATGGTGAAATCATATCCGAAAGGATGTCCAATTGCGATTACATGTTCTCCTTCACGGAGCAAATTACTATCTCCTATCGGCGCTACTTTGTCTACTAAACAATTCGACACACCGAACGCTATGTCAAGATCATTATCTGAATATACAATTGTTGCTTCATGTTCGTTGCCATTATGGAGTATTATTTTCAAATATGTTTTTAATTCTACAACATGTTTATTGGTAATAAATAATCCCTTATCATTCACAAAAAAACCGCTTCCTCTTTTCCCATCTGCAAGTGATACAACCACGATAGCTCTTTTTATATTTTCAATTATAGTTGACAAATCATCCATTTATTTAGTCCTCCATAATTTAAATAGAAATCACTATATCACATACAAATAAAGGGGTCAATATTAATGAGGGAATTAGGCTGGGGGATGCGGAATGAGGCAGAGTCTCCTTTTTAAAAAGAAGACCCTGCCTGTCATGTTCAATATTTAATTAATTACATGCGGTAAGATCTTGTGGATGACATGGAGAAGATGCTGCTGGAATTTGAGCACTTGAGGAATCAAGCCCGTAGGAACCTTCGTTGGTGGAGTTTTGAGGTACAACCAGGAAGTAGTAGCTGCCGGTATCTTGTGGAGTTGAATAAGGAGCGGAAGCAGTACAACTGAGGGAGGCATGGTTATACGCTGATAATGGAAGTGTGCCGCGATAGACGCCATAGCCTGTAACGATGCAAGTTCCGCCGGGCGGCGTCCAGTTCAGCAAGAGGTTGTTACCGGATTTTGCAATAGTGAGGTTATTGAGAACACGTCCTGGAATCTGTGTGGTAACATTGCAGACATTGCACACAGGTACTGCGCATTCAATTCTTACATTATCAATAGCCCACCACCATTCATAGGTACCGTTGTAATAATGGAAACGAATTTGAGTATTTGATGGATTACCGGAGATTGCAGAAGTAATGTCAATAGTTTTAGTATTTGGTGGATTTGGATAGCCATCGTTTGCGCCTTGCATTTTCAGAACATTAG
>MFGW01000178.1:28174-28437 GCA_001780385.1 Candidatus Fischerbacteria bacterium RBG_13_37_8 | reverse complement strand
CACTTAGTCCGCCACTATAGTAGTAGAATTGATTATCAAATACCAGATTAACAATAGCGCAACCACTTGCATTAATAACCGGAGTAATAAGTTGTTCATCCTGTGTAGCGCCGGTACCAGCATTATCGGAATCTACAATTTCGAATGGAGCAACAATCGGTGCGGTGACAGAACGAGTGCCAGGATTAGCCGTAGTCCATGTTGCAGCAGCGCCGCCGCCGGAACCCCCGTCTACGACTGTCCAACCAGCCGGTGGGTTACCT
>MFGW01000178.1:27908-28052 GCA_001780385.1 Candidatus Fischerbacteria bacterium RBG_13_37_8 | reverse complement strand
AACCGTTTCGCCTGGTTCAATGATTCCGTTGCCATCACCGGCACCACCGGCAGGACAGTCGTCGGTAAATGTGTTGCTTTGATACGATGCTTGAGGTCCGGGAGTGGGCATTGCACTTACGCAATTGCTGAGTGGTCCAAGACA
>MFGW01000178.1:26391-27864 GCA_001780385.1 Candidatus Fischerbacteria bacterium RBG_13_37_8 | reverse complement strand
TGCCATTAAGAGCTTGATTGTCTGTGTAGTTAGTTGTAGCAACAGTAGCTATTTTCACACGACCGAAATCGCAACCGTACATACCATCAGTTCTCCATACATAGTAATTTTCGGCGCCGGCTACGGCAGTCCATGACAACGCTACGCTGTTATTGCCAGGAGTTGCTGTTAATGTTGCTGCAGTAGTAGGACCGGCGGAACAACCGCTGTTCTGTGGTGTAGGAGTAGCACACGCCATAGCATGACGATTGAATGCAGCATAAATAGCTGTCATGTGCGGTGTACCGTTATTAACATTACCGTCATCATCTTCTACTGCGATCCATTGCGGGTAGGCGTTATTCGTTCCGCATCCGCTTGATGTGCTCGGGCAGGTGCAGGTATACCATGCAATAACATTATTATGTCCCTGCCATATGATTTTATCTGCGACAGTGAAGGCAGTTTGTTTATCCATGTTAAATGGAGCTGCTTGCAGGTCACGAGCTGCTAAGTCCCATCCTACTTCGGCAGGTGGAATACCTTCGCAGTGTGTTTCTTTACCGCAAGGAGTGCCGCCGCCAGAACCGCAGATTGCACAGGTGTAATTGGCTGGAGTATCAGCGTCGGGATCAGCATGTTGCACATAATCGATTTGACGGATACCTGTGCAGTTTAAACAGCATTCTGCTGCATTATACCCGCTGCAGTTGTAACCGTAAGAAGTTCCCGGATTGGTAGGACAATTGGTCCACTGACCGCAACCTCTGTCCATTGTCCAGAAGAAGCCTCTGCCGATGCATGCCGTATGTAATCTCACGGCAGCAGCGATATCTGCAATTGCTTCACCGGGTTGACTGATTGAAGGCTGTGCATCATGTGTGTCAACTGCATGTCCCCATTCATGATCAAATACTGCTGCGATTTCACCAGTGTTTCTGCAACCACCACCGGAACGGTAGAAGTTGATCGTATTACCGGAGAAATATGCATTGCAGGTTGAATTTATATTCACGTTGCAAGTAATGAACGAATCGAGCCATGCCATATTTAGCCAACTACGAACCTGTCTGTTCATGTAGGTAGTTTCGATAGCGCAGGAACGTGAGGAGAACGTATCACCGGCAGAATGACCGGCAGGAATCGTGCAGTCATGCTGACCATTGGTTCCAGCAAGGTCAATATCACCCGTACCGGATGATTCACTGATGGTACCGCAATTATCTGTTCCCA
This sequence comes from Candidatus Fischerbacteria bacterium RBG_13_37_8, assembly GCA_001780385.1. Lineage (GTDB taxonomy): Bacteria > Acidobacteriota > HRBIN11 > MFGW01 > MFGW01 > MFGW01. The sequence continues at coordinate 26,652 of MFGW01000178.1, read as the reverse complement.
TTTGCACATATCTGCTGTCGAGGCTTGTTACGACAGTTCCTGAAGTATAGTCATACAAACCACCAAAGTTTGTATAATCATTCGGAGCAGCAAAACCTGTATTTACATAAGGAGCAGGTGTATTTGGTACTGCACAACCATCGGGGCAACATTCATCGTCACTGACCGGGTAAATTGCACCGACTATTTTCTTTGTAATATATTGGACTTGATCTTGCATCGAAAGTACTTTTCCACTATGAGCATCAACCATCATTTCCC
>MFGW01000178.1:23973-26352 GCA_001780385.1 Candidatus Fischerbacteria bacterium RBG_13_37_8 | reverse complement strand
ATACGAGTGTATGATCATAACCTTTTCCAACGGCCCCGTCCCAATCTGGTGCAAGTGGAATAATTTCAAGATGAGGTTTTACTGTAAATTTATCAGAGAGAAGTCTGCCGCCAATGTAGTTGAATGCTTCGGCAACAGCACTTTCTTTGCTTACCGAAGGTACAAGATTAGTAGTAACGTCACCCCATTTATCAAGTCCCCATAATACTATGTTACCGTGGTTAATGGCGAATGATAAATTAGATTCACGTACCGGGATTCCATTTATTTGACGAGGAAAATTCGCATGCCATACTGTTGGGGAAACATGGTTTCCTCTTACTGCTGCTAATTCGTTAAGATTAATAGTAATAAGATTATTGTGTTTCCTCACATACTGAATGACTAAATCTTTAATAACATCTAATGGCTTGCAATATATATGCTGCAATGTTATACTGTTAGGACTCAGACAATGCTGTTACGAGGAATAACTATAAAAAATGCCACAAAATTACCAGTGCATTACATTGCAAAAATAATATTCAAAGCTCAAGGATTATTCTGCTGTATCCCGGCATCCTTGAAACGGTAAAAAAGCAATTATTGCAGGAGGCAAAGAATGGATTTATTAAAGGTAATAACGACAAATTTAGTAGTTACTGATGAACAAGCAAGAGCGGGAATTGGCGCTATTTTCAAAGCAGTAAAGACGAATTTACCAGTGGAAGATTTTGAAAAATTTGCTTTTTTTATACCGGGCATTGAAGACTTTATAGAATCAGCTCCTGAAGGCAGTGGAGTTGGCTCTATTATATCCGATTTTATTTCTTCCTCAGACAGCAATATGGGAGCATTTGCAGATCTTGTCGGTATCTTTTTAAAGTTAGACATGGACACAACTATGATAGGTAAATTTGCTTCTCTTATTGTTTCTTATCTACAGTCGAGGGGTGGAGAGGAAGTAATTAGTTATCTTGAAAAGATCATAAAATAATTAAATGAATTTTCTTTCGATTAGATAATGCATACTATTTCATTGTACAAAAAAATTTCTTAATGGAACAGAACGGAGATAAAGCGTGCAGGATTTTGAAAAACTTGGTGTTTTTTATTTAGGTCGGGAGTACGATGCCAACGACAGAACGCTCACGGAAAACCTGCTCCTTTATGATTCAAAGGATCTTGTCACGCATGCTATATGCATAGGAATGACCGGCAGTGGTAAAACAGGTTTATGCATTACATTGCTTGAGGAAGCTGCAATAGATGGAATTCCCGCAATCATAGTGGACCCCAAGGGTGATTTACCAAATTTGTTACTTACTTTTCCACGATTGAATGCAACTGATTTTCTTCCCTGGATTAACCCGGAGGAAGCACGCACAAAAAATTTATCCTCAGAATCATATGCTGAACAACAAGCAATCCTTTGGAAAAAAGGTTTGGCAGAATGGGGGCAGGATGAATCCCGGATAAAACGTCTGAAAGAAGCTGCTGAATTCACTATCTATACTCCAGGAAGCACTGCAGGTTTGCCGGTATCAATTCTCAATTCATTGTCTGTTCCGGCTGCCGAAATACTTGAAGACAGCGATTTAATAAGAGAACGTGTCAATACAATCGTAACAAGTCTTTTAAGTCTTATGAATATTGAAGCTGATCCCCTGCAAAGCAGGGAACATATATTGCTTTCATGTATTTTTGATACTGCATGGAAACAAAATAAGAATCTTGATCTTGCATTACTTATTGAATATATTCAGACACCCCCATTTGAAAAAATCGGCGTTCTTAATGTTGATGTTTATTATCCGCCAAAAGATCGTTTTGCTCTTGCCATGAAATTGAACAATTTGCTTGCTTCATCCGGTTTTTCTGTATGGCTTGAAGGTGAATCTCTTGATATAGACCATATTCTGTACACTGCCGGCGGAAAACCTCGCATCTCAATTTTTTCCATTGCGCATTTGAATGATGCAGAACGCATGTTTTTTGTCTCCTTGCTCCTCAGTCAATTAATAGGCTGGATGCGCACTCAACCAGGCACCACCAGCCTACGTTCCATTTTTTACATGGATGAAATATTCGGATATTTTCCTCCTGTTGCAAATCCGCCTTCTAAACAATTGCTTCTTACTTTGCTCAAGCAAGCACGTGCATTTGGCCTGGGTATCGTTTTATCAACGCAAAATCCTGTCGATCTTGATTATAAAGGTCTATCTAATACCGGCACCTGGTTCATCGGCAGATTGCAAACAGAACAGGATAAAGCACGTCTTCTCGATGGATTGCAGGGAGGTGTCGTTTCATCCGGTAAACCATTCAATCGTGAAAAAATTAATACGCTCCTTTCAAGCCTCGGTAAAAGAATCTTTCTCATGAATAATATTCATGAAA
>MFGW01000178.1:15704-23943 GCA_001780385.1 Candidatus Fischerbacteria bacterium RBG_13_37_8 | reverse complement strand
CATTATCATATCTTCCGGGACCGCTCACACGCAGCCAGATTAAATTACTCATGGATCCTGTCAAATCAATGATTTCACCCCCAGATCAATTGCCACCCCCATTACAATCTCCTCCTGTTTCAACAGCAACTCTTAAAACAACTCCTGTGCATATCAAATCAAATCAACCTCCAGCCTTACCTCCCGATATACCACAATATTTCCTTCAGCCTCAATTAAATCAAAACGAAAGCAAACAATTATTGTACCAGCCCATGATTATCGGAAGCGCTACTCTTTATTATAACGATACTTCAAGCGCCATCCGGATTGAAAAAAAAATAACATGTCTCGCTGAAATTGAAGATGTCTTTCCCTTTATTAACTGGGAAAATGCCCGCATAATTGATTTGAATCCTGACACTCTTCATCAATCCCCGCCGGCAGAAGGTATTTTTGCTGAAATAACCAAAGAAACTACCCTGCAATCTAATTATGCTGTATGGGGAAAAGAATTCAAGGAATGGCTTTTCAGAAATCAAACGCTTAATTTACAAAGGAGCCCTGCATTAAAACTGGTCTCCCAACCTGCTGAATCAGAACGCGATTTCAAATTGCGCGTGCAAATAGCAGCACGGGAAAAAAGAGATGATTTAGTCGAAAAGACAAGGCAAAAATATGCATCAAGGATAGCCCAAATTGAGGAAAAAATGCGTAAGGCACAAGCAATTATTGACCGTGAAAAAACACAAGTCGGTCAGCAGACACTTCAGACAGCTATTTCAATTGGAGCCACCATACTCGGTGCCTTCATGGGAAGGAGGCGAATCAGTACTTCTACATTGGGACGAGCAACTACATCAGCACGCGGTGCAGGACGTGTTCTGAAAGAGAAACAAGATGTAACACGCGCAAGAGAAAATCTGTCTGCCCTTCATAATCAACTTGCAGAATTACAGAATAAGCTTACTGATGAAACAGCAATGATTTCACAAGAATTTGATTATGCCATTGATGTTGTCGAGCCTTATAGTATCAAACCGAAGAAAACTGATATAGTGACATCTGTTTTTGGGCTTGCATGGATACCGTCAGAAATTAGGGGACAGTGAACAGTGATTATTAACCACCAGCAAACCATTCATGCTGGGCTCATGCTGTCCACTGATCACTGATCACTTTTTTACAAAGAGGTTATATGAACGAACAAACAAACGTTAAAACAAAACATCCTACGGCAATGTATTTACTTGCATTAACTGCTTCAACCGAGCGCTTCAGTTATTATGGAATGCGAGCTTTCTTGATATTGTACATGGTAAATGCAGCAAACAGTCAACTTGGAGGAATGGGATGGAGTGATGATCTCTCTGGTAAAGTCTATGGTATTTTTACAGGATTATGCTATCTTTTCCCCTTATTAGGCGGTTATCTTGCCGACAGGATATTAGGTGAACGAAAATCAGTTCTTATCGGTGCAATTCTTATTATGCTCGGTCATTTTACCTGTGCAATAGATGATGCAATTATTCCACTTATTGCAGGTTTAACATTGCTGATAATCGGTAATGGTTTTTTCAAAACTCCAATATTGACTATGGTCGGGGATCTTTATGAGCAGGGTGACAAAAGGAGAGATAGTGCTTTTACGATTTATTACATGCTCTTTAACGGTGGTGTATTTTTTGCTCCTATTCTCTGCGGGTATCTCGGAGTTACCTACGGTTATCGCTATGGATTCATTGCTGCCGGCATTGGAATGTTTTTAGGCATTATCTTTTATCTTTTCTCGGCAAAGAAATATCTTGGACAAATGGGCTTAGTACCTAAACATAAATTACAGCAAAAAACTGACAAGAAAAAAACACCTCTCACAAAGGTAGAAAAAGACAGGATAGCGGTAATATTCGTACTACTATTTTTTGTTACATTCTTTTGGGCAGGGTACGAACAGGCTGGCAGTTCATTTAATCTTTACACGGAGCGATTTATTGACCGTGTCATTGCAGGCTGGGAAATTCCGACGGAATGGTTTCAATCGGTCAATCCACTTTTTGTAGTATTATTATCACCAATCTTTGCCTGGTTATGGCCATGGCTTGAGAAAAGGAAAAAAAATCCTTCCACTCCTGTTAAGATGGCAATCGGCTTATTAATATTAGGAGCGGGATTTCTCTTCATGGTTGGCGCTGTCTTTCAGAGAGGAGGCAACTTAACAGATACTACTATTAAAGCAAGTCTATTCTGGCTGCTTGCAACCTATTTTTTCCATACGGTTGGAGAAATATGCCTGTCGCCTATAGGTTTATCAATGATCACTAAACTTGCTCCTGCACGGTTGGGTTCATTTTTCATGGGTATCTGGTTTCTGAGTAATTTTCTCGCTAATGTCATCAGTGGTTTTCTCGTAGGTTATGTTGCAAAGTTGGGCGCTGGTACTGTTTTTGGTGCCATTGGAATTTTTATCATCCTGCTGGGCATCATTGTATTTTTCATTTCAAGAAGATTACTTGATTTCATGCATGGCAGGGATTAGCGAAGACATTTAACAGACCCAGACAGCATCAGGTACCACCCAATCAATATGCACCTGCACATCATTCTTGCCGCCAATGCCAAAACTGTTACCATTGGCAAAATGCACTGAACCATAGATTTTTTCAGCCGTTAAGGTACTCCATCCCTTTTTAGCTACATATTCAGCAGTGACATGGGGATTTGTACCGATGCCGAATTCAGCCAGCACATCAAAATTTTCCTGACCAAAAATAAGTGGTTTTACCTGTGCATTGATATATTCCTGCGCCTCGTTGTTTTCACCAATAACATCTATAAACCTGGCATTTTCAATAATAAAGCGTGCGGAGAATTTAAGGGGAGTGGAGCCGCCCCATCCTGCCGGAACGGTGAAATAACCACGAGATATGCCATCATGAACCGGAACAACATAAGCTTCTGCACCGGGTAAATTACCCCATTGTCCAGTTTTTGTGAGTACACCAGCCGATACACGCACAAGCTCAGTATCCGGTTCTATAAGCATATCGGTTTCATGCGCAGTTATCCTGACCATATTTCCTGCCTTTAAACGCTCTGCGACCTGCTCGGTATCCTTAAGCAATTTATTATAATCGATGCTCATCGGACCATCTTCCTCGAACATTTCCAGCATAAAGCCCGGCATGCTTGCTATACGGGCTCCCTTGGCTGTTTGAGTTTTTCGAAAAGTAGTGTGTGTCAATGAAAAAGCAGTAGGCATAAAAATGATATCATATGTTCCGATTTTTTCATACAGGGCGTGAGAAGCGTCAACGCCATTGCGTGCTTCCAGTGGATAGTAACTAAATAATTCCACATTGTATCCTTTATGTTGAAATACCTCATACATACGCATGCATAATTCTTTTGAACGATCAAAACCGGGCTTAAATTGTTCGCCTAACGCATCATGCCATTCTTGCATAATGATGGCAATACTTTCACTTTCTTTGTAGCCCATGTTGACTTTCAGTGCATTTAATATTGCTTTATCAATAGCATTCATTATTTACCTCCTATAATTGTTCTTCTGCTGATAACGGACGATTTTTCATATAATAATACACTGCCAGGAGAAACACAATAAATAGAATAACAGAAATTGTCCGGGATACAAACCAGAGCAGGATAGCAACAACGAATAAAAGTGCAAGCAGCGATTTATAACCGCGGGATGCAAAGAAATTCTTGATAGGTCTGCGCAATGAAAAAAGAATCAACAACATGAGAAACAGAACAACAATTTTAATGAACAGGAGAATTCCATCAGAAAGAAACGTAATGTTCAAGGTGAGTCTATCCTTGCTTATGATAGTCTTTGCAAAACGATAGATAAGTCCGGAAGTTGGTATATTAATTCGAATAGGCAGGATGCCTGTCGATGCTAAAGCTTTGCCGGACTGTATTTCATCCATACGTTGAGCGAATTGCATTTCATTTTCCATTTGCGCAGCAATCTGAGCTTGTGGAACAGCTACATTTTCACTGAAATAACTTTGTGCCATTTTTTCTTTTCTGGGTTGGTCTTTGTAATCTCTCTCCTGAACATATCCAATACCTTTTGGAACTTGCACTGTCTGTATTTTGTCTGCTTCCATAACTTCCGCTACGGTTCGTTTCGCTCCGAGAAGCGGCTTGAATCCTTTTGCAATTTCTTCCTTTTCAACGGTGCCACCGAAATGCAAGTACGAATATCCAACGGGAAGATAAACACTCCAGAGCATCTGACTGACTATAATATCAGGGACAGGAAAATCTACTTCTCTCGTGCCAAATAAGCTGAATTTATTATTTGTCTGGTAATAAATTATTTCCACATCAAAAGCGACCAGACCGGAGGCACCATGTTGTGAACGGTTCAGCGCAATAAGCAGCTTGTTTTCATTATACCGCGGTTTAACCGGTTCACCACCAACAAATACACTCCACACCTGGGCATCTTTTGGAAGAGCTAATTCCATGAATTGCTTGGTTGTATTTCGTATTTGAAAAATAATCCGGTGAACCAGTTTCCCGTCTTCTGTAAACAGAGTTACACCGCTGGCAGTATCAACAACCGTTCCTATAGTAGGTATTTCTTTATGTTTCTTAATATCAAGCGCAAGGGAATAAGGATGATGAATATATTTAAAACCAAAAAGAAGCGGTTTTTGAGAACGATTTATCAGCTCCGGAGGAAGCTCTGCAACATCAAGCGGATCAAGGCCCTGGACATTTGCAACCGTTGCCTCTGAAGCACTCTTCAACTCTATTCCTACAAAACCTTTCTCGCGAATTGCATCTATCACACGAAATCCTGTAAAATCTACCACCATGCTTGCTTCCGATAATATTTTCTCCGCCGTAATAGCAATATATAAAGATCCTTTTTTGGGATAATCAAAAGGTATCTCAAGAAATTTTGCATCATCCTTCTGCAATTCTTTCCAGTCACCTACTCCATTCCCTTGCACATCCAATACGTTATAACCATCCGGTATCTGCAAATAAGTGGAGGTAATTGTATTTTGTAAAATAGATAATTCTACATTGGTAATAGCTTTCAGGGCATCTTCTTCTACAGAAATCAGGATTGAATTATTTGCATATACTTTTGCCGGTCCTTTTTCAATTTCCGGCATTTCCTTGTGCCATTTTACGAAAATAGAGTTAGAAGGAGAAAGAAGTGCTTTCACATGCGTATTTTCTCCGCTTTGTGCAATATCAATTTGTTGAGAATTTGTTACTTCAACGGAAATATCTTTCAATGGTATATCAAGTTCAAATGAAGTAATGGGTGATTGTTGAATGGGAATAGAGAAAGAACGAGGTTCCTGCTCAAGAGGGGTCTTAATTGAAAAATCAATGCTTACCTGATGTTGACCTGTGCTATTGGCAAGTAAAGTATGCATATTATTTCTGAACACTACCAATGCACTTTTGCCATCCAGCAATACTTCTTTCAGAGCAATTTCCTGCGGAAATAATGGGATATTGATATATTCAGTACGCTCCACGGGAAATATTTCAATTGTAAATTCCACATGAAAAGCAGTGTTTTCCTTACTCATCTTTCCTTTATATCCTGCCTTCGTAATAAGAAAATCAGCAGGCGGACGAATAATGCGTTCGACGGGTGGTTTCATCTGTTCCAGCATTTTTTTGAATTGTTCACGTGTCAGCACTACCTTCTCATCACGCATTTGATAAGGAGGCACGTATTTACCTCCGCTTTGTTCCATGATTTTTTGAAATTCCTGCCATGAAAGTACAATCTCGTCTTTATCTAATTGCAGTAATTTTCTAAATTCTTCCCATGGTATGCTTACTTTTCCTTCTTCATTTTTTTCCTGGGCAAGAGTCACTGCAGCAAACATAAATATACATAGAAAGGATATCAATATAGGCTTGAGTATTTTTAATTTCATATATAATACCTCCGTGTATGTCCTTCTGTTCAGTATAGCAAAAATCAGCAATAGAATAAATAATAGTAAGGTTATTTAGAGTACAATAAGATAAAAAGGTTCCCTGCAAAAATCAAAAACCGGTTGTTCCAGAAAAATTTTGTGAGGCTGGAAGTAAAACTATTACCTCAATGCTTCTTGTATACGTGCTTTTCAAGAAAGATCTTTCAGATGCATATTTTACGCAATGAAGGTTGCATTTCGCAATGAATGTGTGAGACATCCTGTTGCCATAAGTAAATAAAGCATCTGGCAGGTTTCCCAGGGAGGACGGCTACTCAAATCACATATTTCTCTGATCGACATTTCTTTATTGACAATAGATTTTAGAAATACCAGTTGATCAAGTCGGAGTGAAAGATCCTCTATCATGGCAGGATTAATAATTGCTTTGACAGGCAGATCAAGATCTCCCAGTCCCTTTAATATAATACGTGGACTTGCAATTTCTTTTATCCCTTCGATAATGATTCGTTGCGTATTGAGCTGTAATTTAATAATACCAGCCGACAATTCTTCCTGGAAAAAACTTGCGTTTCCTTCTTCCCAATTAAAAAGGCTCATAATGATTTGTTTTGCCTGTTGCTTGATCGCCCACTCAAGATCGCTGATTTTAATTAAAGATTGTTCAACCAGCAGTACACCTAATTTTTTTCCCGCTGTCTGACGTGCCAAAGCCTCTTTTAATTGTTGAACTGAAAGTTTTCCGCCTGAGACTAAAACCATTCCAATTCTATCATGTTCTTCGTTCGAATGAGCATAAACAAATTGACCAGCATCAAGATATATACTTTTGCAGGTACCATTATTTGTGGCTTCAATCCTGCCTGTCAGTTGAAAATCACTTAACTGAAGCAGAATAGTAGGAAATGGGGTTTCTTCTAATTCAAACTTTCTTACTTTCGGCATTTTACTATACTCACTACATTATTCTATAATAAATATAATGTTTTAAATGCTATAAATCAACCTCAAGGCAAAAATGGGGAATGGGGCGATGCTGGGAAGAGGCGCATTATTTTTTATCGTGGCAGAACTTGTCTTATCATTTGTATGACAAATTCATTTAAAGCTGAATTGGTAATTTTTCGAGCATCTCTTGATTTTTTATGAGAAGGAGTTTTTCCATGAAAATCTAGCGGAGCTGATTGATTATAAAGGATCATAACATTATTCATGAAATAATTTGGGACAACCAAATCTACGTACCCATCTTTATTAAAATCACCTTTCTTTACTTTGTAAGAAAATCCGGTACCATAAAGATATCCTGTAATTGGCTGGAATGTACCATTACCATTGTTAATTAAAAGCCATAAGCCTGAACTCGCTGTCGCGACCAAATCAATACTCAAGTCGCCATTAAAATCACCATTTATAATTGAAGTGAATATTCTTTCTGCATAATGCAGTTCATTTAGTTGAAACAAACCAGTTCCATCACCCGTTAGAACACTAACTGAACCATAATACTTTTCTCCCTCTTGTCGTTTATTCGCGGTAGCCAGATCAAGAATATTGTCATTATTGCTATCAAAGGCGGTTATTCCTAAAGGAAATTGCAGATTGCCAACTGAACAACAATTATTTACCTTGTTAAAATGACCATCTCCTGTACCAAGAAAAATAAAGATATTACTACCTTCAGAGAGAGTAATTGCTAAATCTTCAATATTATCTTGATTTAAATCTTTGCTTAGTATAAATAGGGGAAGGTACAGTAAATCATAATCAATTAATGTAATAAAACCATCACCATTTGCATTTCTAAGCATGATGCGCAATAATGGATTTGCACTTTCCAGACCTATTGCAAGATCGGATTTACCATCGTTGTTAAAATCATCAACAGCAATGCTCCAGGGTTTGGCTCCTAATGCATAATAACCTTCTCTGGAAAAGAATCCATCACCAATACCTAAAAATATTGTAAAATCATTAGTATTTAAATTGATTACTACAATATCTCTATCTCCATCAGCATCAAAATCACCAGATGCAATCATTCGTGGACGGGCTCCGTCATGAAGCCGAAAGGAAGCCAGATACTGAAAAGTACCATCAGTCTTTCCTCGATAGCAAGTAATACGATCATTTTTTTCATCCGCGGTACACCAATCGAGGATATTATCATTATTAAAATCATCAACAACAATATCCTTTGGTATTTCACCCGTAGCATAATAGGGGCTATAAAAAGTACCATCACCATTACCGATTAACACTGAAACTGTGTTGTCGGAAATATTGCTGGTCACCAAATCTCCAACCAAATC
>MFGW01000178.1:15546-15693 GCA_001780385.1 Candidatus Fischerbacteria bacterium RBG_13_37_8 | reverse complement strand
CAGCTCCTTCTATATCATGACCTCCCATCCCTGCTCCATAAAATACACCATCTGTAAACGTGCCATCTCCTTCATTAAGGTATATAGAAACAGAATTTCCAAAATTATTTGTGGCTGCTATATCTAGCCAATTATCACCATTAAGAT
>MFGW01000178.1:13779-15531 GCA_001780385.1 Candidatus Fischerbacteria bacterium RBG_13_37_8 | reverse complement strand
CCTTGGGACTGGAAGCTCCCGGGTAATGTACCGCATTTTGAAAAGTACAATCTCCATTCCCCATCAAAACAGAAATATCATTTGCATTTGTATTTGCAACAGCCAGATCTAATTTCAAATCCCCATTAAAATCAGCAGTCACAATGCCATACGTAGCTTCATGAACTGGATATTTTCCTTTCGTCGTAAAGACCGGATCCACTCCACAATTGCAGTTTCCGCCAGTACAAATATTATTAATAAATATTCCTACATCATTGCTCACAAGGTTCGCTACCGCTAAATCTGCATCACCATCATTATCAAAATCACCATTAGTAATTGAAACAGGGCGATTATTATATACAGCAAATCCAAAAGAATGAAATTGACGCATTCCATCATTCATAAAAATACATATATGATTTGAACCCATTACAGCGTCAGGCATGGCTATATCAAGCTGATTATCACAATTGAAATCAATAGCGGTTATTGCATGAAAACCTCCATAACCGCATTGCCCCGAACTGTCAACGTACTCAACCTTTTCATAGACACCACCGCCCATATTATATAAGATAGTTAAAATGCCAGTGGCCCACCATTGAGCTATTGCTATATCTTGAAAATTATTATTATCAAAATCTCTGATAATTATTCCCTGTGAACCTATTTGCACTTGATGCTTTACCGCAGGTTGAAAAGTTCCATCTCCATTATTCATCAAGATTGACGTTGACGTTTCAGCTTCAGTTGCTGCTACGATGTCTGAATAACCATCATTATTCAAATCTCCAGCTGCTACTTCATGAGGCTCAGCACCAACAATATAATCTATCCTCGTTTTAAAATGATCATAATCCGCTACTGCACAAATACCTGAACAATCAGCCCCATCCTTGCAATCATCCCTCCAATCATCAATACAAATCAGTCCTTGAGGACATGTCCTGCTAATAATACCGTTGCATGCTTGAGGCTCTTTAATACAGATCCCTTTACAATCTGTTGCCCCGCAATTATCACTCGTATCCACCACGCATACCATTCCCCTGGGACATGCTATCTGCGCTATGCCTCCGCAAGCTATTTTCTCAGCAAAACTATCTGTCACTGTCACTATTATTATTATAACACTTAATAGATAAATTAAACTTGTCTTATTCTTAATTAGAATCACGCTTCCTTCTTTAATCCTGGCTCGCTTCTTAAAATAAGCATCTTTTTTCAAAGCTCACTCCTTCTTAAATTTTTCTCTTTTTCTGTCAATAAAAATATTGCTTCCATTTTTCTTCTTAATATAAAATTACTAAATTACTATATAATATAACACTTTATACCTATTTTTTCCAATATATGAAGTTGAATTTGTTCTCTTTCTCAGATATAATTACAATACAGTGAATAGTGTCTTTGCATACAATTTATTAATAAAGGAACCTGAAGCAGAATTGCACTGTATCTTTTTATTTAACAGACACGAATGCATCACCTTTTTTTTCAATAAGAAGGACATATGATTTTAGCAGGCAAAAATAAATTAAGAACATTCATCATAGTGATAATCATCTGTGCTATACTTATAGTTGCATGGGAAATCGCAGGAAATTATTTTGCATCAGAGATGGAAAAAAAAGTCGAGGAATCCTGGAAAAAACATTTCTTCTCCGTTGAAACTATGCAAACACAATATCCGGAAATAGCTACCAATAAATCCGCTTCCACATTAGAAGCTTTGACCATAAAACTAGGTATAGACCTTACTCCGTA
>MFGW01000178.1:11771-13760 GCA_001780385.1 Candidatus Fischerbacteria bacterium RBG_13_37_8 | reverse complement strand
TCACTGCCTCTTAAAGAAGCTGAACTCTATGAACAAGCCATGTCAGGATTATTTGCTTATCTGCAGCAGCAATTAGAAAGAAACAACGATGTTATTGATTTGCCTCCTCAAGAAATCCGTACCTATCTGATTATTCACGATGCTGATATAGAAACAATAGTCAAGCATGTACTGAATAATGAAGCACCTCTCTGGAAAGCAGATTTTATAAGCGGTCAAGATTTTTACCTCGCCTATAAAGGCATTATTCAACTTCAAAGAGTCCTTATTGCCTCCATGCTTGAAAAAATTAGAATGGGGCAAAATGAAGAAGCTCTCAAATTGTTTGAAGCCTCATGGAAAATTAATTCCGCCTTCCAGGAACAACCTGAATTAGTTTTATATATTATAGCTCTTTCTGTTAAAAAAATGCAGGAAGGAGTTCTTAGAAAATTTCACTATGTGCCTGCTTCTTTCCTTGAACGCCTTAAAAAATATGAAATTGAACAATATTATTTTATTTCCACTATTGCAGAGACTTGGCAAATTACTCATTTAAAAGCATTGCCTGAATTATCCTTTTACCAAAAATATTCCGTCCTGCGCTTAATTCTTAAACCTTTATTGAATCCTTATGTGCGCTTTTGCATGGCGGATAATTTTTTAAATATTAGCAATGCATTATCACAAATAAAACAAGGTGATAAATGCTTGCTGAATCTCGATCATATAATAGAAAATTACAAACAATCCCTTGCATCATGGAATAAAATGGGCAGGGGGACTATCCCCTATATAACAATTTGGGATCGCGCAAGAATGCTCATGCTAAGTACAGAATTAACTCGAAAAGTTATTCAGGTTAAACAAATAAAAGTGCTTTCAGATAATGAAACATGGCCTGATAAAGTGCCAGGAATAGAAACTTCAATGTGCAAAGATTTGCAATGGATATATAAAGTAGAGGCCGAAGGATATATGTGTATTTCACTTAATAAAATACCTGATTGGTACAAGCCTGAATTTCCAAGAGCATTTTTACTGCCGCTGAGCTATTGCTCCCGATAAGAAGCAGAATAATGTTCCGTTTCGTAAAGCACAACTTTAACAAGACGACAAGGTGCTATTATACATGGCTTCAGTTGCCGGTAAAACCATCGACATAAATTCTCGGCAGACGGATTTATTCTTGTAAACGGTTCTAATTCATTAATATGCGCACCATTTATAGCATCAAGTATGCCCTCAAGAATTTTATCCACTTCCCTGAAATCCTCAACTAATCCTTCCTCGCTGAGCTTTTCACTCAATATATGTACTTCTATTATCCATTGATGAAGATGTATTGCATCCTGTTGCCCATTACTGTATTTTAAATTATGACGCGCTTGAAAATGTTTTTTTACGCAAATTTCATATACTTCTCTTTCCTGCATATTTATTTCTCCATTTTATTCTTCACCTGCATAATATCACTTGTCACATTCATTCCATCCAATGAAGCAAGTACATATTTCCCATATTCTTTCTCATATACCCTCTTATCAAGTAATGCCATAATACCTCTATCACGTGTGCTCCTTATTAACCTGCCCAAACCTTGCTTGAGAATTAATATAGCTTGTGGCAATTGATAGCTATAAAATGGATTCTGACCTTCATTCCTTATCCTGTCAAGTCTTGCTTCCATTACCGGATCACTGGGAACACTAAAAGGTAATTTGTCTATTATGACACATGATAATGCTTCTCCTACCACGTCTACTCCCTGCCAAAAACTATTAGTGGCAAATAACACCGCATTTCCTTTCTCCCTGAAATCTTCTATGAGCCTTGTCTTCGGTTTTTCCCCTTGCAGCAATACCGGGTAGGTAAGCCTGTCTTTTAATAAAGCATGCACACGTCTCATATTCGCAATGCTCGTGAATAATATGAATGCCCTTCCCCTGCTTATATCAACAAGATGATTTACTATCTCCGCTACATCATCCGCAAATGCAGTGCGCGAAG
>MFGW01000178.1:4682-11748 GCA_001780385.1 Candidatus Fischerbacteria bacterium RBG_13_37_8 | reverse complement strand
AATAATATCGATTGCTCCTGATAATTAAAAGGTGATTTATAAATTACTTCAATATTTCCGCTTATGCCTAATCGCGATTTAATGAAATCAAATCCGCCCTGGCTTGACAGCGTTGCTGAAGTAAGAATTGCAGTTGCTACTTGATTCCATAGATTAGCCTGTAGTGCAGTTGCAATCTCTATCGGAGTAGCATTTAATACCGCAGTTCCTTTCTCCTGCATCTCCCCCCAGTATACATAATTCTCATCTCCACGTTTCATAATAAAAGATAGATTCTGATTTAACCCTGATAACCGATTGATCTGCGTCTGCCATTCCTCATCTGTTATACCTGGCTCTTTCATATATTCTATTACTTTCTCTATGGATTGTATCAATGAACCGCCTTTCATTATCCTCTCCGCACTTAACACTTCATCACGCAATGCAAATTTATGCTCCGTATTTAATAAAAACGAATGAAAAAATTGATCATTTGACAATAACGCATCTCCAAATCTGCTGGTTATTAAATCCTTCGATTGAGCATCCAGTTCTTCATGCATTTTATACATCTTTCGCTCAATATCTTTATTTATCACATGCAATTGCCATACTGCCGCATTGATTGAAAAATAATCCATTGCAATTTCTTCAAGCATATGTGCTTCATCAAATATAATCCTGCTAAACTCCGGAATTAATGTTCCTTTACCCAGTATCTTGAGATATAAATCTGCAAAAAATAAATGATGATTCACTATGACTATCTGACTGTTTTCTGCTACTTTCCGCATCCGAAAAAGAAAACATTCCTCAAAATAACCGCATTTTCTTCCTAAACAATTTTCTACATCACAGCATATTTCCCGCCATAAAAGCAAATTCTCCGGTACATGACTCATCTCTGACCTGTCTCCCCTTGCTGTAGATTCAGCCCATTGTTCTATCTCCGGCCAATATTTCACTTCATCATACACTGGCAATAAACCATCCACGCGAAATTCTTTGAATTTCCTCAGACAAAGATAATTGTTACGACCTTTCATGTAGCAATACGATACCTTGTTGAAACCTGCTTTCCTTAAAAAAGGTATGTCCTTGAAATATATCTGTTCCTGCAAAGTTTTAGTGCCCGTTGATATAATCACACGATCATCAATAAGCATTGCGGGAATTAAATATGCCATCGTTTTGCCAATTCCTGTACCAGCTTCCACGATAAGAATCCCATTATTAGCTAATATTCCTGCAACATCATGACACATCTGTACCTGCCCCTCCCTATATTCATATTGCTCCATTAATTTGGACAGCTCTCCTCCTTCTCCATAAAAATTATCAATAAAGGTATCAATATCAAAACTCATATAACAACGCTCCTCCTCATCTGCTTCGCGTAACTCCATTTTTTTTGCAATAATGCAATATCTTGCATCTACTGCAGAATGGCGATACAGGATAACATATTGTTTGCCCAAATTTTACCAACAGGCTATTCAATTCCTTCCAATATTTTCTCGGCAGTTTTTTTCGCAATTCTTCCTCCGTCTGGTGCGGATTCCTGGTTTTCACATAGCCCCATCGATTCACTATGCGATGCACATGCGTATCGACACAAATACCATATTTGTTGAACGCCTCCGTGATAACAAGATTTGCCGTTTTTCTTCCAACTCCCGGCAAAGCAAGCAATTCATCCATTTGTTCAGGTACTTTTCCGCTATACCGTTCTATCAATATCCTGGATATTTCCAGTATTTTATTCGCTTTTATATTATAAAAACCTACCGGGTAAATTAAACGGGCTATTTCTTTCTCATTCAGTCGAATCATTTCATTCAGATTACCAGCTCTTTCAAATAACCTGACTGTTGCTGAGGCAGTAGTCTGGTCTTTTGTCCTCAGACTTAAGATACAGGAAATAAGAATTCGGTAAGGATCCTCAGTTAATTGAGCTATATAGCTTACCACGGGTGCCCGTTCTAATTCCTTATGCAATTTTAATAAAGTAATTATTTTCCCGACAGGTAATTCTCTATTGCTTTTTTTTGCTCTTGTCATCATTACTCAGCCCGAAATGTTTTCTCTTCTGCTAATCATGTATCCCGGTTAGAAATTGCTTCACATTGGTAAAAGGAATACCAAGCACTGTCTTTCTACGCAGCATATCACACGTTTCACAGGGCTTGAATCTCTTCAAGTCCCCCGTTCTCATCTTCGCCCTCAGTTTTCTCATGGGTAATCCATTCCATATTTCTCTTAAACTCTGTTCCTGTACATCACCAAGAAATATTTCGCAATAATAATCCTGCGGACAAGGTGTTACTTCTCCACTCCAGTTAATCACCATCGCATACCATAGAAATGTGCATGCTGCAAATTGTTCCTGATTGAATTTCATTGTATACTTGCCCGCCCAATTATGCGGTTGCTTCAATCGCAATTCATTCAACGGTAACCCGGCAAGTTTTTCTTTGAACCGTAAATATTTATCTGTCTTTTTTGATAAATTGTTGCTTAAATCAATAACCTCAATTATTACAAAAGGTTTTTTTGAATGTTTCTCCTTCTTTATTTTGAGAAAATCAATAATATTTTGAAGGGTCGATTCAAATTGCGCACCTATCCTTATTCCCTCGTACGTTTCAGCATCAAATCCATCAAATGAAAATGAAAGTAACGATAAGCTTGAGTCAATAATTTTTTCAGAAAGTGCCAGGTTTAGCAATGTGCCATTGGTATGTAATTTGGTATAAATTTTCTCAGATTCAGCATATGCAATCATTTCCGGCAACCTGGGATGGAGCGTTGCTTCCCCCGTGTGATGTATATTAATATCATGTACAAAGCTCTTTGCTTCATCTATTATTTTTTTATAGAGGTCCATTTTCATGTACCCATGCTCCTTCGGTATATTCATGCTTTGAGGACACATCACACACCTGAGATTGCAGGCGCTTGTAGGCTCAATCCATAAACGAAACGGTAAATACGCTACTACCTCCCGTTTGAATATATAATTTAATCCTGCTCTTGCCAGCCGGATTGCTGTTTCTATTTTCTTCATTAGATTATTGCTCAACAATCCAAATAGCTATATTTTCAAGAAATTCTTTGTCTCCCTCCGTAAAAGCAGAAGGTATATCACTATCAATATCTATTTCACCAACAATATCATCCCCTTTATAAATTGGTACAACAATTTCTGAACGGGTTCCCAGGCTGCATGCAATATAGCGTGGATCTTTCAATACATCATCTACAACAACTGTTTGCCTTTCCCGGACAGCAGCTCCACATATTCCTTCACTGATAGGTATTCTTATATGTATTGTCGGTAAACCTACATAATAATGCAATAACAACTCTTCATTGTCCTTCATATAAATACCTACCCAATGATATTTCTCTATGTGCTCTTTTAAAACATCCACAACCAGTTTAATGCGTTCTTCAAAATCTTTAATATCCGGCAGTTTTTTGATCAGTTCTAATTTTGCTTGCTGGTAATTTTCTTTCATTCTTTTCTCCTGAAAAAAAGGATTCAAGGAGCCAAGGATTTGAGGATTCTAGTGCTGGCAAACAAAGCATTCGCCAATTCCTCGTATCCCCTGCTCAAATATGTTGCAGGCGCAAACACATAAGTTAAATGCATTACATAATAATATTAAATCTGCCTTTTTTCAACCATGGAATAATTAAGAATTGCGTATGCTCTAAATAATGAAAGGTTAACCTATACCTTTTTATTTATATCATCTCATTGAAAGAAATTAATATAAATGATATACTTCTGCTTTATTGTAATGCTGAACGGTAGAAAATCTCTATAAGTGAGTACCACTATATTCCATCCCAATTTATTCTATACCTTCTTCAATTGTGGAGCAATTCATGGAACAATTTTACGGGCATATCGCTGCAGTGATGACAGCGATGTGCTGGTCATTTAATTCAGTTGTATTTAGTCAAGCAGGAAAAAAAGTAGGTTCTCATACCGTTAACCACATCAGGTTATGGATTGCATTCATTACGCTGATTATTATTCATGGTATTCTTTATGGTAGTATTTTACCTTTTTCAGCAGAAGGTTATCGATGGCTCTGGCTCAGCATTTCAGGAATAATTGGATTTTCTATTGGTGATGGATTGTTATTTGAAGCGTTAGTATTGATAGGACCAAGACGTTCAACATTGCTCATGCTATTGGCGCCAATTTTCAGCGCTCTGCTGGGATGGGTAGTACTGGGAGAAAATTTATCGCTTAATCAAATCATAGCAATTTTTGTTACAGTGGGAGGAATATCCTGGGTAGTATCTGAAATTACAAAAAACACAGGGATACAGAACAAAGATTACCTGCACGGTATTTTATTTGGGATTGGCGGTGCAGTATGCCAGGCAACAGGATTGCTTTTTTCAAAGATGGGACTTGAAGGTGGTTTTTCCCCCATTTCAGCGAATCTCATACGTCTTACCGCTGCAACATTAACTACCTGCCTGATAGCAGTTTTTGCGGGAAAATTTCTTTCCGATTTTACTAAAATGAAAAATAAAAGAGCTTTTGCGGAGACAGCCAGTGGTGCATTTGCCGGACCGGTCATAGGTGTGATACTTTCTTTAGTGGCTATCAGCCGCATTCATATTGGCATCGCATCAACGCTTATGCAATTAGCTCCAATTTTTTTACTTCCCGTTGCTCATTTTCTTTTCAAGGAAAAAATAACAGCTCGTGCTATCGCAGGTACTATTATAGCTCTTGGAGGTGCCTCGCTTCTTTTTTTCCTTTAATAATAATTTATTGTCATTGGAATTTTTTATGATTTTTTTGAAAAAAAAATTTCTCCCATTCATTACCGGCGACTCATCCTATATTTTAATTTTTCTTATTCTATGGTTTCCCTACATTTTTAATATATGGTCGTACAGTATCTGGGATTCCAACGAAGCATACTATGTTGAGGGACCAAGGGAAATGCTGGAATCATCTGATGTGCTCAGTCCGCGCTTTAACTATGAATATCGTTTTGAGAAACCTATTCTTTCCTACTGGATGGTGCTCGGATTTTATAAACTATTCAACATGTTTCTATTCTCAGAAAGATTTGCCATTGCTTTTTTTGCGCTTGGCTCCATAATTCTCACGTTTACCATTTCAAGAACACTTTTCACCAGTACCGAACAAATAACAGAAAACAAACAACCTACTGCGACTATAGCGCTGCCATACATTCCTTTATTATCTGCCTCAGCGTTTGCCACTTCGTTTAAATTCTTTACCCTTGCACACCGTTCTATTATCGATATAGTACTGACTTTCTGGATATTGCTTGCCATGCATTGCTACGTGAAATTTATTTCAACCAGGCACAAAGTTTTTGAAAATTCTAATAATTTTCTTCTGAAATATGACAAAGGACGCACATGTTACTACGGAATATTTATTGCCATGGCTCTGGGAGTTCTTACCAAGGGACTCCTCGGACTAGTGGTTCCCGCAAGTATTATTCTTCTCCATGTCATTATTAGCCGCCGATTTTATCTGTTTAAAGAATTGCGATTTTACCTTGGATTACTTTTATTTTTTGCTGTTGCTTTACCATGGTATATTTATATGGGATATGCTCATGGCATTGAATATCTCTCCTTTTTTATCATTGGAAATCATTTTAAATTATATATGACAGGAGTATATAGCCTCTCCCGTCCTTTTTGGTACTATATTCCTAATATTCTCGGTGGTTTTGCACCATGGACCTGTTTCTTTCCTTTTATGGGCTATTGTCTTTATCATTATTATAAAAATAGACAAGCTCAACATAATAGCCTTACTTTTATTATTGCCTGGATTGGATTCATCCTTATCTTTTTTTCTTTATCTAAAGGAAAACAAGAAGAATATATACTGCAAATTTATCCTGCTCTATCAATTCTTCTCGCCTGGACAATTCATTACTCATACCAGCATGTCGCATCCGCTCATTTAAAAAAATGGATCAGAATAACCGTTTCTATTGCCAGCATTATCTTTCTGCTTACAGGCATTACCTTTTACCTGCTTAATAAAGGAATATTCACCTCATATCATCATCTTGCTTTATTCCCTGTAATTTTTATTCTACTCTCGATTCTCATGATTTGCAAATTTACCGACAGTGAAATTAAATCTACATTTTATGGAGTAGTTATTATGGTATGGTTGATGTATGCTGTGCTCATTATTTTTTATCTTCCTGTTTTTGAGAAGGAATATAAATACGTAAAATATTTTGCCCAAACTTATCAGAATACCAGCAATCCGGATGATGCTATCGGTTATTATAAAGTAGGAATACCAAGCCTTGTTTATTATACAAAACAGAAAGTACATATTTTTTCAAATGAAGATGAAATAAAGAACGTCATGAATCAAAAGAGACTATTTCTCATAATTGACCGGAGAAATTTTGATGCTTTTGATGGCAGTTTTAGAGAACAATTTACTATTGTTCAAACACAAATGCAATTTCCAACTACATTCAAGAAATTTCTTCATCTCACGAAGGGGCTCGGAGCAGAAGAAGTAGTAATGGCACGATCAAAATAGGGAATGGGGAATATATCATTAAGAAAATTGCTTTGATGTTTTATTTTACTCTGAAATTAATAACGACTGGAGAAGCATCATTGAATGCATAATCCCGTCCTTCTATTTTCAAGGTATGTGAACCGGATTGCAATTCATCAGGCAGGTTTATATAAGCAATATCCCTGTCCGGATCATACTCTGCATTTATTCGGCGGTAATCAAGAGTGAAAAATAATGTCTCTTCATCCAATCCCATTCCTTTTTCATCAACTCGCACTATCAATTTTTTAGGTGATTTCTTGAAAACCTGGTTCTGGTAAGGAACCAGTGGCAGAAATACAGGTTTCATATTATCATGTATAAGCGCTATCCTGTCCAGATAATTAACATGCCCTTCCATAACTTTTTCCCTGGAATTATACCGGGAAAGTATGGTTTTCCACCGGTTTTGTTTACGACTCCAACGATACAATGATAATTTCTCTACCTCTTTAAGTCCAGGAGGCACTTTAAATT
>MFGW01000178.1:1962-4653 GCA_001780385.1 Candidatus Fischerbacteria bacterium RBG_13_37_8 | reverse complement strand
CCGCGTGGATGAAATTGCAACACATCTCCTATTACCGGCAGATATTCGGTCTTGCGTGGTGTAATTCGTTCAAGCCATACGTAGCTTGTTTCAACTGCGCTCTCACCAGGTATTGCAAGTGTTATTTCTTCCCAGCGCAATGAAGCCGGTCTACCTTCCTCAATAAAATTAATATCCCAGGAAAAATCCCAGGTGCCTTGACTAAATTCATCCTTAATATGACATTTCAACATTCCCAGCAGTGGTTTTGTGGCTATAGTAGTACTCACCACTCCATTGACCGGATAATAGAATTTAAGCGTAAGTTGTTCTTTGCCGGGGTACATGCATTCTCCATTAAACAACAACGGTGTGTCTGTGGATAATTGTGTACTCAATGACACGCCTTGTCTTCCAAAATCCACTCTCCAGCTTATAGGAGTATCTCCCATGCTACCACCTGCTTTAGAAAAAGATTGCTGCAACATCGCTTCACTATCAGCATAGTGCACTACTTCCCACGGAATCCATTGCTTACCATCTAAATAACTTGCCCTCAGATAATAAAAATTCTGCAACGCAGATGGGATCGCAAACCTTTTTCCGCATGTATCATTTTGAAATGCAGGCTTATATCCCTTGAACGTTCGTTCAGTAAAATCCCAATATTCTATTATTATGGAATCAGCAGATAACTTCTCATTCAATAATTTTCCTGTTTCTTTATCGCGCAACGAAAAACATGCTTGCATTGCTGAAGCATCTGCTGTTAGTTCTGTCTCATATGTTTTTGCAGCAACAACCGGTAGCAACGCAATACTCTTGTTGCCATTCGCATCTGCTGCTACGAGTTTCAATGTTTGTTCCCCTTGCTCTAACTGCAGTTTGCATAATGATTCATCAAACAATTTCACCATTGCCAGGCGCCTCGAAAGAGGATCGCAAAGCTGCACAGGAATATTAAAATGCTCATAACCATGCATACTCTGATCATGCAAAAATCCAAAATACCTGTTTTCGGTAAAAGAAAATATCGTGCTGGCTACTTCAAAAGCAAGCTTATTATTTATATAAAACCATATATTTTTAGGACTCCTCCAATATATACTCTCCGCTCTGTCAAAAATACTTACCGATATCGTAAATTCCCCCTGTATAACCGGAATCCAATCTGCCTGGTACACACCCTGTTTCTTTTTCAATGGAATTGATTGACACCATTTTTTTGAATCAATATACGAATCTGCAGTGGCAGGACAAAGAACAAATCCTTGAATTCTTGGTTGCGTCTTATCTTGCTTCTCCCGGTAAAATTCATTAAAAGGATTAATGGGATTTTCTTCTCCCTTGCGTAGTTCCAAATGTAAATGAGGCAATCCTTCCCCAGTTTCTCCCGAATAAGCAACCAATTGCCCCCTTTTTACCCTGATAGTATGTTCATCTAAATATACGTCAACATACTTCTTATTTTCTTTTTGCTGATTTATTTTCAGTATATCTTCAAGCTTCAGCTTGTTATTCTCAAACCTGTCAAGATGTGCATAAACAGATATTATATCGTTCTTATGCCTGATATAAAGTACTTTTCCATATCCTCTGTATTGATATTTGATCCTGAATATCTCACCATCATTGACCGCATACACTGGTTCCCCAATCCTCATCCTGGTCGTAAAATCAATTCCTGCATGAAAATGATTTTCCCTGAATTCTCCAAAGGTCGAAGATATATAATAAACTCTTTTGAGCGGGTAAATGTATCCGGATGAGGCACTGTCGCTCTTCGCATTAAATGATACATGCATGGCGGGAGATAATAAAAATATGATAATTACCATGCTGATTATTACTATAACATATCGTTTCATTAATTATAACGTACTCTTATCACATGCCTGCAATTTCCCTTCCTGCATCAGATATATTCTATCACATGTTTTTGCTAATTTAATATTATGCGTAGCAATAATCAATGCAAAATTGCGTTTGTCATGTATAGTTCGAAATAGCTCAAACATTCGACCTGCCGTTTTTTCATCCAGGTTCCCCGTAGGTTCATCAGCAAGCATAATTTTAGGATTATTTATCAATGCGCGCGCCACCGCAACCCGTTGCTGTTCTCCCCCAGAAAGTTCCCCTGCTTTGTGGTGCCAGCGAGCTTTTAACTGCAATTCCTCCAGTAACATCATCGCCCGTTCTGAAGCAATCGCATGGATCTGGCCATTGATTAATGCAGGCAACATAGCATTTTCCAATGCATTAAATTCTGGAAGAAGATAATGAAATTGAAATACAAATCCAATATTTTCATTCCGGTACCGTGCAAGTTCCTGCCGTGATAATTCTAATATATTGTTCCCTTCAAAAAGTATTTCTCCTGAATCACAACTATCTAACGCGCCAATTAAATTAAGCAATGTCGTTTTTCCAACTCCACTCTCTCCAACAATAGCAATCATTTCTCCTTCATGTACCTGCACATTAAGCTTGTCAATTACCTGTATCCGTACATTCCCCGATTGAAAGGATTTGCATAATTCTTTTATTTCCAGTAGCAACTGCATCATGCATTATACCAAAATTAAAAACGGATGGATAGGGACTGGGGACTGGGGACTAGGGCCTGGGGACTGGGGACTGGGGACTGGGGAATGGGGACTGGGGACTGGGGAATGGGGACTAGGGACTGGGGGCAGGCAGGTCAGGATCCAT
>MFGW01000178.1:170-1931 GCA_001780385.1 Candidatus Fischerbacteria bacterium RBG_13_37_8 | reverse complement strand
CAACATGCTCCGTTCAAAGGATACCCCGGTTGTCCAATATTTATCGGCACTGGTCTCCCTATTTCTTCATTACCGTAACAACCATCCGGACACCAAAACCGCAAAAATTTATTGCAGCTCTTATCACCCGGAAACGTACCATGTTTATATGATACCCACACATCAATTCCCGAATCAAAATTACCTTCCCTCTGTTTAATCTTCTGGCAGAGTGAACCTTCATGTGCAAAAAATTTCCATAGATCAACCTGCCATTTCTCCACATTCCACAAAATAACTTTTTCATCTGCTGGATGCCAGGCAGGATCACATTGCGGATTTGTAATTCCTGCATGTATTACTCGTGCAGATATATGTTCCTGGTCCCATTCATGACGACGAAAAGGCCACACCCGCTTGTCTGATTCCCATATATCAAAAAAATGCATTTCAAGAAAATGATAAGTTGTACAAACGCATTCACCGCTGGAACATGTTTTTTTCATATACCAGTCATGCCTGAATACCTGACCGTATATTGTACCATCTTTCGCTTCTATCTCCGGGATACAGCTATTTGTTTTCAACTTCACCGGCAATCCTGCTGCATCATCCTTGTTTACATACCAGCGGGGTCTGAATTTATATAAAAGCTCATCCTCGAAAGAATCAGGTATCCCATCATTATCCTGGTCTCCCGATATTAGTGACCGACTTTTAACCGGTGCCACCGAAAGAAACGATTTCTTCTCCGCTTCATCCCATCGCGTAAATAACATCATTAATTCCCCCTCTTCATTTTTGAATAGAGTCGCACTTCCATTATTGTCAACCAGGAAAGTATGAAGCGGCATCTCAAATGGATTCTTGTCAAGCTCGGAATAATATAGACTTGCATGCTCCCCATCTTTTCTAAATAAAGAAAGTAAAAATTTATGGTCATCCATAATTACCGAATAATCTTTAATAAAAGAGAATTTTTTACTCAGCACAACAGGTTCCTTCCATTTTTTACCTCTGTCATGAGAAGCAATGGCATATAAATTTGATTTTCCTTTTGAATAGGTAAGATAAAACAGGTACAGATTATTTCCTTCCTCGAATAGTTTCAAATGGCTGTCCAGCGATCGAACCGTGCAATTAATGCAAGGTGATGTCACAGATACTTTTTTTATCAGCACAGGCGGTAAAAATGTTTTTCCTTTATCCCGGGAATAAGTAAATGCAATGCTGTTTTCCTTCCTGTTTTTTTCTACCCAGACAGTATATAATGTACCCGATGAACCAATAATAAGATCACCTTTACTTCCTGACGGAATAGAGCTTTTTCGTTTTTTTATTGTTTTATTTAATAGTATCTCATCACTCCAGGTTATTCCCTGATCATGTGATATTTTTACGGTTGCGAGCGAACTCTTCTGTTCATTTTTAAAATAAAAAAGAGCAAGCATAGCTTTTTTATAATACAGAACAGGTTTTTCAGTTGCCATAACATTCTGTGAGATTTCAATTGTTTCGGTACATTGCGAACATTGATGTTTGCATTTCTTGAACATAAGAATAGCACTATTAGGATTAATTTCGATCCACGAAATAAAGACCGTGCCGTCATCAGCAATGGTGACGGAAGAGGTTCGTGCAGAATGTTGGTTGATTTGACGAAACTCGGTCCATGTAGCACCATAATCCTGGGAGCAGGAAAAAAGGATGTTTTCGCCAGCAAGTGCTGTTACGGCATTAATATTTTGCATTTGAGCTACCGCAACATTTGATATCCATTCA
>MFGW01000178.1:0-152 GCA_001780385.1 Candidatus Fischerbacteria bacterium RBG_13_37_8 | reverse complement strand
GTATGCTCACTGGCAAGTTGTGCTGTGGCAGCATACGGTAATACCATGCTTATGAGCACAACGATTATGATAATTACTTTATTCAGCATTCAATACATGCTCCTATTCTTTGCGAGCACACCGGCGGTATGCGTGGCAATCCCTGAGGCGTT
>MFGW01000177.1:4187-5690 GCA_001780385.1 Candidatus Fischerbacteria bacterium RBG_13_37_8 | reverse complement strand
GTACCATCCGGAAATTTATAAGGACATTCATATATCTTCATTTTTTCCATCATTATCAATCCTCGTTAGTTTTTTATTTTGGCTAATGTATGTGATTTTTGGAAGTCTGAAGGATTTACTAAAATCGCAATTATGCGAGAGTAAACCCAAAACGGACTATGATTTACACGCTTGATAGCACACCTTTAATTTATCATAATTATCGTTAAATGGAAATTGAGTCGTGCAAGATTGCACGCAAACTGTTTGTGCTACTTCTAAATCCAGTTCTCCTAATTGACAGTATTCTACCTTAATTACATAAGGTTCATTTGGAGTAACCCAATACCACACGCTAATTATTATGATTACAACAAGTATGCTTAACAAGAACCACGATAAAGCTTTTTCTTGATTATCCATATTATCATCTCCGTTTTGGGTTTATTTTGCATAATTAGTAGTTATACGAAACACCAGCCTTTAAGGCATAAATATTTTTGTATAATTTATTACTTGCTGCGAATAGCACTTATTTAACCAATAATTATTACAGCTATCTATATAATTTATCAATGTTTGCATGTAAATATAGGATAATATTATAGTCAATGCACAAAAGAATACAGTTATATACAAGTCAGAGTCTATTTTCATATATAATCCTCTGTAGCATCCCCGAAAGTGACAAATTTTTCAGTATTGTAATATTTAAAATAAGGATTGCCTAGAAATATTTTCTTTAGCCTGCAATGGTTGCTTATATAATCAGTTATGCCATTGTAATACTTTAGCTTTATCCATGTTTTACCTTTTACTTCAGCTGAATTGCATGTTATTATCACTTGGCATAATTCCCTTAAATCTATGTCTATTCTTCTTATTGTTTGCGATATGCAGTATAAATGGGAACTTGGATTATCTTGCAGCACTTTCCTTATTTGGCTGATAAACTTGGAAAGAAGTATATTGGTTCTACTCATTGCTGTCCTTGCGTGGATAATATTTGATATCTCATCAAGATAGATAGAATAATTTTTATGCTCTTTTATTTCCTTATTCCAAAAAGCCCAATTAATGCAATCTTTCTCTTTCTTATCCTTTGCCCTTATGATAATGTCAGAAATCCGAAGCCTTTTGTAATTTTTATAATTTTGCATTGGAAAATTGGTATAGGCATATTGGCTATTGTCTATTATTGTCTTTACGGCTGTAAGTGTCTTGCCGCTTCCAATGCCGCCCAATATTAATATTATCATTGTATTGGCTTTGGAGTGAACATTCTTTTTATGAAATTGGGATTCCCGCTCGAATCTGACGGGAATATCGTATCCGGATGCCTTGCGACATCAACTATCTCTTTTCTTGACTGCCTGTTCTTAGAAAGTGATTTTCGCTCTTTTCTTTCTATAAGAGGAGATAATATGCATTTAGACTTAATAATTGTTGTATCCTCAAATAAGCTGCTTATCACGTCCATCATGGTATGCTCTTTGATTTCATCGGGGGACAAGTCGGTTTTAA
>MFGW01000177.1:3973-4115 GCA_001780385.1 Candidatus Fischerbacteria bacterium RBG_13_37_8 | reverse complement strand
GGTTCTCTTCTTTGAATATATCTTCTGTTAGGTTTTCAAGATTTGCCATCTTTAATCAAAATTATTCATTTTATTACCCCAAATATTTTCAATGCTGTAAAGATTGCAGCTATTCCCCCGAATATACTAGCGAACATCCCTA
>MFGW01000177.1:2828-3952 GCA_001780385.1 Candidatus Fischerbacteria bacterium RBG_13_37_8 | reverse complement strand
AGTTATCTATTGGGCGAAGCAATTTTAAAAGTATTTCATTATTTACTATTCCTTGAATACTTTCAGCTGACAGCCAATTCATCGTGTTTTTAATAATTTTTAATGGATTGCTTTTATTTTCTGTAAAGATATACATAGATTTCCCCGCTGTAGAAAGCATGTTTGCATCCTGCTCTAAATAATAGTCTTTCTTGCCTATCTGCACTTTCTTTAATCCCGACACATTCATATAGTGAATTTTCCACCTGTTTTGGGAATCAATGATAATAATAATGTCTAATTTCTTTATCCCGTAATACAAAAATAAAATATATGCTATGCCTAATAGCAATAGAATAATAAAACCCATGCACGAATAAATTAGCCATACGGGCATAGCGTAAGAAATCATTTTATTCCTCTTTCGTATTTTCAAATAAGCAGATTTTGTTATTTATTGGAAGGGCGTTCAATACTATATTTATCCCCTTCTGGGTTTTCCATGCACTGCCTATATTCTGCCAATATGTCTTTTCCCCGTTCTCTATCGGGGAAGATGCAATATAATCAGGTATATTGCTTTTTGTTTCTTTCTTTTTAGATTCCATTGTTTTATCTCCTATGGGATTCTTAATCCCATAAATTTCCAGATTTGCATTGCCATTCCTAAGGTATTTAACCATAGCATATCCTGTCGTAGCATAAATTTTCTATTATTATGAATAGTGCAATTACAGCCCAAACCGCCAAAGCTATCCTTTTCTTCATTTTCCAATTTTTAGAGTGATTCATTTTATCTTGCTTATTGTTTCTTCAATAAAATACAAGTCGCACCTGTTTAGATTTGCTAAAGATGTTTTTGGCGATATTCCAAACTTTTCTTTTAAGATTGCCGCAAGTATTATTACTTCTTTTGCTTTGCTCATGCTTTCTCACTCTCGTATATGTATTTTCTGCAAGCAGCTATAATGCAGCTTTTGCTATGCTCGTTTTCCATGTCTTTTAACCTTTGAAAAACCATAAGAACAGCCATCCTTAATTTAATCTTTGAATTTGCCATAATTTTTAGGGAATGCATTAAAGTATATAAATTTAACTAATTTGGATTAATTTACACTAAATAATGATAAGATTTATATATTTAA
>MFGW01000177.1:2229-2689 GCA_001780385.1 Candidatus Fischerbacteria bacterium RBG_13_37_8 | reverse complement strand
ATTTGAGAGTGAACACATGAGCTGCGAAAAAAAGAAAAAGAAAAAGTAAAATGAAAAAAATATTGCTATGTTTTCTTATCCTTATAATCATTCCGATAGCTTTTGCAGATATATTTGATTTTTCAACTTTGATTTTTAGCGATAACTTTGATTATTCAACGCCTTTTATCTCGAATGGGTGGACTACATGGTATAGTGATGCAGGGGGTGTTTGCATGCCCAATTACCCTAGATATAACCAAAGTTTCGGGATATGGAATGAAACTACTGCCCCGTGCGGGGCTATTGGCGGCGGTTATTATATTTCTAAAACAAATTTAAATCAAAATATCAGCAATGGAAGTATTCTTTTGAATTTTGATTTTTTTGACAGGAATATCCCATATTCTAATCTTGTTGTTCAGGTATGTAATATAACAAGCTTTATAGGATGTTTGCAGAAAGACAGCTTTAATATTTA
>MFGW01000177.1:1565-2202 GCA_001780385.1 Candidatus Fischerbacteria bacterium RBG_13_37_8 | reverse complement strand
TTTGTCTATTTCTGTAAAATCGCCTTTTAATAATGAAAATTGCAGCGTTTATTATGATAATAATACATGGAATAGCGTATCTTTGGAAATAGACTTTAATAACATGCTCTATTCATTGATTGTAAACGGAGAATGTTTTACTTGCTGCAATAAGGGGCTAAAAGAAACATTCCCCATAAAAGGCTTTGTTCTTTATGAAATGACAACAAGCAGCAAGCCTTTAACCATGCTTTTAGATAATTTCGAGTATGGAATAGGCAGTATCATAGAAACATGCGATTACCCTATATTATTCTGCGATAATTTCAATTACGGGCATAAAATATCACAAAACGGGTGGATTCCTTATGTATATTCGGGCGTCATTGATGATTCTTTAACCCCAATTTCAAATCAATTAAGCTTAACAGAAGTAAAAACATGGTCGCCCGCCCATAATACGGATGTTTTCCCTGTAAATTACAGAATAAGCGAAACAGAAACCATACAATCCTCAAACTATGCAAATTCATTTTCAAGTGAATTTAATATGGGCTTGAATGAAGGCAGCTTTTATTATTCTGCGGGAAGTTCCCAATACCATTTAGCATATTTGATAAAGGCTTCTGTTACAGAAGATTTATATAATATATCATGG
>MFGW01000177.1:506-1543 GCA_001780385.1 Candidatus Fischerbacteria bacterium RBG_13_37_8 | reverse complement strand
CTTTCATTCTTTTATGCGATAGATGCTCTAACATTGCAGAATATAACACATTGAAAATAAACACTTATTTCTCACAAAGGGCTTCATATCCCTTTACCTCAAAAATACCTTATGATTTTATTGATGTTTTTTATGGCGATTTGAAAATTGGTGCTATCAACGGGTTTTATGACAATGAAACTAACTTGCTCGATTATTACCAATTTTTCAAGAATGAGGATGATAAATATTACATTGATAATTATTATGCAATGGTAGGCACGGATAAAGAAACTTATATACAGGAATCTTATATAAGCCCTTTAAGTGCTATTACAAACATTTCTTACAATACGGGCTATGACGGGGACATGGCAAACGCTATAGCTTCAATTTGGGATACTTTCGGGCTAAAATCACAAGCATCTAAAATAATCACGGGATTATTTTTAATGCTTATTCTTGCGGTTATTTTAATAGGCTTTGAAGTGCAATACATGCAAAGCGTAAACTCACTTAGCATTATTCTTGTAGAGGTCTTTTTTATGCTGCTTCTTGTTTATATACACCTTCTTCCCGTATGGATTCCTTTGGTAATAGGGTTGTTTGCCGCTACTATATTTGCATTTTACATATTCCGTTCTGCGGGGTAAAAAATGCCATCCGACTTAAAGATTTTAGGCGGAATAATCCTTTTTTATTTTGCCATATCTGTATTATTTTATTACATGCTGCAAGATACTTTCATACAATCAAGCATCACAGGGTATGAAGAAAACACTCAAATATACAATATCAGCATAAACAGCACAGAAACAACTTCTAACCCGTCATCATTCATTGGGCTATTTTATAGCTTTCATATACCTGAAAATTCAAGCATTCCTTACGGGGTTTTATTTGCCATAAAAATCATTAATTACAGCGTTTTATTGTTCATATCATTATTAATTTATAGGCAGATAAGAAGCGGGGCGGGATAAAAATCACAAAATACAAAAGATGCGGCAACTGCGGAGAATCAAGAAAGAATATCTTTACATGCTCTAAATGCGGCA
>MFGW01000177.1:0-464 GCA_001780385.1 Candidatus Fischerbacteria bacterium RBG_13_37_8 | reverse complement strand
GCTCTAACTGCGAAACATTACAAGCGGAATTTAACACATATAATAATTATGAAAATGAAAACAAGCCACAAGCTATTATTTAATGCATTATTTTTAATATTGCTGCCTTATCTTAGTTATGCAGCTATATATGAAAATGATATAAGGCTGAAGCATTGGTTTAAATTTGACGAATTAAGCGGCAATTTTGCAGATTATAAAAACTATTCTGCGGGCTTTACGCCTTTAAATGTAAACAGGGGCATAGCAGGGTTTGCACCAAATTCTGATTATTCGCTTAATATAAATACTGATATTGGGGCGGGTTTGGTTTCAAACACAACAATAGGCACGGGATTTAACCGCTCGTTTTGCTTTTTTCAATGGATTTATATAAATTCCACAACTCCAAATGAAAAGTATTTTATGGATTATTCTGCTTCCACTTCCAATGCAGGATGCTACCATTATATAAATGTGAATGG
>MFGW01000176.1:28050-28293 GCA_001780385.1 Candidatus Fischerbacteria bacterium RBG_13_37_8 | reverse complement strand
TATCCTCCACAATAAACTGATGCAAGTATTTATAATATAATGGAAAATGATTACAAAGCAAGAGGGAATAGGGAATGGGGAATAGGGAATGGGGAATGGGCTTCGTTCTACAGCATTTGAATTCATGAATCCTATAATTCATAGATAGCATGTTCAGTAAGAAAAGGATCTATATTATTGTAAATAGAAGCAACGGTGGTTTCACCTTCCAGCGCAATAATGTTAATGGTAGTGAGTTCTCTT
>MFGW01000176.1:27309-27962 GCA_001780385.1 Candidatus Fischerbacteria bacterium RBG_13_37_8 | reverse complement strand
GGCATGTTTCATTGAATTTATCAATGGTATACAGGATTTTTGATTCTATTGTTGCAGCGGCTTCTTTGGAACTGATACCTTTTCTAGATAATAGAGAAGTGAGTTTGGTGAATTCATTTTGCAAAGTAGCTTTAAATTCTGTAAATGCACGAGATACATCATGCTCAGCGAAAATATTTTTTATAGGCTCTTTTCCCATAATAAAATCGAGAGCTGAAAGGTTATGTTTATCCAGCAATTTCTTTATTTTACGGAAAAGTAAAGTGGCGCTGTGTCGTGGGAATATTATAGGAAAAGGCACTTTCATATAATCATAGATAGATGAAAGTTGTGCAAAATAACTTATTTCAGCAGCACCTGCGATATAAGCCACAGTAGGCAGAAGGTAATCCTGCAAAAGTGGTCTTGAAATTACATTAGGAGTTAATTTATGAGGTGAATCTTGAACTAATTTCAGGAAATGTTTCTTAGGAAATACCTGGTTAGTATCTTTCAGTACAATGTGGTCATTAATGAATAGTGCATGTCTTTTATTATCGAGCAGGAAAAACATTGGAAGTTGCTCAGGTACGAGTTTTAATTGGGAAGGATATCCTTGATTGATAAGTTCATTAGTATGTTTCTGCAGCACTGCATATATTTTTTCATGTTCA
>MFGW01000176.1:23960-27291 GCA_001780385.1 Candidatus Fischerbacteria bacterium RBG_13_37_8 | reverse complement strand
AAAGGAGTAGCCATTTTTTTTATGTCATCAGAAGCCGGATCAAACAGTAAAATTGGCAATTCACCCAACAGCCTGCTGAAAAATAATTTAAAAGCATCCGAGAAACTGATATGTTGTTCGTAGCAGCGGATATAAAAATCAAGAACATCCTGTCGATAAAGGGTAGCGGGCAGTAAATCTTTTGCCTGCTGTACCAGGGAAGAAATATAGGTTGAATGACAGGAAAGTGATGAGAAGGTTTGTTTTAAATGTTCCTCGGGTATTTGTCCCTTTATTTTTTGTATATTCCAGCTATCAGAAATAATGGATAATGCTGTTGCTTCCGGAATATCATGATCTTCCGAAACTATCCAGAAAATTGGTATGCAGGGGATGTTATAAGTATTTTCGACCCAATCAGCCAGCGCTATGGCAGTCAAAGCTTTATAAAGTGTAAAAAGAGGTCCACCAAATAATCCTGGCTGCTGTCCGGTAATAATACAGCAAAAAGTACTCTTTTCTAATTTTTTACTGAGTGTTTCCCAGCAATGTTTATCCTTCATTAATTCAAGATTTTGCTCATAAAGTATCGTGCGCAGTTTAGAATAATTATACTGTTTGGAAAACAGTTCATTTATTTTTGAAGTAAAGGATTCTTTATGCTGAAAATGCAGTGGAAAACTTGGTAATTCTTTATAAAGAAAATCATGGAACAATGTATTTTCTTTATAAATGATCTCATGAGCGATATGTTCTAATAGTTTCATTGATGCATCCTAATTTTTTTGATCAGGGGATTTAAATTGAGAAGATTTGATTTCAGTTTCGATAAGCCGGAAACAGTCTTCCATAGAATGTATTTTGCCATTGAGTTGTGCTTCCTGAATTAACTTTAATAGTTTTCCTATGAAGGGACCCGGCGGGAGCTGGAATTTATGCATAATTTCATACCCATCAAGGATATGCATTTTTTCTTTTATCTTATGAAATGAAGCAAAGTAATACGTCATATAATGTGAAAGAAAATCATTTGCTGATTGGTATATTTCATTGCCTTTATGTGCGCTTTTATCAGCTAAAAACATTAAGCCAAGCGCAATTGCATCTTCACCGAATCGCATGAAATATCTATTCATGTATTTAGGTGCCAGCAAATTTTTTTCATGATAATGTGATAGAAAAAGATGGTGTTTGATCATGAAAGAGATAAACGCGGTGGTTTTTTTATCAAAGCGTAATTCTTTGCAACGTTTCTGCATTATTATGGCACCGATTTTTTGATGGTCGATAAAAGAATAGTGCGTGCCGTTTTTATGCAATATTTTAGTTGGTGGTTTACCGATATCATGAAATAAGCAGGCTATTTTAAGAGCAGTTCTTGTATTTATTGAGAAAGAGATGGGACTTGCAAGATAGGAGTTGATTAGCTTGGAATAACCGGGGAAGAGATTATGCAGGGAGTTGAGAATATGTTCCAGGTTTTCATAGGATAAAAGGCAATGCTGCCATACATCAAGATGATGTTCGCCAAGCTGAAGGCATCCTTTTGCATATTTGATTTCAGGAAAAATTGAATCGAGTATATGATACGTATCAATTGCGGTTATAGTTTTGTAAGATAAACGGTAAGAGAGAATTTTGACGAATTCAAGGAGAATTCTTTCAGCGGGTGATTTTGTCAGCAGTTCTGCGCAACTGGAAGCAAGCTGAAGCGTGTCAGGATGAATAGTAAATTGCAATTGTTGCTGCAAACGAAAAGCGCGGAGTATTCTCACAGGATCAAATGAAAATGCAGAGGCAGAGGTATGCTTGATAATTTTATTCTTAAGATCGCCGTAGCCATTAAAGGGATCGATAAGGTGTTGAGGATTGAGAGTTTTCTGCAATTGAGAGAGTGGGAATGCAATGCTGTTGATGGTAAAATCCCGTTTAGAAAGATTTTCTTCCAGTGATTCATTTTTTAATTCTGCGAAATCGATAGTATATTTGCCAGAAAGAAGGCGGTAGAGTTTCATTGTTTTTTTTATAGCAAAATAATGAGCATGTAATTGCTTGCAAAGGTGATTAAGTGTTTTATGACAATTTTGTTCGACGAGAAAATCCAGGTCGGCGGGTGATTTATTGAGGAGCAGATCGCGAAGCGTTCCACCGATGAGATAACCTTTAGTATTAGCATACTGCACACTATTTGTAACAGCAACGAGTGTATTGTAGATTGTATTATGAATCTGCATCATAACTTATTCTTTCTCTGATAATAAATTATAACAAGAAAAAAAGCATTAAGGAAGAGGAAGAGGAAGGCTTGAGGTTGAAGTTAAGAAGGAGTTGAGGCTGAGAATAGGATTATGTCGGGATTAAGATAAACAAGGCCTTTTCCTCTACCTCTACCTTTATTCATCCTGTTTCTTGAGAAGGATTACCAGTTTTCATGAAAATGATGTATAATAGAGGGGCGCTATGAATGAAAAAAATGGCATAAAGAAAGATAAGAGAAAATGGATTGGTTTAGGAATTGTTGGCTTGATTCTCTTATTATTTACCATAGAGATATTAATAACGAGGGCTGATACGTATTCAGTCGAGTTATTTCAGAACCAATTTTTATTATGGGCATTATGGAATATTTGTTTTATATTAATATGGGTATTGATCTTTTTATATGGACGGTATTTGCGTAATCTTTATTTAGAGCGCAAGCGGAAGATATTAGGGTATAAATTCAAGGTAAAGCTGGTAGTGAGTTTTTTAGGTGTAGCGTTAATACCGTCGGTATTGCTGGTAATTTCGGGAACTAATCTTATCAATCGTGTAATAGAAGGTTGGTTTAAGACACCCGTAGAGGATGTGTTAAGCAAGGCAAACAAAATTTCGGAGAAATATTATTCAAATTTAAAGACACAGACCAAAAATTTAGCACAGATCATGAGTGACCGTATAACGAATCGTGGACTTTGGTCACGAAGATTCCGGACGATGCTGGAACGTTATTTAACGGAGAAACTGGATGAATTTCAGCTTGATTCTATCGTAGTGAAATTAGGAGAAAGAGTTGTTTCTTTATCGAAGAATCCAGATGAAAAATATCCTGATATAGTGGAAGATGTGGAACAGCAGGTATTGCAAGGAAAACCAATTGTCGAGGTAGTATCGCATAAAGGAGGTCATTACATTCGCGCTGTGGTACCATTGCGCAGCAATGAAGAAACAATTATAGGATATGTCGCAACGGCAAATTATATTGAGCCTGATATATCACGCGAAGCATGGCTGGCTCGCGCTTCATATAATAAATACAAAGAATTATCTTATTTGAAACAACCGATAAAGCGTTATTATTTCAATCTTTTTC
>MFGW01000176.1:12150-23944 GCA_001780385.1 Candidatus Fischerbacteria bacterium RBG_13_37_8 | reverse complement strand
GATCATATTTGGTGTTAGCTGGATGGGTTTTAATTTAGCCAAAGAAATCACCATACCAATTCAAATGTTAGCTGAAGGAACAAGAAAAATCTCACAAGGCGATTATGATTCCCGAATATCCTTTGAGAGCAAAGATGAATTAGGATTGCTCGTTGATTCCTTTAACAATATGACGGGTGAGATTAAATCAAGTAAAGACGCACTTGAAAAAACAAATATTGATCTGCAAAACATTAATATTTCATTAGAAGAAAGAAGGAGATATATCGAGACAATTTTAAATACCATTACTACGGGCGTAATAACGATTGATGAAAATGGGATTGTATCCACCGTGAATCCTGCTGCATGCAAAATACTGCGATTACCATCAAATATAAAACCAGGCCAGGAGTACAAGGAATTTTTCATAAAGAATGGATTAGGGAAATTGCTGGAGTCAATCGAACCAATTTTTAATAAAAAAAGACCTATACAAAATATAGAAATTGAAGTAGCAATAAGCAGGCGCAACAAACATTTGTCGATACAGCTTTCGCCGCTGATAGCCTCCAATAATCAACCGTCTGGGACATTGATTGTTATTGATGATTTAACAGAAATGGTGAAAGCACAGAAAGTAGCTACGTGGCAGGAAATAGCCAGAAGAATAGCACATGAAATTAATAATCCATTGACTCCTATTCAACTTTCAGCAGAACATATCAGAAAAAAAATTGGCGAGGATGAGAGTTATTTAAAAACGGTACTTCTGAAAGATGCTAACAGCATAATGGATGGTGTGCAAACACTGAAGACATTGGTCAATGAATTTTCACGTTTTGCACGTTTGCCGGCAATCAACAGGAAACAGATGGATCTTCATGCAACTATAAATAGTGCATTAAATATGTATGATGGTGTATTGAAAGAAATTAATGTCGAAGTGAATTTTGATAAAGCTCTTCCTCATATAAATGGAGACGAGGAACAGCTCAAAAGAGTAATTACGAATCTTATCGAAAATGCGGTTGAAGCAATGAATAATAAAGGAAAAGTAATAATAAACACTTTCTATGATGAAATGAATGCTATGGCACGCATTGAAATTATTGATACCGGCACAGGTATCCCGCTGGAAGAAAGAGAAAAGATATTTCTGCCTTATTATTCAAAAAAGAAAAAAGGAATGGGATTAGGATTAGCAATAGTTGCAAGAATTATTTCTGATCATGGAGGTTATATAAGAATTGAAGATAATGAACCAAGTGGAGCTAAATTTCAGATTGAAATACCATTCAATTAATAGCATGGAGAGAGCACTTTATGCCAAAAGGAAAAATACTTATTGTAGATGATGATGCAGGAATTCGATCATCATTGTCAGCGATTTTAATTGATGAAGATTATGAAGTGGAAGCAGTTGAGACAGCAGAAAATTGTCTTGATTTAATGGAAAAGAGTCTCTTTGATTTAGTGCTTTTAGATATATGGTTACCCGGAATGGATGGTATTACTGCCTTAGAGCAAATACGGAATCTTGATTCGAATAGCAGTGTGGTCATAATATCTGCGCATGGAAGTATAGAGATGGCGGTAAAAGCCACAAAATTAGGAGCTTTTGATTTCATCGAAAAACCTTTATCCATGGATAAAACAATACTGGTAATTCAGAATGCGATAAAACATAAAAAACTTGAAGAAGAAAATAGATTATTAAAGAAACAGATCAGTGATAAATATATTTTAATAGGGGAGAGCGATAAGATAAAAAAATTAAAGGAGGAGATTGAGAAGGCAGCACCCACAAATGGTCGGACGATAATATATGGTGAGAATGGGACGGGGAAAGAATTAGTAGCGAGAAATATACATCTCAAGAGTTTGCGTGCTGATGAAGTATTTGCGGAAGTAAATTGTGCAGCCATTCCGGAGGGTCTCATAGAAAGTGAATTATTTGGCTATACAAAGGGAGCATTCACAGGAGCCATAAAGAATAAAGACGGGAAGTTAAAAATTGCACATAGTGGCACTTTGTTTTTAGATGAAATAGCTGATATGAGTTTAAAGACGCAAGCAAAACTGCTTCGGGTATTAGAGGAGCAGCGATTTGAGCCATTGGGGAGTACGAAAAGCATAGAGATAGATGTGCGTGTTATATCAGCGACTAATAAAGTATTATCGGAAGAAATTAAAAAGGGGCATTTCAGGGAAGATTTATTTTTTAGAATTAATGTGATACCGATATATGTGCCGCCATTGCGGGATAGAAAGGAAGATATACCTTTATTGGTGAATCATTTTATCATGGTATTTTCGGAAGAATATGGAAAGAAGCAAAAAGAGATAACGAAGAAAGCATTAGATTTATTAAAGATGTATGATTGGCCCGGAAATGTCAGAGAATTAAAAAACACGATTGAGCGATTGATAATAATGGTGAGCACTGATGAAATAGATGAGGAGCATATAATAGCAGGATACAAAACACCATTTTTAACCGAAGAAATATCACAACTTCAGAGCGGAGCGCTTTATGATTTTTCCATACCGATGAAATCACTGATAAGTCTGCAGGAAGCACGAGCTGAATTTGAGAAACAGTATATTGAAACGGTAGTCAGCAATGCGGGTGGTAATATAGCAAAAGCTGCACGAATTCTTAATATAGACCGGCGTCATTTATACAGAAAATTACATAAACATAATATTCATTCCATGCTTGAACCAGATTCATCCGTAGAATAGTTTTTGTAAGGGCAGACCCATGTGTCTGCCCGTATATGGCAATACCTGAATATTTTTTCATACTACCTAAAAGGATACCCAGAAGCAAATGTAAATAGAATTAAAAATAAAACCACTGAGTACACAGAGAGAGAAAAAAAAATCTCTGTGTTCTCTCTGGTTTAAAATATTATTATCTGCATAGGAGCACTATGATAATCGGAATCGGCGTCGATATTATTGAAATAAATCGCGTAGAAGAACTCATAAAGAATTACCCCGATCATGCTATCCATAAATTATTCACATCGAGAGAAATAGAATACTGTGAAAGTCAAAGGATGAAATATCACAATTATAGCGGACGTTTTGCTGCAAAAGAAGCCACAATGAAAGCATTAGGTGCTGGGATAAGAAGCGGTGTCGGATGGCAGGATATTGAAATTCTGAATATAGGAACTGGTAAACCGGTTCTTTATCTGTACAAAAAAGCGCGAGAAATAGCATTGGAAAAAAACGTGCAAACAATAGAAGTCAGTATTTCTCATAGTAAAGAGAATGCGGTCGCAATGGTAGTGATGTTTTAAGAGAAGAGGTAAAGAAAGAGGTAGAGGTAAAGATAGAATGAGGTTGAAGTAAAGCAGGAGTCGAGGAAAATAAGAAGGAGATGCTGTCAAGATTAATATAAACAAGGTCTTTTTCTAAACCTAATTCTAAGCCCCTGTCTGACTTCAGCCTCATCCTGTCTTAACCTTAACCACCTTTACCTTTTGCTAAATTGATTCATTTTGCTTATAATGTATAAATAATTTGTTGCTGATTAGCGAAGCACGGATTGCAAGGAAAGGGTGAACGTTTTGTTCGCCAGCACTTGACTCCTTGAATCCTCGAACCCTTTATTTTGAAGGAGAAAAGAACTGATGCAGATGAATAATAAAATGAATCCAGGTTTATTAAAGTTAGATTTATATTGCAAAGGAATACGAATTGACGATAGTTGTTTGATAGAGGAAGATGGTGGAAGAAAAATAATGAGAACACGAGCTGGATTGGGAAGTGGTTTAGAAGTAATTCTTCCACATGGTTTATATACAAATATACCGGTAGTTGAAGCATTTGCAAAAAATTCCCCTTATGTATTATATCGCAAGGCAGGAAAATATTTTATATATCGTGAGGAAGAAGAAATATGTCGCATTACTTTATCTTCTCAACCATTATGGTATACTCAAAAGACAAGCAGTGGGAAGCTCATGTCGACCATTGGAAGTTTGCAGGGCACGTATCTTGCTGTTTATCCATCCAAAGTGTGTGAATATTGGTTAAGAAAACCACATGCTAATTGTAAATTTTGTTCAGTTGGATTGAATTTAGGAGTAGATGATGCTGATGAAAAGTCGGTCAATGAGGTTTTTGAGACTGTATTAGCTGCACGCAAAGAATCAAAAATAACCTATGTAGATTTTAATACTGGACATTATCCGGGAGATACTTACCTGGATATATTGGATCCGTATATAAGAAAAATCAAAAAGGAATTAGGTTTGTTAATAGGGATTCAGACTCCTCCGCATCATGATCTGACAAAATATTATCATATGAAGAAGATAGGGGTAAACAGAGTATCTTTTTGTTTCGAGATATTTGATGAACCACGGTTTATAGAGGTGTGTCCGGGCAAGAATGAGCAGTATGGATTGAAGCGTTATCTTGATGCTATTGAATTTTGCTCAAAAATATTTGAGACCTGCAATGGAGAGATAGTTGCGGGTTTGGAATCACCGGAAAGTTCAATAAAGGCAATAGATTGGATTACGGATAAAGGAGCGATTCCTACCGTATGTATTTTCCGACCGCTTATCGGAACCGATTACCAGGATGAGCCTCCACCAAAAACAGAAGATATGATTCCTATATTTCAACGTTTGTATCATGCCTGCATGGAGAAAAAACTGCCTATAGGAGTAGCTCCGAATATAAGAGTCAGTCTTGTAATGCTGCCTGAAGAATGTAAATATCTTGCAGAAAACAGCAAAAAATATTTCTTTCTCGAAGCCAAGTATTACCTTGCAAATAGAACATTATCCGCATTATTTAATGCAGGATTAAGTCAGACAGCATCCCGCCTCGTAAATGTCATGAATAAAAACAGGAAAAATCTTCCCGCCGATTTAAGATAAAAATTACTACGGCGCTTAGCGCCAATTTAGAGACAACATGTTTGTCTTAAATGATAATTTGTCAATTTTTACTTTGTGCCTCACTAAAGATATTTGAAATTTCAAATATCTTTGACTAGATTTACGAGTTCTATCCCCAAGGAGAAACACAATGAGAAACCAAGTTATGTGGCGCGAATGCCAAGCGCTGATTTATAATTGAGCTGACTTGATAACACGTTTGAATCCTTTTATGCGTTCAACAAATTTATAATTGGCTATGATAAATGGCTTATCTTCAATTTGTGATAATGCAAGATAACAAGAATCATGCACGGAAACATTATATGCATAGGCAATTTCGATTACTAAACACCAGCTTGACAAATAGGGTGAAATTTGGTATCTTATGGGATTGTCATTGCGAAGTAGATGCTTCATTTGAAAAAAGAAAATTTGCAGCAAGAAAAAGGAGAAGGTATGAAAACATATATACCGAAGAGTGCTGATATAACAAGGAAGTGGTACTTGATCGATGCAAATGGACATACATTGGGAAGATTAGCTACGTGTATTGCTCGCTTATTGACAGGGAAATACAAACCGAACTATGTTCCTTTTATGGATACAGGAGATTTTGTAATAGTAGTGAATGTAGATAAAATTAAATTAACCGGGAAGAAGTGGACAGATAAAATATATTATTCGCATTCTACTTATATAGGCGGATTAAAAGAAATGACTGCTCGTGAGTTATTCAAGAAAGATCCGCGAAGACTTATATTATATGCAGTATCCGGAATGCTTCCGAAGAATTTATTGAGGAAGAAATATGAGAAGAAGTTAAAACTTTATGTTGGAGAAAAGCATCCTCATACAGCGCAGCAGCCGGAGGTACTTGCTATAAATTTTGCTTCGAAGAAATTAGCATAATAAAATTTGGAGGAAGAAGTGAATATTGTACAATATTATGGTACCGGCAAACGCAAGACTTCAATAGCACGAGTTTTTTTACGGGAAGGATCCGGCAAGGTAATGGTCAATAATCGTGAATTACATGAATATTTTCCGATGGTTGCTCTTCAAAATATAGCACGTTCGCCATTGGCATTAACTAATCTTATAGATAAATTTGATGCATTCATTACCACAAAAGGTGGTGGAATATCAGCACAAGCAGATGCAATCAAGTTAGGCATTTCCAGGGCACTGGAAAAATTTAATCCGGAATTAAGAAAAATTTTAAAAGACAATAAAATGCTGACGCGTGATTCCAGAGAAAAAGAACGGAAAAAATATGGACAGCCCGGTGCACGCAAAAGATTCCAATATTCAAAGAGATAACGTTTTAGTTATGTATATGCAATTTATGCAAAAAAGGAGGTGTTAAACCGGCACGTTAAATGCCGGTGAAAACTTGGTAGTAGTAAGCATGAAAGATTTATTAGAGGCTGGTGTTCATTTTGGGCATCAGAAAAGGAAATGGAATCCCAAAATGAAACCTTATATCTATAATGAACGAAATGGGATTCACATAATTGATTTGCAGCAATCAGCAAAGAAATTTCAAGAAGCCGCTGATTTTCTAGTCAGTTTAGTTTCCAATGGTAAAAAAGTATTATTTGTTGGTACGAAAAAACAAGCACAAGATGCTATACAGGAGGCAGCAAAGCAATGTTCGATGTATTATATCAACAGGCGATGGCCCGGTGGTATACTAACGAATTATGGGAGCATAAAAAAGAGCATTGATAAATATTTAATGCTTTTAGAGATGAAAGGAAGTGATAAATGGTCAGAATTATCTAAGAAGGAAGCATCGCGTTTGGATAAACTCATACGGAGACTTGAAAAATTATATATCGGCGTCAAGAATATGGATACATTGCCTGATGCTATTATAATAATTGATCCACGCAAGGAATCAATTGCAGTGAAAGAAGCGGCAATCATGAATATACCAGTAATTGCAGTAGTAGATACAAATTGTGATCCGACAGGAGTTGCGTATGTTATACCGGGAAATGATGATGCGATAAGAGC
This sequence comes from Candidatus Fischerbacteria bacterium RBG_13_37_8, assembly GCA_001780385.1. Classification (GTDB taxonomy): domain Bacteria; phylum Acidobacteriota; class HRBIN11; order MFGW01; family MFGW01; genus MFGW01. Next base: position 17,036 of record MFGW01000176.1, on the reverse strand, counting down.
AGTAAAAATGTTTACCTTAAAATTTGCAGAAGCAATAAATGAAGGTGGGAAAATTTATCAGGAGCAATTTGCCGAAGAAGTGGTATCAGAAAAAGCAGAGGGTGATGAAATGCATGAAGATATTGCGCAAGCAATTACGATAAGCGAAGATTATGAAGAGGAAGAACATTATGAATAATTCAGAAAGTACGAAAGCAATTAGCATTGAATTAATTAAATCTTTACGAGAGAAGACCAGTGCAAGTGTAATGGAATGTAAGCGAGCCCTGGTAGAAGTAGAGGGTGATTTTGAGAAAGCGATAGCGTTGTTAAAAAAGAAAGGCATAGCGATTGCTCAAAAGAAGGCCAACCGTGCAACAAAAGAAGGTTGTATAGGAGCCTACATACACACGGGTGGGAAATTAGGTGTACTGGTAGAAGTGAATTGTGAGACTGATTTTGTAGCGCGGACGCCTGAATTTAATGAAATAATTAATGATATTGCAATGCAAATTGCGGCTTCTGATCCTAAATATATAGATACTTCATCGATTACCCAGGAATGTATTGATGAAGTAAAAGCAAGTTTGCTTAAAGAAATAGAAGCTTCCTCTGAGCCGATAGAAGATAAAGATAAACTGCTTGAGGAAAAGCTAAAAATTTATTTATCTGAAGTTAGCTTGTATGATCAGCCATTTATAAAAGATCCTGCATTAACAATACGTGAATTAATTCAAAATGCTATAGCTAAATTTGGGGAGAATATAACTATCAGCAGATTTATTAGGTATAAGCTTGGAGAAGCATAAGTATTGATTTATGCTAAAGCCATTATATAATAGAATATTGTTGAAGTTAAGCGGGGAAGCGCTTCAAGGTGGAAATCATTCTGGTATTGATTTCAATATGTTAAATTATATTGCACAGGAAATAATACAGGTGCATGATACAGGTGTGGATATTGGGGTAGTAATTGGCGGGGGGAATATTATAAGAGGTGATATAGCTTCCCGGAATGGCATTGACAGGGTTTCTGGTGATTATATGGGGATGCTGAGTACCGCAATTAATGCTATAGCGCTTCAAAGTTACCTCGAGAAATATGATAAAGTTACGCGTTTAATGTCTGCAATAGAAATAAAAGAAGTTGGGGAGCCATTTATTCGACGCAGGGCAATCCGGCACCTTGAAAAAAAAAGGATAGTGATTTTTGCTTGTGGGACAGGTAATCCTTATTTTTCTACTGATACAGCCGCGGCATTAAGAGCTATTGAAATAAAGGCAGATGTCATTCTTAAAGCTACCAAAGTGGATGGTGTGTACAATGAAGATCCATTGGTAAATCCAAAAGCTATTAAAATTAATCATCTCTCATTTATGGATGTGCTCCAGCAGAATATTAAAATTATGGATTCTACTGCTATTTCACTTTGTATGGAAAATAAGATGCCTATTATTGTTTTTGATATTAACAAAAAAGGAAATATCAAAAAAATACTCGATGGAGAAAAAATAGGTTCAAGTATAGGAGAAGATAGCCATGCTTGATGAATATTATAATGAATTAAAAAAGAAGATGGAAAATGCGCTACATGCTATGAAAAAGGATGTTGGAATAATAAGAACGGGACGTGCTTCATTATCAATTCTGGACAATATAAGAGTTGAATATTTTGGGACTTCAGTTCCAATTAATCAAGTAGCTTCCCTGTCAATTCCGGAAGCAAATTTAATTCTCGTCAGGCCCTGGGATGTTGCAACATTAAAAGATATAGAGAGAGCTCTTTTAGCATCTGATCTTGGTATTAATCCAATCAGTGACGGGAAATTGATTAAATTACAAATTCCCTCACTTACGGAAGAAAGAAGGAAAGAGTTGGCAAAGAAAGTATGGAAAATTGCTGAAGAATATAAAACTTCAATCAGGCTGATACGCAGGGAAGGGAATGAAAAGACGCGCAAAATGGAAAAGAATAAGGAATTATCCGAAGATGATTCCAAGAAATGGCAGGATAAGATACAAAAATTAACAGATGACTATATAGAAAAAGTAGGGCAGGTAGCGGATAGTAAAGAAAAAGAAATAATGTCAATTTAAAGTAATCAATATTATTAAAGAGTAAATAATAATATTTGGAGAAAAAATGAAGGGAAATTTGGCAATAGTTGGTTTGCAGTGGGGGGATGAAGGCAAGGGTAAGATTGTAGATGTACTATCTGAAAAATATGATATCATTGCACGTTTTCAAGGTGGGCATAATGCAGGTCATACCGTTTATATTGACAAGGAAAAAGTTATTTTGCATCTGATTCCGTCAGGTATTTTATGGAAGCATACAACATGTGTCATAGGCAATGGTGTGGTTATCGATCTTAAAGCATTAAAATCAGAGATGAGCATGTTGGAAAATTTAGGTGTTAGCCTGGAAAGACGATTATTAATTAGCAAAAAGGCACATCTTATTTTTCCCTATCATGTTACCTATGAGAACCAGTGTGAAGAATCTTTAGCCGAAAAAAAAATTGGTACCACAATGAGAGGGGTAGGTCCTTCCTATGAAGATAAGATAGGTAGGAGAGGAATTCAAATTGCTGATATTGAAAATCTTCAATATTTAAAAGAAAAATTAAGTTTAAATATAGATTATTACAAGCATTATTACCGGGTGAACAAAAATGAAATTTTAGAAGCGATGCTCAATGAAATTGTGCATGTAAGGCCTCATATAGTTCCATATTTAGCGGATGTAACCATGTACCTGACGGATAAAATGGAGGTTGGAGATAAAATATTATTTGAAGGAGCACAGGGAACCATGCTTGATATAGATCATGGCACCTATCCCTATGTAACTTCTTCGAGCACGGTTTCAGGCGGAATATGCACCGGTTTAGGCATCAGTCCAACAAAGATTGGCAGTATTCTTGGCATAATGAAAGCATATGTGACAAGAGTAGGAGGGGGAGTATTTCCAACTGAAATTTATACCAATGAAGCGGAGATTATCAGGCAAAAGGGGAAAGAATATGGGGCTACTACGGGAAGACCACGCAGATGCGGATGGCTCGATTTAGTAGCGCTAAAATATGCATGTACTATAAATGGCTGTGAATCTCTTGCTGTCACTAAACTTGATGTGCTGGATGATTTTGATAAAATAAAAATATGTGTGGCGTATCAGCATAAAAACGAAATACTTACTGATTTTCCTTCTGAATTATGGATACTGCAGGAATGTACACCTGTTTATAAAGAGATACCAGGATGGAAAACAAATACTCACTCTCTTAAAAATTATGATGATGTTCCACTCCAGGCAAAAAATTATCTTAAAGCTATTGAGGATTATTTAGGCTGTAGCATAGCTCTTTTATCAAATGGACCCACCAGGAAAGATATTATCACAGTTAAGGGGATAGAGTAAGTAAAGAAAAGGTATAGGTAAAGATAGAATGAGGTTGAAGTTAGAAAGAGGATGAGGTTTAGGAAAAAGCCTTGTTAATATTAATCTTGACATTGATCCCCCTCTTCTCTACCTCTGCCTTTTTATATTTAGTTTATTCATTTTTTTATAGAGGTGGCTTCTTTCTAAGCCGAGGTGTTTAGCTGCTTTTGAAATATTCCAGTTATATTTTTCCAGTGTTTCTTCAATAACTTTTTTTTCTGTGCTGAGTACTTTACCTTTAAGGTCATCTCCATAATGTTCATCATCATGTTTTATTCCAATTACCGACGTTATATGAGAATCTGAAATTGTTTCGGAGCTTGATAAAATAAGAACTCTTTCCAGAATATTTCTCAATTCCCTGATATTACCCGGATAATCATAATTCATAAGGGCATTTATGGCGCTGTCATCAATGCTTGGTGATTTAAAATTATTTTCAACGGCTATTTGATTAACAAAATGATTTGTCAAAGGGAGAATATCTTCTTTATGTTCTCTCAATGGAGGTACTGAAATAGGGAATACATTAAGGCGATAAAACAGGTCTTCGCGGAATTTATTTTCAGATACTGCTTTCTGCAAGTCACGATTCGTTGCAGCAATAATGCGTACATCAACATATATTTCTTTATCACTTCCAATTCTCTGTATTTCTCCATATTGTATAGCACGCAGAATCTTTGGCTGCAGGTGAAGAGGAATATCTCCGACTTCATCTAAGAATAGAGTGCCTCCATCTGCTTTTTCGAACTTTCCGATTTTTTTGGAAATAGCTCCGGTAAAGGAGCCTTTCTCATGCCCAAAAAATTCACTTTCAAAAAGTTCAGAAGGTATTGCTGCACAATTTACTTTGATAAATCTCCTCTCTTTTCTTTTGCTTTTTTTATGGATGGCAAGAGCTACTAATTCTTTTCCTGTACCGCTTTCTCCAACGATGAGAACACGCGTATTGAGAGGAGCAACACGTTCTATTTGCTGATACAGTTCTTTCATAAGAGTGCTTTCGCCTATTAATTTTTCTTTGCCATAGGAAAGTGATTCCAATTCATTTTTTTCTTCTCTCAATTGTTTCATATCGAGTGCATTATATATGGCTACAAGCATTTTATCTGTATTGGGTGGTTTATCAAGAAAATCATACGCGCCGTGTTTAATTGCCTGCACTGCTCGTTCCGTATTTCCGTGAGCAGTGAGCATGATCACCGGTATGTTTTCATGTCTTTGCTTCATTATTTTCAATGCTTCCATACCATCCAGCCCTGGCATAAATAAGTCTAATATCACTATGTCTATATCTTCCCTGTCCAGCAATTTTATTGCTTCTTCTCCATCCTCACTTTCTATGGTCTCATACCCTTCTACCTTTAAAAAATTGCTTAAAGAAAGTCGTATATTCTTTTCATCATCAACTATTAATATTCTTTTCATAATATTCCCCTTATTAATGATTTGATAATT
>MFGW01000176.1:10963-12097 GCA_001780385.1 Candidatus Fischerbacteria bacterium RBG_13_37_8 | reverse complement strand
TTTATATTATATTTTGACAGTCTCATCTTGATTTCTTGCTTGATCTCTTCAATGCGACAGAGATCATTTTCAGTACAATAGATATGTGCATCAAGTACATTAATATTAGAACATAAACTCCATAAGTGCACATTATGAATACCGTTCACTCCCGCTACCGTTTCTATATCTTTTATTATATCATCGAATTTGATATTGCGCGGGGTGAATTCCAACAGGATGAATATTGATTCTTTCAATAAAGTTATGGCTGACAGGATAAGAAAAATTGAAATAGCCACACTAAGCAGTGTATCGATAATATATTGTTGCTTAAAATAAATCCATATTGATGCGAAAATAACTGCTGCGGAAGAAAGAGTATCGGTCAGTACATGATAGAAGGCACTTTTTATATTCAGGTCTTCACTTCCGTGAAGTTTTATTGCGACGTATATATTTACTATTAATCCTATTACTGCAACGAAAAACATGGTATGACTTTCGATAGTTCGTGGTAAATAAAACCGGTGGAATGCTTCTTTCAAAATCCAGACACTAATCACTATAAGCAGGAGTCCATTAAGAAAAGCTGAAAAAATTTCAATGCGGTGATAACCAAAAGTTTTTGTTTTGCTTGGTATTTTTTTTGCTAATTTAAGAGCACCCAGCGAGATAAAAAGCGCCAGTACATCTCTAAGCATATGTCCTGCATCACTTAACAGGGATAATGAACCACTTATTAATCCACCTATTATCTCGATAATGAAATAGGTTATTGTCAGAATAATAGCGGTCAGGAGAGCTTTTTCTATGTTACTGTTAGCTTGATTGGTTTTATTCATAAATAAAATAACTGCGCATGATGTTTTAAATATTCCCGGTTAAACCTGCATGGCTTTTTCAGAACTGGCAATGACGGTAGCTCCTACGGCATCTCCGGAGACATTTGCAACTGTTCTGCACATATCGAGTAATCTGTCTACGCCAAGGATGAGGATAATTCCTTCTTCGGGAATGTTTATGGATTTGAGAATTATTATGAGCATAATTAATCCGACACCCGGTACAGGCGCCGTTCCGATGGATGCCAGTACTGCTGCGAAAAGAACAGTAAGTTGATTACCGAATGTTAATCCCTGCCCGTATATTTGT
>MFGW01000176.1:8483-10899 GCA_001780385.1 Candidatus Fischerbacteria bacterium RBG_13_37_8 | reverse complement strand
GGGGAAGAACAAAACTGGTGATGCCCCTTGGAATATCTAGATTCTTTTCACAGCATTCCATATTCACCGGCAATGTGGCTGCGGAGGAACTGGTGCTGAATGCTACTAATTGAGCCGGTCTGATTGCTTTAAAAAATTTGGTAATAGGAGTTTTTGTAAATATTTTTAGTATGAGGGGGTAGGTGATAAATAAATGAAGTGCTAATCCGATAATCACCGTGGCAACATACCAGATCAGGGTTTGAATGATGCCGAATCCAAATTCGCTTATGATGGCTCCTATTAATACAAAAACGGCATAGGGAGCTAATTTCATAACTACATCGACCGCTTTTATCATGATATCGGTAAAAGCATCAAAAAAATTAATCACGATTTTTGATTTATCCTTATCTATAGTAGTAGCAACTATGCCAAGAAATATTACAGCAAAAATTATTGGCAGCATATCTCCCGATGAAATCGCATTAAAAGGATTAGTAGGAACAATTTCAACAAAAAAATCAGCCATGCTGTCTTGAGAAGCACGTTCTTCAATTTTTTTAACGTCAATGGTATATTCCTGCATAAGATGTTCCTTGCTTTCCGGAGATATTCTGATGCCGGGTTTTATAATATTTGCAAGGAGTAATCCTATTGAGATAGCGATAGCAGTGGTAGAGAGGAAGTACAGCAATGTTTTGCTGCCTATCCTTGCTACTTTCTTTATATCACCAAGACTTGCTGCTCCTACAAATAATGAAGCAATAACAAGAGGAATTGCAATAAAACTTAATAGACGGATGAATATTGTTCCGATGGGTTTTAAATGCAGGGGCAAACTGCTGGATCTCGCTATTTTAATGACGTTATTGTATGTTCTTTGGCGATCCTCAGGAAATTGCATGATTAATTTCAGGTTCATTTTCTCAGGATGCTGATTAAAAAAATTGATTATTTTATTATGATCCCCGACTTTGAACTGTTCTTTATGATCTTTAAAGGTAAAAATAACAGTAGACCATCCTGAAACCTGCTCTTTTATTATTTTATTTTGTTCTTTGAACGTTATGATAATACTGTCCGGTTTTACTTGAAATAAGAGACCGAAAGGTATACCGAGCAACAAGCCAATAAGAATTTTTGTATAAATTTTAGTTTTTCGTTTCTTTTTCATAGCAGGAAAGCCATGCAAAATGCGAATACTGCGGCGCATAATGTATTGAGGAAATTAATAGTTTCTTTATTTGCCATGCCTTCTGATTCAAAGAAAATACCCATGTAACTTTCAAAAAGATTTGATAGTAGCGCAGCGAATACGATAATTGGAATAGCTGATAAGGGAATTAAATTCATCCAGAATGAGAGCAGTGCCATAAAGATAGCGCCGGTAATACCGGCAGCAGTACCCTCAACCGAGACAGCGCCTTCTGTGCCGGGAGGTACTTGTTTGAATGAAACGAGTGAATATGCTTTTTTGCCTAACCATTGACCTATTTCACTGGAAAGTGTGTCTGTGGTTGCTGCGGCATACGATGCAACAAAAGCGATGGTGAAAAATAATGTATACTCAGGAATTGCAAGGTATGCAAAAAGGGCAAGAATAGTTCCCACGCTACATTTAGAAATAGCATTTGTCCAGCTCCTGGCTCCCTCTTTTTTTTCAGCCAGGCCTTTTTTCTTCTTGTTTTGATACCCTAATTTGGTTGAAAGACTGCCCAGGATAAAAAATAGTGCAAGAAGCAAAAATCCTTTCCAGCCGAGAAAACTGTAGTTTATCACTCCTATCATAATTCCAATAATGAGACCAAACACATCTACAGTTTTTAATAAAAAAGCGGTGAAACCCAAAATAGCACTGATAACTATTGCAGGGATTATATCCTGCATGAAAGCTTCAACATTAATGGGTATGGATATCTGAAATAAGCTGTACATTAAGAAACTCCCGATGATAGGAATAGTAATATTATCATCCAATTTTGTCGGGTAACTTTCAAGAATAGCTGAAATAATGGTTACAATTATGGGTACTATAATAAAACTATAAACTGGTGAATAAGGGGGCATTCCTTTACCCAAAGCAGTCCACCAGCATAAAAAACACGCGCCGGCACTTCCAAATATAAGATAGGAGATAGTTCCTTCATATGATTTATGAGGATTCCAGGGCAGCTTATGTTTGCCAAACAAAGTACCAAATAACGCTGCTCCCCCATCTCCAAATCCCATGATAGCCCAGATTGATGCCGCAATATGGAAATGATTTCTATAAATCAAAATAAGCAGGAATACGGCAATGGGATATAGTAGAATACCGGGAGGATATCCTTTTTTTATTTCATCAGGACGGTAAATTTTCTTACCACCCATTCTTGGGAGAATAAAGGCATTATTTATAAACGCAAGCAATGCGCAAAGCAGCGCTAGGGGTAAT
>MFGW01000176.1:309-8433 GCA_001780385.1 Candidatus Fischerbacteria bacterium RBG_13_37_8 | reverse complement strand
TTTTCTTTTTACTTCAGCTTTTTCTTGATTTGTTAATGCCATAGTTATTCACTTTATAAAAACATCTTTTCTGCAATGAGCAAAAATTATTTTTTATAATGTATTATATTTATTATCCAATCAAAAGTATTTTTCATTCCACTATCAAATGGAGTAATGGAATAGTCTAATTCTTCAATTGCTTTTTGACTGCTAAATGCCCAATTTTGCTTAAAGACATTAATTACCTGGTGGGTGAATTGTGGTTCCTTGTTAAATAATTCTGCGATTATCCAGTATAAACTTCCTATGAAATAAGCAATTGAAGCAGGAATGTTGATTGTAAGAGGTTTTTTATGTGACAGTTCGGAAATAAAAGAATAGAGTTCACGCAATGTTTTATTTTCACCAGCAAGGATATAACGTTCTCCGGTTCTTCCTTTCTGCATGGCTGCAATGATACCATTTATAACATCCGTAATATATGCATATGACCATATTGAATCACCGCAAATAATTCCAGGTGTTTTTCCTTGCAAGTAATCAATAATAATTTTGGCAACTATGTTCCCATCAGTTAATTTGCCTGGACCATAAATAACGCCGGGATAAATTCTTATAATGGGATATCCTCCTTTTATTAATTCTTCAGAGGTCTTGTCCCCAAGGTATTTGCTCCTTTCATAATCATTGCAGAAAGAATATTCAGAGTGCATATGTTGTTCTGTAAGGAGAGCATTTTTTGAAGGTCCAATTGTCATAAAAGAGGATATTTGAATGATCTTGGTCACACCAATTTCATTCGCTTTTTGAAAAAGTTCCCTGAGCGCCTCTACATTTATTTTATAGAAGAGGCTTTTTTCCTTGATCCATACTTTAACAAGCGCTGCTCCATGAATTAATGTTGTACAACCTTTCACCTCTGCTATGAAAGAATCAATGTCTAAAAGAGTACCACGTACTTTTTTGATAGCGGGATCCAGGGATATAGCTTCTGCAGATTGAGACGGAGGAGTTATATCTCTTACTAATGCTTTTACCTCGTAACCAAGAGATGCGAGTTTATTAGCTAAAGAATGACCTAAATAACCAGTAGCTCCTGTAATAAAAATAGATTCTTTTTGCTGGTGGGTGGATATCATAGTACATTTCCCTGGCAAATTGTTCGCCAATATTGTAATGAATCCAATAATGTTTGTTCTATGGAGTAAGATTGCAGCCATCCTAATTTTTTCAGCTTCGTGTTATCACCCATTAAATATGGAATTTCCATTTTCCTGAAGCGTGATTCATCTGTTTCTATCGTTATTGATTTAGAAGAATATCCAATGATCATAGTAAGTATATCCTTTATGCTATATGCTTTCATACTGCAAACATTATATGCAGATGATGCCCGGCCTTTTTTCATCAAGAGGATGTATGCATCGACGACATCGCGGACATCTGAAAAATCGCGACAGCTTTCCAGATTACCTACTTTTATTACTGCTTCTTTGCCCAGGCATTCAATTTCTGCTACCTGTTTACAAAATGAAGAACAGACAAATGCATCGCTTTGCCTGGGTCCTGTATGATTGAATGAACGTGTTCGCACTATCGGCAATTTATGAATTTTATAATAATGAATTCCAAGATATTCCTGTGTAATTTTTGAAATTGCATAAGGTGAAAAGCCCTTTAATGAAAAACTTTCTTTTATTGCCCGCTTAGTATTTATTTTCCCATATTCTTCCGCAGAACCTACGAGCAAGACACGGGGCTTATTTTTTAGCAATAGGCAGGACTCAAGCAAATTAAAGGCGCCAAGAATATTTATTTGATAGGTTGTCTTTAAATTTTGCCATGATTTTGAGACACTCGAAATTCCCGCTAAATGAAAAATCCAATCAGGCTGATAATCGAGCAAAGTACGCTGTATGAAATCTTCATCCGTTATATCTCCACAGTAAAAGGAAATATTTTTTTTTGAAGGCAGATACTGCAAACCGCTTTCATTAGTGTCTATACCGGCAACTTCAAAACCTGAAGCTAGAAGTCTCTCACTTAAATGACTGCCCACAAATCCGGTTATACCCGTGATAAATGCTTTCATTTTTTATCCAGATAATCCTTCTCACATAATTTCCAATAATGAATGATGGATTATCAGCTTGTTTTTAATTTCTCGCGCCAGAAAGAAAGAAGATCCTGCAACGTTTGATGAAACGGAATTGTTGGTTCCCAGCCAGTTTGCTGCTTGAATTTTGTATTATCTCCAAGTAAAACAGGCACATCAGAAGGTCTTAATCGGCCAGGATCAGTCTTTATTTCAACTTTAACAGATGCTAATTGCAGAAGCTTATCAATTATTTCCTGGATTGAATATGCCTGTCCAGAACTTATGTTGTATACTTCGCCAGGCTCGCCTTTTTCTAAAGAAAGCCAGTATGCTTTCACCATATCTCGCACATCGGTAAAATCACGCTTTGCTTCCAGATTACCGGTAAAAATAACCGGCTCTTTTAAACCAAGCTCTATTTCTGCTATTTGCTTGGCAAAATTTGAAGTGACAAATACATCTCCTCTCCGCGGTCCCGTATGATTGAATCCCCTTGTGCGAACTATATTCATTTTGTAACTCATAAAATATTGATATCCCAGGTAATCCTGTCCTACCTTGCTTACTGCATAAGGACTGAGAGGTCTGAGCGGATTTGTCTCTTTAATGGGCAGTTCGTGAGTAAGTACTAAGCCATATTCTTCACTCGAACATGCTATTTGAATATATGAATGCAAATTTAGATATCTCACTGCTTCGAAAATGTTCACTTGACCATTAATATTAGTTGTAATGGTTTCTGACGGAGTTTTCCATGATGCAGGAACAAAGCTCTGTGCAGCTAAATGAAATATATAATCAGGTTTTATATATTCAATTAGAGAAAGCACACTTGAAGCATCCCGCAAATCTGCTTCATGTAATTGCAGGTATTTCTCGATATGTATAATGTTTTCCATTCTGCTTCGCCATCGCTTAATTCCATGTAGTTCCACATTAGTTTTTTCTTTTAAAATATAATCTGCCAGGTGACTGCCAGCAAATCCTGTTATTCCTGTTATTAATACTTTCACTTGTCCTCCTTAAAATAAATTCAAAATTTAATCACATTGAACTGTCGCGAACAGTTTGCTATTTATAGCATTAATCATAAAAAAATTCAAGAATTACACGGGGAATTATTCAGTTCTCTCCAAAAATAAAAAAGGTTAAGGTTAAGAAATGCTTGAGGTTGAAGTCAAGGAGAGGTTTAGGATGAGGTTTAAGAAAAGACCTTGTTTATCTTAACCTCTCTTCAGCCTCTACTCCTCATTAACTTTAACCTTGGTCTATCTTAACCTTTTTCAAGGGACTGATAATGTGTTGCATGAAATTTAATAAATTCAGCATTCTGATGTTTAATTTTTTTCCACCATGCTTCATGATCAATAAACCATTGTACTGTTTTTTGCACTCCATTTCGGAAAGTAGTGAGTGGTTTCCAGCCAAGTTTTTTTAATTTTGAATTAGTTATTGAATATTTTCTATCATGTCCCGGTCTATCTTTAACGTAGGTAATCAATGTTTCATGTTTATGAAGATATTTTAAAATTATTTTTGTGACTTCTATATTTGTGCGAAAATGATGTGTTGCAATATTATATACTTCTCCGACGTCACCTTTATTTATTATTAATTCGAGGGCGGTGCAATGATCTTCAACATATATCCAATCTCTGATATTTAAGCCATCACCATAGAGTGGCAGAGGTTTATCTTCAATTGCATTAGTAACGAACAGTGGAATTAATTTTTCAGGATGTTGGTATGGACCGTAATTATTGCTGCATCTTGTTATAATAACCGGCAACTGGTATGTTTTATAATATGAGTAGGCGAGCCTATCGGCAGCAGCCTTGCTTGCTGAATAGGGATTAGAAGGCATCAGGGGAGAATTTTCTGTGCAGAATCCTTTTTCAATGCTTCCGTAAACTTCATCAGTCGATATTTGAATAAATAGTTTCACTTTATGTTTTTTAGCTGCTTCCAGCAATATGAAAGTACCAATTATGTCTGTTTGCAGGAATTCGCCGGCTTCATGTATTGAACGATCAACATGAGTTTCTGCAGCAAAATGAACAATGAGGTCGGTGCCAGGAATTACGGCATTCACGAGGGATTTATCGCAAATATCCCCCATGATAAAGGTGTGATGCTTATTGTCCTGCAGGTCCGCAATATTGTCGATATTGCCTGCATATGTCAATTTATCAAGGTTTATTATTGAATGTTCCGGGTAATGAGCAAGAAGAGAATGAATAAAATTTGATCCTATGAATCCAGCGCCCCCAGTTACTAATATTTTTAATCTATTTTGCTTTAACATAATAAACTCCGTATGATTGATGTACTATTATTTTATTTCAAACAGGCTACAGGAGGCAAGCCGATATCTAAATTCAGTAAATGCCTATTTGTGAGTGGTCACCTATCATAAATCGGTATGCTTTGGGTGGTTTTGTCTCTCTTTTAATTTCCACGCCTTTTCCTATTAGGCTATCTTCTATTCTTTTTCTCAACCGGATAATTTTAGAATGAGACATGAGGATGCTATTTTCAATTTCCGAATTTATAATTTGTGTGGCATTTCCAATTGATGTAAAGGGTCCAATAAAAGAATTTTTAATATAGGCATTTTCACCTATAATTGCAGGACCGCGAATAGTAGAGCTGATAATTTTTGCTCCGGTACCAATGCATACTTTGCCTATTATGGTACTTTTTTCATCTATCGAGCCCTGTATATCAGATGCTATATCTTCAAGAATAAGCCTGTTTGCCTCCAGTATATCTTCAAGTTTGCCCGTATCTTTCCAGTAACTTTTTACTATATGCGGCTCCACAGTAAAACCTTTATCAATTAAATACTGTATAGCATCGGTAATTTCATATTCATTGCGCCAGGATGGTTTTAATTGCTTAACTGCATCAAAAATAATATCGGTGAAAAGATAAATACCTACTAATGCATAATTTGATGGAGGATTTTGTGGTTTTTCAATAAGACGAACAACCTTGCCATTTTTTAATTCAGCGACACCGAATTCCTGCGGATTATTTACTTCTGCTAACAGTATCATTGCCTGCGCCTGGGAACTATCAAAATTATTTACAAAGGATGAAATTCCTTCCTTCAAGAGATTATCACCCAGGTACATGACGAAAGGAGAACCTCGCAGAAATTTTTCTGAAATCATAACTGTATGCGCTAATCCCAATGGTTCATTCTGTTGAATGTAGGTTATATTCAAATTCCATTTCTGTCCATCACCGACAGCATCCATTATTTCTTTGGCAGAATCACCTACGATAATTCCTACATCTTTTATTCCCGCCCGTGATACGTCCTCTAATACATAGAAAAGAACAGGTTTGTTGGCAATAGGAATCAATTGCTTGGCGCTTGTATAAGTGATAGGTCGCAGCCTCGTACCTTTACCTCCACTAAGAATTAATCCTTTCATTCTCATCTCCTTTTTTATTAATACATTTCATTGAGTGTGCCTGCATGATAATCTAATACCCTGCCTATTCTGGGAAAACTAAGATAGAAATTCCATTGTGCTTCCTGCCGAATCTGTATATTAAATCGCTGGTATTCTACTCCTATTGAATAACAATCATCATTGTATACGACACCCAATGAGGCAGACTGTAATTTCTTCTGAGATATATTGTAATCAATGCTATTGGATATATTAAACCTATTTTGCAATAAAGGAAATTGTATATTAGTTCTCAATTGATTATTTGAACTGCTTGCTGCTCCGGTTCCATAACTGCTGTAATTCCATGCAAGATTAAGAGTAAGCCATGTAGCTCTAATAAAATTGCTAATGCTGATATTTGATATTTTTTTATTATCAATATCATACTGCAAACGGAAATCTGCACTCAAATTGCTTGATGGATTAAATCTTACAGAAGAAAGTATGGGACCTAATTTCATGATCTTTTCCTTAGATAATGGTTTAGTGGGATCAGTGGTTAAATAATAATTTTGTGATACATCCCATGAAAGTAATTCCCATGGTGTTTCAACAGGACCAATTTTTTTCTTTATGAAGAGCCGGTTTGTTAATCCATATGAAAACATATTCGTTTCGTAATTAGTATCAACTTCATCTATTGAAATGAAATGATAATCCGTTTTTACCGGTGAAATATAATGGTATGAAATTCTTGGTTCAATACTATGCTTTATTTTAGGAGTAAAAGATGATTCGCTTAAATCAAAGATACGGGATATATTTGGTCCTCGCAAATCAAGTGTTAGATCAACATATTTTTTCAGGTAATTTTGTTTAATGAATTGATTTTTATCATTTAACACATGAGTGTAATAAGTTGTTCTAGTTCCAATTGAAGGCGTGAAGGTAAGCCATTGTAAACCGGTTAGGGGAAGGGATAATTCAGGAAAAAAATCAACTCTGTTATACCTGACATCATCAAGTCCTAATGTTTTTGTAAAGTTGCCAAAACTTGAATCAAAAGCAAGAAACAACGGAGTATTCCATAATTTTTGATTATAGCGTTGAAAACTGATTTTGGGTGTTTTTCTTGTTACTACAGTTTTATTTGATGAGAAAAAAGTATCCTGGCTTTCGAAAATAGTGTTCAAAGAATAATGAGACCAGTTTTTAGTCATGTAGGCACGCAATAGTTTATATCTGCGAGCCAGTCGTGAAAAAGAATTTTCATATTCCTGGATATAATCTAAACTGCTAAACCAATCCCATTGACCTGATAGTTTGAATCCTTTTGCAATTTCCTGATTCACGCTGCCTTTAAGTGACCATTGTCTGCCTATTAAATTATCATTTAACACCATTCCCTGGAATTTACCATTTCCCTCCTGTAATGCATAATTATATTCTATACCTTCACCCCAACCACGATCCCACCACCTGTCAAGATAAAAAGTTAAATCATTATTTCTATTGATTGCCCAAAAAAATGCATTGCCGATATAAAAACCTTTTCTATCATTTGGACCGAAACTTGGGAATAAAAATCCAGTACTTCTGTCTCGATCAAGCGGCATATGAAAATAGGGGAGATAAAAAACCGGAACATTTTTTACTTTAAAGGTGAAATGCTGCATTCGAACCCATTTATTCACTTTTAAATGAGCTTTTTTTGCTGCGGCAGACCAATGAGGTATTCTCTGTTTACATTCATTTATTTTGATTTCTTTACCTTTGTAATCATCTGTTGATTCCCTCTTCAATTCTGTGCTCAAAATAGTAAGCTGCGGGTCATCATACACAAATACTTTGTAGAGCGTTGCCTGTTCTGTACTGAGATTCAAAGTGAGCGTCTCTGCTGAAATATGCTGGTTTTCATTTTGTAATAAAACATTACCCTCGGCTATTAATTCGTTTTTTGTTCTGTCAAAGGTAACTTTGTCAGCTTGTAGATGTATATCTTTGAATTCCAGAATGACATAACGTTCAAAGACAAATACATCTTTTTCTTTTTCATATTGATTGACGGCTGTTATTTTAATAGGAAATTCTTCAGCATTAAGAATTGTTGGATTGGCAATTGATAAAAGGCACAGAGGCACAAGAACACAAAGACATAAAGGCACAAAAAAATTCTTGAAGACTTTGTGTCTTTGTGTCTTTGTGCCTCTGTGCCTTGAATAATTCATAGATATTTAAACAATACAGATGTGCTTAAAAAGGAGAGAGGCGGCCATTTTGATGGAAAGGCCGCCTCTCTTTTTTATCAATAATTGAAATCTTTCTTTTAATGAAATAGTTGATTGAGTTGCATTAAAAGAAAAATAATTCATTCATTACATTAATTTATTTCTTTTTAGGAGCTTCTTCTTTTTTTGCTGGAGCTTCAGCTTGGGATTCTTTCAATTTTTGATCGATAATCTTTTTAAAGTTTTCAATTGGTAATGCTCCTGCAATTTTTTCACCATTAATAATAAAAGTAGGGGTGCTTTGAATACTAATTTCTTTTGCTTCATTAGATTGAGCGGTAACTTTTGCTTCTGTTTTATTATTAGTGTAGCAATCTTCGAATTTGGTTACATTTAATTTAGCATTTTT
>MFGW01000176.1:0-299 GCA_001780385.1 Candidatus Fischerbacteria bacterium RBG_13_37_8 | reverse complement strand
ACTACTTTTTCTTTTAATTGATCGGCATTAGCGATGGCAAAATCTTCGGCGAAGAAAGCATCATGGAATGTCCAGAAGCTTTCTGGATTTTGTTCAGCGCCGCACTCAGCGGCTATGGACATAGGTTTTGCTAAGTTATGCATGGGTAGAGGAAGATTTTTAAAAATAAGGACAACATCTTTTCCATATTCTTTAACAACCTCATGTATAGTTGCGGCAGCTCTTTTGCAAAATGGACATTGAAAATCTGAGTATTCAATTATTTTAACGGGAGCTTTTAGATCACCGAGACGGGCTCC
>MFGW01000175.1:14303-14441 GCA_001780385.1 Candidatus Fischerbacteria bacterium RBG_13_37_8 | reverse complement strand
AAAAGTCAGCCAGTGTAGGAATAGTGCGGCTTATTTTCTGCAAGGGGAAATATACGTCATGTTTGTTCGCATACAATGAAGTGAGCATGGAAACATGAGCGGGAAGTGTCCATGATGTAGCACTGAAGGTATTTAGCA
>MFGW01000175.1:13990-14275 GCA_001780385.1 Candidatus Fischerbacteria bacterium RBG_13_37_8 | reverse complement strand
AATAGCAGGACTGGTATTTCTCTTGTACCCGTAACAACCTAAATGATCAGCACGAAGGGTGTCTAATGATATAAGGATAACATTTGGCTGATCTTTTTTAACAGTTCTGAATAGTAATGGATTAATCCATGCAGAAGGGATGATTGTATCTGGATCATTTGAGGAAGATTTTGTGATGAAATGCAAAGTGATTCTTTTTCCTGCATACCGGTCAAGATTGATTTTTTCATATTGAATTTCTTTCTGCTCTGCCGGTCGTGCCGTTTCCGAGAAAAGAATAGTCCT
>MFGW01000175.1:13702-13962 GCA_001780385.1 Candidatus Fischerbacteria bacterium RBG_13_37_8 | reverse complement strand
AATTGAATAGCACCATTTTCAGGTTTTTTTGACATGGGAAGAAATCCATAACCAAAATCAAGCACACAACGGGATGGAATGTTGATGGTAAAAACAAGTTCGGTGGATGGAGGGGAGAGAAGTGCATTGAGAGATGTCTGAAGGTAATAATTCTTTTGCAAAATGGAATAAGGATTGCCCTTAATTCCACGATCATAAATGGAATTTTCCCGTGAAAGTGTATAGAGAGTAAGCGCATTTTTTGATATCTTATTATCATC
>MFGW01000175.1:12582-13652 GCA_001780385.1 Candidatus Fischerbacteria bacterium RBG_13_37_8 | reverse complement strand
CAGGAGTACTGAAAAGGATAACATCTTTGGCAGTATTGAATTTTATCATACCAAGTACAATTGAAGATTTAGATGAACCTGATGATGGAGAAGGATTAATGTTTTCAAAAGATATTTTATATTTCCCAATCTTTAGCTTTTTTGCTATCCTGTGGAACTTCCTTTTTATGACTTTTATTTCTGCAATTTTTTCATTATTAAAACTGATTCTTAGCATATGGTTTTGTGCAACAGCATTATCTTCAGCAGCATACAAAATATCCATTATTACTTCAGCATCTGGAAAGATTTGCTCTATTTCAAATGATTGTCCTTGCTTGACCACAACACCGCGCAGATTCAAGTTAAAGTCTGTATAATTTTCAAGATTAAGCATTACGCTGCATTTTCTCCATCTCCATCCAGACCTTCTTTGCGATCCTTCATCCAAAAAATTAACTTCTTTTCCCCTTGCAAATAAGTGCATTTCATCTGGCTTCTGATTTTCATTCATTCCCAGAATGTGAGAACCGGAAGTAAGTCCCCATGTTTTTTGTTTGCTGTCAGAAAGCTCTGGAATGTATTTCCATCTTCCCGATAATTTCTCCTTAATTGAAGGAATCTCCTTGAGAATATCTTTTAAAGGACTCTCCACTATATTGCTGCTGTCAAGGTGATCAACCAGTCTGTAAAGCTCAAATGGTTTACCTTTTGGCAGATCACAGCCAAATGAAAATAAAAAAATACTGGTTATTGCTAACCAGATATATATGAATTTCCTCGACATTTTTGAAAGACACAAAGGCACAAGGTGTAGGAGTGGACCAATGTGTCCGCCCTCAGAAGCACAGAGGCACCAAGTATTAAAATATGATGAGATTTTTTTTCCGAGATTAATCAAACAAGAATTCAATAATATTGTAAATCTGTGATTTTTCAATTTGTGCCTTTGAGGTCGGACACATGGGCCCGCCCCTATATTAGTCCTAATTTTTCTGAAATATCTTTGGGCAATGATTTTTTATTAATGATTATTGCAATAGCTTTAAGCCTGAAGTAAGAACGGGATAGATAAACATAGCCGTTATATT
>MFGW01000175.1:11583-12515 GCA_001780385.1 Candidatus Fischerbacteria bacterium RBG_13_37_8 | reverse complement strand
GACAATATGCATGAGATGATCATCGGTAGTCGTGAAATTATTAAAAGTTCTATCACGCAATTCCTGTGTTATTTCTTTTTCAATTTCCGGTTCAGCAATTTCTGCTTCTTGTTCTGCTGTTGTTTTATCAGCCCAATCCTTTTCGGGAACAACAGCGTAGCCAATTTCTTTAGATGAAAATTCTTTTTCGCTGACATCTCCATCCCAGGCTACTGAATAACCGTTTTTCAAGGCATAGTCAACAATTGCTTCGAGGTCGTCTATTGGCACGTTATTATAGTCGCTTGAATGACTCCAATTATCAGGAATATCGAGGTGCACTTTTTGATAATAGGGATATAAATTATAAGAAGTCAATTCAATATAATCATCAAGATTCAGCTTAAGTACTTCATTAAAAAAGCTTTTTGGTGTATAGGTGGTTCCTTTATATGGAAATTCAGAAGGCGGCTTGCCCAAATATGCATCCAGAATTGCATTAAAAGCATCAGGCCACATGGGAGTGATTTTTCCTCCCTTATTTAGCAACACACCATCAAGAAAACCTTTTAATACCGCAGACAATTCTCCATGATTGTGACGGTTTTCTTCTATATGCATTCCAGTGTAGATATTTTCGGGTACAATGCCATGTTGTTTAATAGCAGTAAGAGCATCATGACTTTGTCCGCCCTGTTCAAAATTTGCTTTTCCATGATTGCGAATATAGAGCAAAGCTTTTTCTGGATAAATATGCCGGACTATGAACATTTCTGACAGGTCAAATTCTCCCTTGCCCGTTCGTAGCAATTCTGATTCAAGAAATGATACCGTTGCAAAAGACCAGCAGGTACCGGTTTTATATTGGTCTTTGACGGGAGTTCTTTTCACTTCAATGTCAGTAGTAAATATGTGAACAGGTTTTTTAGATGATGCATCTTTTTGATCTTTTT
>MFGW01000175.1:7697-11461 GCA_001780385.1 Candidatus Fischerbacteria bacterium RBG_13_37_8 | reverse complement strand
GCAATTGAGGTAATGCAATGTCGAAACATTCAATTAATGGCCAAAGAATGCAAAGTGGTCACAAGACCACCTTTTCCAAGTCCCTATTCCCCAGTCCCCATTCCCTATTTTTAGGGTGGGCTCGTTGCAAATTCAACCGAAGCAATACTTTGAGGAAATTCAGAGACGTTTAAATTTATGCATGGAAGGAGAATTATGAAAAAATTAATGACATGTATCATTTTAACGGGTTTACTGATTACAATATTTTATTCGTCACTTGCAACTGCAAGCACATGGGCTACTGTACAAGGTATGGTGAAAACAAAAGATGGAAAACCAATCGAAGGTGCTATGATTGTAATGCAAAGCGCAACAGGTGCAAAAATGGAATTGCTGGCTGATAAAAATGGAAAATGGATAGCAGCTAACATTGATCCCGGTGATTGGAATATTGTTATTGGCGCTGAAGGATATCAGCCACAAAAAATTACAGTTACCTTATCTGCGGTTCGCAAAAATGAACCGATAAGTACACGACTTGATCCTGTGCCGAAAGCTCCAACTGCTAAAGGAGATGAACTCTACCAGGCAGGTAAATACAAAGAAGCAATTGATGAATATAAAAATGTTTTAACACAGAAACCTGATTTGATTCGCCTTTATGAAAAAATTGGCATGGCTTATTATCGACTGAAAGATCTTGATAATGCAATTGAAAATTTTAAAATGATGGTAGAAAAGGCTCCAGATCCTAAAAACTCATTAATTAACCTCAGTGCTGTTTATATTGAAAAAGATAATTTAGAAGAAGCACTGAAATATTTCAATATGCTTGATGAAACAAGCATATCTGATCCGGATCTTTTCTATAATTTTGGTTTGCTCACTTTCAAGAATAGCAAAATTGATGAAGCAATTGAATTCTTCAAGAAATGCATAGTAAGGGATGAAATTTATTACGAGGCATATTATCAATTAGGACTCGCATATGCGAATAAGGGTAATATGGAAGAGGCAAAGAAAAATTTTCAGAAAGTTGTGGAGATAAAGCCAGACAGCGAAGAAGCTGCTCTTGCAAAAAGCATGCTTGAAGTAATGTAAGAGTATTGACTGAAATAAATTTTTCAGATAAAATAGCACTTTACTAAATGCATTGTGGAGTGTTTTCAAGTCATAGAAGAAGCAGTGGTTTACAAGATTAATAAGGATGAGAGCGATTTAGCCTATTTTCAAAAGAACTGATACATTTTTTTGGATATTTGATTCAAGAAAGTGGTTATTCTGGTAGTTCAAAAAGATGGTCAGAGTATGGAAATGATAAAATAATGTTATACTTAGGTGCAATTTTGAAAGATGGCTACATATTTGCATAAAGTTCATACTATGCAAAAGTAAGGTATAAAAGGTGCGAAATTTCTTTTAATTACAATATCATGAAGCAGTTCGAGTAATAAAAATAATGAATTACTTCGAAAAATTTAATATTCAAGGAGGTGATCATCCGGCGAAAATATGGTCTTAAGAGATACATTAGACGTAAAAGATGCTCATAGGGGAAGCAGAAGCAGTTTGAAACAATTTAAGCACAGAGGGAGTGAGAGTAGTGAATGAGCGAAAATAAAGAAACTAACATAAAAAAGAACGATAAAAAAAATAATATAAGGAGGCAACGTAAGGTATGACAAGCAAAAAATCCTTAAAAATTGCGTTGTTTATAAGCGTGCTGTTGTTAGTGGGGTTATATTCAGCGTATGCCGTTATTGAAACGGGAACACTCAAACTGAGAGTGGTAGACCCTGACGGAGCTCCGCTGCCAGGCGCTACGGTTACTATTACTAGTCCTGTAATGATGGGTTCGAAAGCGCAGCAAACTGATGTAGCTGGTGAAGTGTTATTTGTTGGATTAGCACCGGGTAGTTATGAAGCAGTAGTTGCAATGGAAGCATTCCAGGATTTTACATCCAAGGATATTAGAATATCCATTAACAAGGAAACTGCTATGACATGCAATATGTCTATGACAGCAGTAGAAGCGATTACAGTAACAGCAGAATATGCTGCTGTAGATACTACGAAATCAGTTGTGACTGAGCATGTACGTGCAGAGCAAGTGGAATCTTTACCAGTTGCTCGTGACTACGTCGGTTATCTTCAGTTAGCAGCGGGAGTAAATATTGTTCCTAATTCACAGGGAACAGATACTCCGGAAGATCCAGCAGGAAAAGGCGGATTAAATTATAGTGACAGATCAGTTCAATCAGGCACAGGTTCAAAGAGAGGTTCTCGTGATAATTATTACTTCCTTGATGGTGTAGAAATTACCGGTACCTCTTCTCAGACAGCTCTTATGACATTCAATAATGAAGCAATTGCAGAGCAGGAAATTATGACATCCGGTGTCCCCGCTGAATATGGCGGAGGCAAGGGAGTCATTGCGAACGTCGTAACAAAATCAGGTGGAAACAGTTTTGGTGGATCAGCAAATATCTATTTTCAGCCAAAGAGCTTTTTCATGAATTATGGTGGAAGCGATTATGATAATGCAGCGGATCCTACCAAATTGGAAGGCTTCAAAGATAACAAATACGATACCGCTTTTACAATCGGTGGTCCGATTGCAAAGGATCGTTTCTGGTTTTTTGTTTCCGCACAGTACAGAAAAAATGCTGATGAATTTCAGCTTTCGTCATCTGCTTCATCTGCTCGTGAGACAGTTGATTACACACAATCTCGTAAAGGCTTTTTCACTAAATTCAGCTTCAAAATCGATCCAAAAGACTCTTTAACATTCTTAGCCTTTATTGATAAGTTTGATGTAATCGGAAGCCGTGATACGAACACTCCCAAAGTACGCCAGGGCAAAAATAATTATGACATGGGTGTTTATAGTGCTTATTACCAGAGACTATTTGCCAACAATGTGATCTTTGATGTAAGATACGGACATCATTGGTGGTCACGTTTAGCTGGACCACGTTATGAAGATGCTGGTGTTCAGGACACACTTTACTATGTACCAGGAACCTATCCGAGCATTGAGCAATATACACTGGGCGGATATTCAAGCAAAGTCGATGATTCAAATACAAGGGATGTGTTTAATACTTCTTTAGAATGGTATAAAGGTGATATGCGTTTGAAATTTGGATTTGCTTACACGGATGAGAAGGATAAAGATGAAGCAGCTTATTTTTGGGGTGAACAACGTACATCACTTCAGCCAGGCCTTGCAGGAGTTAATTTTCAGTTCGTGCTCGATCATGGCATAATCAACTCCAGCGAATTTAATACCCGCATGATTCCCGCACTGAACAATTATTGGGGACCCGTTTCTGAAGCGCTTGACACGAATCATGATGGTGTAGTTAGTTCTGCTGAACTTGGTGCAGCTGTTTTTGATACCATGAATGACCGCGGAGTGAATTACCTCAGAACTTATGATGCGCATTCCGGTGCAAATAAGGTGAGAGCGCAGAGAATGGCTTTTTATGCTGTGGATGATTGGAAGCTCAATGATTTTCTTACAGTGAATGTTGGCGCGAGATTTGAAAAGCATAATTACTATGATTCAGAAGGCGGCACCATTCTCAAAATGTCTTGGAAGGTGCTACCGAGATTAGGTTTGATTTGGGATATCGGCGCTCAGAATAAACAGAAGCTCACTTTCTTCTATGGTCACTATTCTGATCCAGTCTCGTTTGACATGATTCATTTTGCCGGCAACATTTCTGGAAGAGTAAGATGGGAACAGGTATTTCTTGCTGGACAATGGTTCACCTATC
>MFGW01000175.1:1661-7657 GCA_001780385.1 Candidatus Fischerbacteria bacterium RBG_13_37_8 | reverse complement strand
ACCCAATACCAAAGATGGTCTCGCAAAAGAATTTTCAGTAACTTATGAAAATGACTTAGGCAAAGGACTTGTCTTTGGTTCCCAGGTATATTATCGTCAGGATAGCAATATCATTGAAGACTATGATATGGGACTTTACACAGGTCTCTTCGGTGATCCAATTTGGGGTCAGTATGCACTGGGATGGGAAGATTTTGGTTATCCGGCTTCTGGACCTCCAGGACAAGCTAACTACTTCCTTTCTAACTTGATCGGTGCAAAGAGAGATTACTTTGGTATTGACCTTGAAGCTTCCAAAAGATTCACTCAGGGTCATAGTGTCACAGTCCAGTATTCTTACAAGAAGGGAACAGGAAACAGCCAGTCTGATAATAATGCAGACCTGCAAGGTGACCTTGTCGAACTCGATCCGAGAACGCCATGGATGGAAGGACCTACACCGGGAACTATCAATCACAAAATCAAAGTGTTCGGTACCTACAAAACCAGCATTGGACTTGACATAGGTGCCCTCTTCTACTGGAATAACGGTATTAAATATACCGAATCCTATAACTTCTATCCCGGTATTTACAACATTTACCTTAACTGGCCACTTAATGATGCATGGACTGATTTTGCACAAACTGGTCAGCTTACTACACCTTCCTACTACCAGATCGACTTGAAATTCAACTACGGGTTAAAAATCGCAGAGAGAATGAATCTTGGTCTTTTCCTTGACATTTACAATCTGACGAACAATCAGGCTAAAATTGACGTTATGTATGCACGTAATGATGGTACCTTTGATTACCAGGAAATTACACAGTTACTGATGCCTTTGAGATTCTTTGCTGGCGCTCGATTTAATTTCTAATTTCAAGAAAAACATTAAAGGGCTAGCGTCCTTGCGGATGCTAGCCCTTTTTTATTGAGAAAATAACAAAATGCTTGCAATGATTTCTCTACATTTATGCCATGGAAGAATGACCAAAAAATGTGCTTTTGTTTCTAATGGATTTTTAACAAATTGAAATTTACAATCAAATAAGGTATTATTGATAAAAGCTTTTGGAATATTTCCTGAGCATTTTAGTAGTGAGGTAAAGATTATGAATATTACAAGAAAAAAGATTGCCCTGGTATTGGTATTTTCATTATTTTTGTTTTTCAATCTTCTACTCAATTCACAAGAAGCTGCGAAAAAGGAGCAAAATCAAGAGTCAACTCTACCAAAACCATATGTTAAAATAGAAGTTGTCATTACTAATATTGACATTATGGTGACTGACAAATTTGGTGAGCCGATTACAGGTCTAAGACCAGAGCATTTTGAAATTTATGAAGATGGCAAGCTTCAGAAACTCAAGAATTTTTATGAAGTAAAAGGACTTGATGTATATTTATCCGTTCCTGATAAAGAAACTGGGACATTGAAAATGACGGAAAAACCTCTTGAGGAGCCCACCGAAGATGTGAAAAACCGGATCATTTTCTATTTTGATGGTCTTCAAATTCATCCACTTAATAAAACATGGGTAATAAAAAAGCTTGAAAATTTTATAAAAAATAACTTTACTTCCAGTGTTAATGAAGGAATGGTAATTTCCCTGGATAGGGAATTAAAAGTAGTACAGGGTTTTACTACGGATTCTTCAAAAATTCTTCAAGCAGCTAAGGAAGTATCTCAGCAAAGTAGTGATATGATGCTAAAATTAAAATCAAGGGAAGATTTGAAGGAAGATATAAATAGAATAATTGAAAATGCTGATGATTTTGATAAGTCTGAAAACTATGAGCGTTCATTAGATCTTGCAAGAAACTATGTGCAATATGCTGAGAATGATCTGTTACATTCATTGAAATCACTTGATAGCCTGGTAAATTATTTGAGCGGTATTCCGGGAAGAAAGATCTTGGTCTATATGAGCGACGGGCTCCCAACAAATCCTGCTGAAGAACTTTTTACCTATGTTGATCAAGCGTATCCACAAGGTAATGCTCTATCCCGCGCAATGGATTATGATGAAACAAGATTATTTAAAGAAATTACTACACGCTGCAATGCTCATAATATTGCAATATATACAATAAATGCAATGGGTTTGGATACAACAATGACAACGGCTGATCAAAGAACGCAATTTAATTTATATTCAAAAGGTTTTGGTGTGATGCGCAGTCAATCAAGATTTCAGAATTCAGGGCTTACTTTAATGGCAGATGATACAGGCGGCCTGGCAATAGTTAATGCTAATAACATTGAAACAGGTCTTAAAAAGATAGAAAAAAGTCTCCAGAATTATTATTCACTTGGATTTAGTTCACCAAACAAAGATAATAATAAAACTCGTTCCATAAAGGTCGAAATCAAAGGAATTAAGCAGGACTACAACGTGCGAGTACGTCGCAATTACAAGCTGTTATCAGATGAAGAAAAGATAGAGGACACAGTGATGTCACGTCTGTTTTTCCGTACTAATGTAAATCCTCTTAAGATAAGTGCACAGGTATTTTTTGATGAATTCAGGATTTCAGATGATAAGCAAATACCAGTTTCTATAAAAATATTCATTCCTTTAAAGAATGTTACTCTAATTCAAAAAGGAAACGAATATCAGGGTCAAATAGAAGTATTTTCATCAATAAAGGATTCGAAAGATAACGTATCTCCCTGCTATAAAATGGTTCATGATATAAGAATTCCAGAACAAGATTATAAAGTAGCGTTGGAGAGCAATTATCCCTATGTAGTTGAAATGAAAGTGCAGCCCGACTCCTATCTTTTCTCTTTAGCA
The DNA here is from genome assembly GCA_001780385.1 of Candidatus Fischerbacteria bacterium RBG_13_37_8. Classification (GTDB taxonomy): domain Bacteria; phylum Acidobacteriota; class HRBIN11; order MFGW01; family MFGW01; genus MFGW01. The sequence goes on along the minus strand of MFGW01000175.1, from coordinate 4,877 downwards.
GTAAGGGATACGTATAATCAAAATGCCAGTTTTGTACAGTTTGAAAAAACCATAAAGTAATTGACCCTATCGGGAATTTCAGGAGGTAGTATGAGTATAGCAATTAGCGGGACTGGTCTGCAAATTGAAGATATTTATCAAGTAGCATGTTGCAGTGAAAAAATCGAACTTCATGCCGAAGCATTGGAAAGGATTAAAAGATGTAGAAAATTCATTGAGCAGAAGATTGAACAAAAAGAGATTATGTATGGAGTAAATACAGGAATAGGGGAATTGTCAGAAATTGTATTGACAGATGAGCAGGTTAAGCAATTTCAGAAGTTTTTGATTTATAATCATTCTGCCGGCATAGGGCCGCCGGTTCCTATTCCGGAAGTAAGAGCGGCTATGCTGGGGCGGATAAATGTACATGCGAAGGGGTATTCTGCATGTCGACCGGAAATTACTATGACACTTCTTGAAATGCTGAACAGGGGTGTAATTCCAGTGGTATGTCAGAAGGGGAGTGTAGGTGCTTGTGGTGATTTATCACCGATGAGTCAAATCGCATTATTGATGTTAGGGGAAGGTGAAGCATTTTATCAGGGGGAGCGTTTATTGGGAAGTATTGCCATGGAGCGTGCAGGTATTTCTATTCCAGGATTACGGGCAAGGGATGGGCTGGCAATAATAAATGGAAGCAACCTGACTTGTGCTATAGCCTGCTTACAGGTATACGAGATAGAGCGCTTCCTGAAACAGGCAGAAATAGCGGCAGCAATGACGTTAGAAGCGTTGATGGCGAATATGAAACCGTACGATATTCGTTTACATAGACTGAGAGGATTTCAGGGTGCCATCACATCTGCTGAAAATATACGAAAAATTATAGAAGGTTCTGATTTGCTGGGGAAAGTGAAAGTGAAAGTACAGGATGCCTACAGTATGCGTTCAACGCCACAAGTAATTGGAGCAGCGCGAGATCAATTACGCTGGACGAGAAGCCAGCTTGAGATTGAACTAAACGGAGTAGGAGATAATCCTATCTTTATTCCTGATGACGGGGTTGTATTAACAGGAGCTAATTTCCAGGGTTCGCCAATTTCCGTGCCACTGGATATGCTTGGTGCCTGCATAGCAATGGTATGTGTGCTGGCAGAACGACGAATGAATCGTCTACTGCATCCTGCATTAAGCGTAGGTCTTCCTGAATTTTTGACGAAAGGTGCCGGGATGTTTTCTGGATTAATGCTCAGTCAGTATACATCCGATATGTTGATTGTGGAACAGAGAATACTTTCCATGCCTGCTTCAATCCAATCTATTCCTGCTGCTGCTGACCAGGAAGATTTTGTGAGCATGGGAATGAATACAGCATTGAAAACGAAACAAATTCTTGAAAATGCCTATGGAATTCTCGGTATCGAATTTATCGCTGCTGCGCAAGCCCTCGACTTTCGGAATTATAATTTTGGCATTGGTACAAAAGCAGCACATTCCGCTGTGAGGAAGATAGTAAAACATTTAGATGAAGACAGACCTTTGTTTCCAGATCATAATGTAATGATGGAAACAGTAAAAAACAGAGATATTCTCCATGCGGTCGAAGAAACAATAGGAGAACTTAAAACTTATTAATCGCTGACCAAATATTGTTCTATAGAACATCACTTAAATGGATAGGGTGTCAGAGTATGTTATCCAGAAAGTGAAGAAAAGTATTGTATCCACAAAACAAGAAGCTTCTCAGAGCGTCTAAATATATAACGAAGAAAGCGACAGCAATTTTTTATTTTTGTTGGACATAAGAAAATAGTAATGAGAAAATATAATGTATGTATATTGATGTGTCTATTTATCATTATGCAAGCATGTGGATTTGTATCAAAGGATCTTTCAATAACTCCTCTGAATAAAAAGAAGGTTGATAGCGAGAATCAACGGATTGAATACAGCAACTATTGGCAGGCAATTCAAAATTTAGCTTTTTCCCATCTTAAACAGGATACATTAACAAAAGATCAAGAAAATTTTGCGAATGGGGTGAAATTAATTTTAAATGCAGATTATTCCGGAGCAGGACAGATATTCAATGAACTATTGCATGAATCCAGAGATTTACAAATCAAGAAATACTCCTATGAGTTATTGGTAAATGTTTTGTTTTTACAATCTGATTGGCAATCACTTATGGAACTGTACCGTTTTTCACAAAATGGTGAAAATAAAACAGGGAGCCGGGAATTATTTTCTTCATTTGCCAGTTTAGAACCTGAAATATATTTATATCCTGTAGATCCAGTAGTCATTCCTATCGAAATAAGTACAGCAGGTATACCCGTAATAGAAGTTAAAATTAATGGCAAGAAGAAGAAATTTTGGATAGACACAGGAACTTCTATTACTACTATTGCAACAGCAGTGGCAAAAGATTGTGGAGTAGAAGAACTTGGAGTCAAAGTTACGAAAGCAGAAACAGGAACCGGAGCAAGCATCCCAATATCACCTGCAGTTATTGAAAAACTTGAAATAGGAGAATTGCTGATTAAGAATCATCCCACTATTATTATCAACAGGAAAGATATGCGATTCAAGGTGTCACGTCCAGCAAGAACTATAAGTATTGACGGCCTGATTGGTTGGAATGCTCTTAATAAAATGAAAATTGAAATTGATTATAGAAATAAGCATGCGATTATTAAAAAGCCAGAATATAAAGATAATATTGAACGCAATTTTTTCTGGTTAGGCAATCCAATAATTAAAGTGCAAACACCCCAAGGACTTCCTCTACTTTTTGGCCTTGATACTGGAGCAATCAGAACATTCATAACAGAGAATATTTTATGGAAGATAAAACCTGCATCAATTAGAGGTCAAAGAAGCAAAATACTTTCTATCGGAGGATATAATAAAATACTGTCGAAAATAATTCCAGATTTGACCTTGATTCTTAATAACTACCAGTTATATTTCCAAAACATCGGAACGCGTCCTGTAAATCGTTCCTTGTTTATCAGTATTGATGGTGTGTTTGGCAGTGATGTTGGACAGGATGGAAAGATTGTTATCGATTCTATGAATGGAATTATTCAATTTGAATATGATAGGCTAGTTGCTCAGCCACGAAAATAGAGTCTAAATGATACTTTCTAAGGAGTCAGAGTCAGTATTTTGGGGAAAAGAAAATGAGGCGATGTGCTTTTCAGCAACGATCGCCTCACTGGTGAAGCAGCA
>MFGW01000175.1:1440-1552 GCA_001780385.1 Candidatus Fischerbacteria bacterium RBG_13_37_8 | reverse complement strand
GAGCCTGCTGAATAATGAAAAGGTCACGATTTCTGGTTTTGGCACATTTTGTTTAAGGAAGCTTGGTTGCAGAGCTATTACAGTTCCAACTAAACAAGGTGAACAAGTGCTT
>MFGW01000175.1:695-1388 GCA_001780385.1 Candidatus Fischerbacteria bacterium RBG_13_37_8 | reverse complement strand
CTTTGAAAAAATTTGAACAGCGATGATGTAACGATTAAAAAGGAGTATTCTGAAGTCTTAATAATTTGTAGTTAGTCATAGATAAATTACTTACTGGACTGCCAGATAATTTTGCCAGTTTTATTAATATATCCCCATTTAGTTCCAATCTCTATCTTCGCAAGTGGTCCATGAAAAGGATAGGCTTTTGTATAATTGGCGGGAATTATCATTTTTCCGGTTTTATCAATATAGCCGCTTTTATTATCTATTCTTACCATCGCTAAACCTTCAGTGAATTTATCTGCATAATCATATTTAGGATTGATTATTATTTTTCCTGCTTTATTAATATATCCCCATTTACTACCAATTTCGACTCGAGCAAGTTCTTCTGAGAAATAGCCTGCAGAATAGAATTTGATCTCAATCATTATTTTCCCGGTTTTACTTATATAGCCATTTTTACCTTGTTGTTCAATGAGGGCAAGCGCTTCTGAAAATGGTCCGGCAGAATCATACTGTGGCTTAATAATTTCTTCGCCTTTCGTATTGATAAATCCATTTTTTCCATTTCGTTCAATAACTGCCATTCCTTCTGAAAATTCCTGGGCGACCTCACAGGCTGGAGTGATAACGATTTTGCCAAATGTATCAATATAGGAATAGCGTTCATCAATAAAAACTAAAGCAAGACCATCTTTAAAACTACTG
>MFGW01000175.1:0-688 GCA_001780385.1 Candidatus Fischerbacteria bacterium RBG_13_37_8 | reverse complement strand
AATATTTAGCTTCAATTATTGTTTTCCCAGTTTTATCGATGAATCCCCATGAATTATCAATCATTATTGCAGCAAATCCTTCAGAAAATCCTTTAACATCATCATATTGTGGTTTAATAATAACATTGCCAGTCTCATCAATAAAACCCCATTTATTATTTAGTTCTACAGGAGCTGCACTTTCAGAAAAAAGTAATGCAAAATCATAGTTAGGTTTAATTACAATGGTTCCTTCTGAATCAATGTATCCCCATTTGCCGCCTTTACTGAAAGGATAAAGAAATGCAGAAGCTGTATCGTTGCAAAAAAGAGTTGCTGAAAATGATAAGAGAATAAACCAGATTATGAAATAATGTTTTTTCAAAGACATGAATTTTTACCTCCTAAGAGAATTGTATCAGAACGAACTAAAAAATCAATTCAAGACTAAGGGAGAAAAAGTTCACCTTCCATCACCGTCACTGCCTGTCCTCCTATAAATACGCGGTCTTTTCCCATACGAACATGAATTGTACCACCCCTTGCTGAAGCTTGATAGGCAAGAAATTCTTGTTTTTTCAAGTGTTTTTGCCAAAAAGGACCTAACATGCAATGAGCAGATCCTGTGACTGGATCTTCATCGATACCATGAGATGGTGCAAAAAATCGCGAAACAAAATCATATTTCTCAGAAGAGGCTACACTCGTT
>MFGW01000174.1:9709-9971 GCA_001780385.1 Candidatus Fischerbacteria bacterium RBG_13_37_8 | reverse complement strand
CCTAGTCCCTATTCCCCATTCCCTATTCCCCATTCCCTAGTCCCCAGTCCCTATTCCCCAGTCCCCAGTCCCCTTTGACATTTTGAATGAATTTAAGTAGGATAGCACTATTATGCAATTAATGAGGTATTTATGAAAAGAACCAATAGTATATTTTATGTATTCTTTTTTCTTTCCGGGGCAACAGCTCTGGTATATGAAGTTATTTGGGCTCGCATACTTCAGTTAACTTTTGGAAGTACTATTTATGCTATCACGACTG
>MFGW01000174.1:6242-9684 GCA_001780385.1 Candidatus Fischerbacteria bacterium RBG_13_37_8 | reverse complement strand
GGCAATAGGCAGTTATTTTATGGGAAGGTATGCAGAGAAACGAAGAAATCCACTTCTTATGTATGCGCTTTTGGAAATAGGCATTGGTATCTATGCAATCATGGCACCGATTTTTCTTGAATTAACCGATGCATTATATCTTACCTATTATCATGTGATATGGCAACAGCAACAATTACTGTTTGTTGTACGATTTCTTCATAGTTTTGTAGTGCTTCTTGTTCCTACAATTTTTATGGGAGCTACTCTTCCGGTCTTAAGCAAGTATCTTATTACTTCTTTTTCTAAATTTGGGAAAACTCTTTCATTATTGTATGCTGTGAATACATTTGGAGCAATGATTGGAACTGCCTTTGTAGGTTTTTATTCCTTGCCTGCCCTGGGTTTAATGAAGAGTAATTATATTGCGGCTGGCTGCAATATTATCATTGGAATTTTGTCATTCCTGTTCTGGAGAATGCATAAGCATACTGAAATAGCTAATGCTGCGAGTACGGAAATTGAAACTCAAGCAGTATCACCAACCGATACTGCTATACTGTCGGATTCTTCGGATCCCAAAAAAGTAATGCTGTATGTAAAAATACTTTTATTAGTTTCCGGTTATGCAGCAATGGCATATCAAATTCTTTGGATACGTACCCTTGAATTATTCATTAACAGCACCACTTATTCTTTTTCCATTATCCTGGTAACATATCTTATGGGCATTGCCCTGGGCAGTTTGCTTAATAGTGTCCTGTTTAAAGGAAAGCTTAATAAAGTACTGCACCTGTCTTTGCTCCAATTGCTCATAGGACTGTTTGCCTTCATTTGTTTCCCGGTATTTACTTTTATTCCACGATTGGTGCTGATAATATGGGAACTGGCTCCGGGAAGTTATTTTTATAACAGCTTTGCAAAATTGTTATGCAGTTTAATTATTATGCTTATTCCAACTATATGCATGGGAATGACATTTCCAATTGCAGCAGAAATTTATACTACTTATAAAAGAAAAATATCAAGAGATGTCGGTACTGCGTATGCGTATACAACCTGGGGGAATATTCTTGGTTCTTTTATTACCGGCGTGTTCATGGTTTCGTTATTGGGGATTCAAAATAATATGAAAATATGTATTATTATGAATATTGCACTTGCTATTGTAGGCATTTTTCTTTTTTATAACCAGGGAATGAAATTATCTTACACCATTGGAATAACAGCAGCATTTCTTATTATAATAGTTCCCATATATCCTGCGTGGTCGCCTTATATTCTTGACAGCGGAGTATTTATTTATCAGGATAAATACAAACAATCATCACTGTTTGAGGAAATGACAAAGGATTGGAATATTATTTATTACAAGGAAGGTTTAAATGCCTTAATTACTGTGAGAAAGAGTAATGATTTACTCCTGATGAGAACTAATGGTAAATCAGATGCAAGCAATCTTTTAACCGATATGCATTCGCAATTACTTGCAGGTTATTTACCGCTCATGCTCAAGCCTGAGGCAAAAAATATCCTGGCGATAGGCCTCGGATCCGGAATAACAACAGGAACATTGATACAACATCCTTCGATAGAATCACTTGATTGTATTGAAATCGAAAAATCGGTACTGGAATGTGCACAATTCTTCAATTACTATAATAAAAATGTTCTCTCAAATCCGAAAATGCATGTTTACATAGAAGATGGAAAGAGCTTTTTAAAATCAACGCAACAGCGCTATGATATTATTTCTGTTCATTTAAGTAATCCCTGGATTGCAGGAATTGCCAATCTTTATACATATGAAGCATATGAATTGATGAAATCGAAATTAGCCGATGATGGCATAGTGTTGCAGTGGGTTCAAACTTATAGAGTATCCCCTGATCTTATGAAAATGGCTATTAGAACGTTCTCAGAATCATTTCCCTATCATCAATTATGGGCTGACGGTCCAGTGGTATATTTGATTGGAGGAAAAAAACCAATTCCGCGATATAATGAGAAATTCTTCACTTTAGTTAATAATTCACCAGCAATTAGAGAGGATTTTAAATATTATATAGGCATTGAGGATGGAAGAGCATTGATAGCATTCTTTATCGCTGAGAATGAAAAAATAAAAGAATTCGTTGGTCCAGGACGGCTTAATACGGATAATAAACCATTGCTTGAATTTGAATTACCGAAATATTTTTATTTTGATTATCTTCAAGATTGGAATTTTGAATTGTTGCAGCGATTCCGCGATAAAGAAGATTGGTTAAATAAATATTTTCAAACAGGAAACAATGATTATATGTATTATGTATTAGCAACGGCGAAATTATATCAAGGTTTTACCAGGGAAGCTTATGAACTTGTTGAACGTGGATTATTAATTAATCAGCAATCACCGTATCTTCTTGGATTGAAGGCAGTGATGATCAGTGACAAAAATCCGCAAATGTCTCAGGAACTTTTTGGACAGGCACTCCAGTTGGATCCTAACAATGGTCTGTTGTATTACAGGTATGCCCAATTAGTATTGGGCGGCTATTCTGCTGAAGCATCACTACCTCTTTTCCGCAAAGCAGAAGAATTAGGGTATTCGAGTAAAATATTCTGGCTGGAATATGCCAATGCTTTAAAAAACACAAAGGATTATCAAGGTGCTGTTGCGATACTCCAGAAAGGCTTGCAGGATAGTGGAGATTTAGACTATAAATATTATGAACAAATAGCAGAAGCATATCTTTATTTAAGAAATCCACAGACAGCCCTTGATAATTATAAGAATGCAGCGAAAAAAAATCCTTATTATTCAGTTGTGTACGCACGCGCAGCCGATATTTATTTAAGCAGGGGAATGTTTACGGTTGCGGAAAGTTTTTTTGCTAAAGCAATAGAAATAGAGCCCTCAAGGTACACTTATTACCTTAAATTAGCAGAAGTACAAAAAAAATTGGGACGTGACGCTTCAGCAAGAGATTCATTATATAAAGCATACCTCCTTACGCAAAATAAGCTGGAAGTTTATAATGTAGCAACTATTTTGGGTATTGCATTCCCATAAATCCTTGAATCCTAAATTTCATATGAACGCTTTTCGAATTTCGTCGGTATTTATTATATTAAGGTAAAAAATGAAATGCGAAGAATTTAAAAAATTAGAATGGCGAGAAAAAGAAAGCAAGATGCAGGAAGCTCATGACCATTTAAATCAATGCGCTGAATGCATGCTCTTCAAACAAGAATACGATGAAATTATCGGTGCATTACAGCATGAACCGACTCATTCACTGAATCTTTATCAAGCCATTCAGAATAATCTCAAGGAATCGAAAAATAAGGTAATTCCTTTTAGCGAAAGAGTAGCTCTTCGTATTTCTTTTTCTCATATAAAGTGGACACTGCCGGTAGCTGCGACTATTTTAGTGTGCGCCGTCTTAGCATTTCATGTGTTTTTTATGCCTCAACA
>MFGW01000174.1:0-6225 GCA_001780385.1 Candidatus Fischerbacteria bacterium RBG_13_37_8 | reverse complement strand
CTGGTCTGAATTATACGTACGTTAATCAGGTTAATCTAATAGATACCCCGGAAGGACTTCTTGTGAGTTGGCATAATGCACAAAAAAGTGAATACACGCTTTGCCGGAGCACCAATCCAAGAGATTTTACCAATGCAACAATAATTAAAGTAAAAGGAAATAGCTACCTCGATAAAGAAGCAGCTAATTATCCGATTGTTTATTATAAAGTAATGTAATAATATGTATAAAAATTTTCAAATTTTATCAAAAAACCTATTGACAGCATTCTTTAAAAGTGATAAGATCACAAATGGAGGCAAATTGTTTTTGTCTCCTAAAATATATAGGAGGTGCAAATGACTAATAAAGTCAAGTTGCTTTTGATCGTATTATCAGTTTTTGTAGCTGCAGTTGCGATTGCATCCAATATGGGTTTCAAGCTGAATTACGCGTTGTTAACAAATACAGGCGGAAATAATGCTAACTGGGTTTCCATTCCGTACTTCGATAATTATGCTAACGCAAACGATGTGTGCACGGATATTAACACGGTTGATTGTACTGCTGGTACTGCTACTACAGTAACATTCTTTGATACTGCTACTAATGCATACACTACCTACGCGTGCGGCGGAAAAAATCCACCAGCTATCAATGCAGGAAGAGCTTATTCTGTTTTTGCAGCAGCAGGTTCTGCATGCACATGGAAACTGGTAGGTTCGCATGATGATTCTTATGACAGTACAAATGGAATTTCTTTCACCACAAATACTGCTAACAACAATATGAACTGGGTCGCGATTCCTTATCATACTCAATCAGCTAATTTTAATGGTCTCTGCATAGATATTAATGCCGATTGTGCAAACGTAGTTACACAGGTCACAAGATTTGATACTGCTAATAATAGTTATGTCACATATGCCTGCGGAGGAAAAAATCCGCCAACAGTTAATGCTGGTGATGGACTTGGAATTTTCGTAAGTTCAGCTCCAGGAGCTGCTTGCTGGCATCCGAGCCATTATTAATATTTAAGGAGGTAAAAATTATGAAAAAGATAGTTTTATGTTTTGCGATTCTTCTCATGAGTTATGCGTTTGTTAATGCAGCGTGTACATCTCCATGTGCTTTTCAGCAACCATGGTACATGACCAGTGGTGTTAAAGATGCAGGTCCCTGGACAAATGGAACGACACAGAATTTCTGGTGCTTATCAGATCCTTCAGGTGCTAATGATCAAGGTACAGGAGCGAATTGGTGGGTTCTCTATACTCCAACTGTTTGGCAAATTAATGGTAACTGGGGTAATGGCGGTGTAGATGGTTGCTGCGGTATGGCAGCAGAAGGTTTTGATTCAATGGCAATGATGGTAGCACTATGGCAGGATGACAATCCAGCTACAGCTGCTCATTCAGGTGAATATTTCATCGTTTCAGCACGGAAAGATACTACTAATGGTTTCTTCCGCCTTTGGCAAGCAGCAGCCGATCTTCCTTTTGGAACAATGCCAGTGCCTGCTTTCAGTGGTGCAACAACTGGCGGTGGAAATGTTACGATTACTTTGAATGGTTGGAGAACCGGTTCCGCAGTTAATTATTATCATTGGCCAGGTACCGGTGAAATGAATCCGACACAGAATGGTGCTGTTGCTAATGTTTGCTCTCCCGGTAGAACTGCAGTATGTCCTGCTCCTGTAACTGGATACAACATCATGTCATTCAGTTCACCATGCGGCACTGCACCGGCAAACGGTCTTGCTTCTGCATGGACAGGCGGTGGTGCAGGTTGTGCGATTGCTGGAAGAGCTACTCTTCCGAGCGGAACCTGCGTAAAACCAATAGGTGCATCAAACTGTGTGTATTTAGCTACTCAGGTTACATTAGCAGATACCCGTGTATCTTACTACGTATCAGCTAATTCACTGGGAATTTGGGTTGGGCCGCTCGGTGGCGAAATCAGCGGTCTTGCCGCAAACTATGTCTCAAGAAGCGACATTAAAGTGAATTGGAATTCAGTAGCTGAAGGAAACGTCGCTGGTTTCAATGTATATCGTTCATACAGCGCAACAGGAACGTTCTCAAAAATTAATGGTAGAACAATTCCAGCAGTAGGCACAGATGGAAGCTCATACTTGTATAAAGATAGAATTACAAGCACAAGCCCACGTAATGCATATTACAAGATCGAAATCGTGAGACCGGATGGTTCCACAGCAATGCAGCCAGATGTTGCAGTAGCTAATGCTTCTCCAAAATCACCAATGCCAAGAATCTAATGTAACAATAAGGCAATAAACTAAGGAGAAGGATATAATTCCTTCTCCTTTTTTTTTCAAAAAAATGATGTTAATAAAATGATTATGCATTCATTTTTTTATATTTATTTTCTTCGTGTGAGGTAAAAAAAGATGAAAAGAAGTAATAAGCGACCAAAAACAGCTTTTACCAATAAATCCATCATACATGTGCTTTATTTATTTAGCATGATTATTATTGCTCTAATTAACAATCCTTTTGTAATTCATAGTCAATCTTTTGTGAGAGATTCAAAAGTAAACCAGGGAAAGCTTATAGCACCTTTAGTTTTGAATGAATTATCCTTCGAAAAGCGATTGTCGTTGAATAAGGCAATAGAGAATGTTTATTTTCAGCATAGAATTTTTCCGGGAACAGATCAAAAACCATCTTTTGAGTCCTTGATAAACGAAGATTTTCTCCGCGAAAGAGTTAAGGATTATCTAAGGAAAAGCAATGCATTAAAACAACTATGGCAACACCCTATCAGTAGAGAGGAGCTTCAATCTGAAATAAATAGAATGGCGATGAAATCTTCCCGTCCTGATATGCTGAGAGAAATCTGGACGGTACTGGATAATAACCCTTACCTGGTTACCGAATGTCTTGCGCGTCCCGTTCTTGTCGATAGACTGATAGAGGAATATTATGAATATGATCCAGCGATTAATGGGAGCATTCATTCGTTTGCAAAACATGAGCGGAAGGTGCCATTTGAAATATGGTGGAAAAGCGTAAGCAGCAATTTTGAAATTGCTCTTGATCATATAGCTTATAATTATGAACTTCCGGAAATAAAAGGTACCGAATGTGCCAATGATACATGGGTAAGGACTGCTGCACCACCTGATCCGAGAGAATATCATACGGCATTGTGGACCGGGACTGAAATGATAATATGGGGAGGCATGTATTTAAGTCACGCAATAAATACAGGCGGGAAATATAATCCGGCAACTGATAGCTGGAAAGAATTATCAACGGTGAATGCTCCTTCTGCACGCCTTGGTCATACTGCGATATGGACTGGTAGTGAAATGATAATTTGGGGTGGCGCCAGTGGAGAATCGTACGATAAATTAAGTACTGGGGCAAGGTATAATCCTGTTACTGATACGTGGATTACAATATCAGATAGTGGAGCACCTTCAAGCAGAGCCAGTCATGCTGCAGTATGGAGCGGTACTGAGATGATAATTTGGGGAGGAGAGCATTGTCTAAATCTTGAATGTAATTATGAAAATACCGGCGGAAGATATAATCCTGAAACAGATACATGGACGGCAACTTCGACTGGTGAATTAGTTCCGGAGTCAAGAACTCTGCATTCAGCAGTGTGGACAGGAAATGAGATGATTATTTGGGGAGGAAACGCAGTTGGAGTGAAATGTTTGGATGATGGTGCGAAATATTTTCCGAAGGATGATAAATGGATTCCTCTTTCAATAGAGGGAGCGCCGTCAGGAAGAGCATCTCATAAAGCTGTCTGGAGTGGAAAAGAAATGCTAATATGGGGGGGAATGGATTGTGGACAGAATTTTCTTAACACAGGAAAAAAATATTCTCCGAATGATGATAAATGGACAGAAATATCAACATCGGGGACCCCAGCTGCACGTTCTATTCATACTGCCGTGTGGAGTGGCACGGAAATGATTATTTGGGGAGGATATGGCGGCGGTTTGAAGTTCTTAAATGATGGAAGCCGTTATAATCCGCAATCTGATTCATGGACGCCAATGCCTTCAACAGTCGATATTAGTCCAAGATCTGGGCACACTGCTGTTTGGACAGGAAAAGAAATGATTGTTTGGGGAGGAAGGGATGACCAGGGCAGAACTTTTAATTCAGGAAGCAGGTACAATCCCAAGCGTAATTCATGGAATTCCATATCAAATCTTTCAGTGCCGGATAAGAGAATATATCATACAGCAGTATGGACCGGTGCTGAGATGATAATATGGGGTGGTTACAACATGGGAAAATTTCTCCAGAAGGGCGCAAGTTATAATCCTGTCGTAGATTCATGGAAATCTTTACCGGTTGTTGGAGCACCTGAAGAACGAGCGTACCACAGCGCAATTTGGACTGGCAACGAAATGATAATATGGGGAGGTGCAAACAGGGCAGTCCTGGATTCTGGAGCGAAATTTAATCCACTTAAGAATTCATGGACTGATATCTCGCAGGAAAATGCTCCGAAACCTCGTAAATTTCATACTGCCGTTTGGATTCCAAATAAGAAGAACACTAATGAAGGATACATGATTGTTTGGGGTGGTACGACTGGATTCAAAACGTTCAATGACGGAGCAAAGTATAATCCCGACAGCAATTCATGGATTCCTCTCTCAGGTGAAGCAAATGCTGTTGAACCAAGATATCACCATACTGCTGTTTGGACGGGAAAAGAAATGATAATATGGGGTGGATGGAATGGAGTAATTTCTTATAATACTGGCACGAAATACAATCCTGACTCTGATGAATGGTCAGCACTATCAGCAGGTGACTTTGTTCCTGTTTCAAGAAATTTGCATACCGCGATTTGGACAGGTGCTGAAATGATTGTCTGGGGAGGATGGGACGGACAAAACTATTTCAATTCAGGCGGCAGGTATAATCCTGAAACAAATACATGGTTAGCAACATCAAGAGGTGAAAATGTGCCCGCGCCTGAAAATGCACATACCGCAATCTGGACAGGCAGTGAAATGATTATTTCGGGAGGTTTTGATGGCAAATGGAGTGTAAATACGGGCGCCCGGTATAATCCAGCTTCAAATTCCTGGTCTGAAATCTCTCTCACAAATGCACCTTTTGCAAGAAAAAATGCTACTGCAATCTGGACTGGCAATAAAACTAACGAAATGATTATCTGGGGCGGTCTTGATGAAATCTTGCTAAATGAGCTCAATTCCGGTAGTCGATACTGCGTAATATATTAAACCGCGAAGCTCGCGAAGGAGAACAAAAAAGGGGGACAGTCACCTATTTTTTGAAAAGAATTGGTGATTGTCCCCCTTTTTTGACTCTTCTTTTTATCTTCGTGGTTGAATTTTTTCTTGCCAATAATGCAAGAATTTCACGATCAAGCGCCTATTCCCTATTCCCCTCTTTTGGTGCGCATTCATTTGAGCATTTGTTCGGGTAATTGCAGCAGCCAATATTAATTGCTTTCCGTCGCTCGAGTCCGTCACTTGTTACACCATACGAACCTTCACACCATTGATTTATTGAAGTCACTATCCAGAACCAGTCGCCTTCATTCAGCATAAACGCTGTCGTTCCGCCTGTGCCTAATGCACAAAAAGAACCTGTGTAACTATAATTGCTTACTGCCGTTAATGGTCCATAATATATTGTATTATCCCATGCACACTCTCCATTATTATATAAACAGGTTATGGAAGAGTCCTTATTTTTATAGCATTTCATTTCTTTGCCGGCTTCGGCAGGTTGTTTGTACGTTGGTAGTGAAGTGTTGCACCAGTAGAATGGTGTTTTAGAGTTGCGTGAAACATATTCTGATGAGCGGCCATCTGCATACAACAATTGCGTTGCGAAATACATGAATCTATTGTTGTAATCACATTTTTCTGGATTACGTACCTGGACAACCTGCGGAAATGTTGGTTCCCGTCCCTTGATAGTTCCACTCCACACATGTACATTCCATTCTGATGCTTTACTTGTAGTCGGATAACAGGTAGAAGTTATCGCACGAATTTGATAACCAGTAATTGGCTCGGGACAGGGTGAAGTACCCTCCGGTGAACATAAATCATTGAGAGGACATCTGCCACTGCCAGTTTCACAGTTTTTTTTATCTCCATACATGATCCAATAATCAGCCGGACCAGACCCTGCACTCCAACCATTTATATTTAAAATACTTGTTCCTCCCGGACCACCAGTTTTGAAATCTCCAATCTCGAACGTCGGTATT
>MFGW01000173.1:4930-5186 GCA_001780385.1 Candidatus Fischerbacteria bacterium RBG_13_37_8 | reverse complement strand
GAGTGTGTAATTGTAGCTCATATTTTTTCCATCACGGTTTATTTCATTCACAGAACCGTCTGCATAATAAGAATAACTAACCGTATCAGTGGCGTTGCCTTCTGATAGAGAATAGCTTAAAAGCTGGTCATTTTCATCATAGCTGTACGTGAGAGAATAAAGCTGCGTTGTGCCTTCTTTAACTATTATTTGCGATACGCGAAATAATGAGTCATACATATATTCTGTCTTTCTTGCAGGAGTGTTTGTATTGTCT
>MFGW01000173.1:3216-4883 GCA_001780385.1 Candidatus Fischerbacteria bacterium RBG_13_37_8 | reverse complement strand
GTAATTGTAAATAATATCTGCTCCATCTCCTCCATAATCTTTAGTAATCAGTCGTCCAAATTTGTCATACGTGTAAACAATTTGCTGTCCTTTGCCATCTATTTTTTTCTTCAATTGTCCATTGTCATAATATTCATAAATAGCATCGCATTCAATATTACTGCTACCCGGGCATGCATTACCCGAAATGATATCCTGATAATCTATGCCTATCAATCGCCGCATATCATCGTAATAATATTTCGTTACATACCCGTTCGCATCGGTAATAGAATAAAGCAGACCGGTGTAGGGATTGTCTTCATCTTCGTAGGTGTACATAGTGGTGATATGTTGTCCACCAACATCATTAACCGTAAGTACAAGATTTCCATATCGGTCATTGCATGATTTTGTAATAACATTGTTGGCGTCGGTTTGTGTTCGGCAATGCAGTCCCAATGTGCTATCGAAACCTTCCGTAAATGTGGTTATGAATGATACTTCATCTTCATGTGGATTTGGCAATTCTACCTTCACTAATCGGTCTAACGCATCAAATGAATAAATGGTAGGGTGATCCGGATTGGCAGGATTCTCCTCCATCGGATCAAGCAGTGTTTCAGTTTTAAAAATAGCTGAAGGAGGGGAGTAATAGGCATATTGATAATAGTAAGACGGCGGAGTAGCATTATTATTTGGAGGATAGGTGATTTTGCTTATTTCTCCATTATCTTCATACTCATATATGGTAATGGCGCCGATTGCATCTTCACTTTCCTTCAACGAGCCATCGGAATAATACCGGTACGTAGCTACGAGATGACATTCCGGTTTCTTATTGCCGCTTTCATCAAAACATTCATCCACTTTTCTGCTGTAATCAGTCAAATTATTAGCTTCGATGCGGTACATTGCTTTCAGCGTCCAGTCGGGATTAGTCGCATCTTCGTAATAATACTCATATTGCCAATTTGAAAACCGGCAGGCGCCAATATCTTCCTTATCTTTATTGGCATTTGAGTTGCCGGATCAGTAAAATATTGATACTCCCATTCAAGTTCCTGGTTGGTGCATAAAGGATCTTTTTCGCATGTCGTTCCTACAAACGGACAGGCATTACGCACTAGCTTCTTGAGCGGATAAGCAGGATTCTGCAGATTGTCATCATAATATTCATAACGCGTGTAATTACCTGCTTCATCCTTGTAATATTTCATTTTTCCATAAGATGTGTAGCAGTACTGCTGCGAGGGCGTTGCAGCGCCAGGATTTTTAATTCCTGTTATGTGCCCGCTATAAAGATCTATCGTGAAATTATATTCAGCGTTGTTGACTTTCTTGGTAACCTTTGTGCAGAAACCTTCATTGGCATACTGTCCACATTCTGTATAATTATATTCAATGACACCTTCTTCATTTTCTACCTTCTTCACACGACCGAGTTTGTCATCTATAAGGCCTGCGCTAACCATCGTATAATACTCGATCTTTGCTACCGGCTGATCTATTCTTCTATCTATTATTTCGGTAATTAAGCCAGGCCGTGCGCGGTTTGTGTAATTATAAGGAGCGTATTTATCACCGGGATCATTAGGATCATAGTAAACGTATTCCCATAATAGCTCCGCATTAGTGTCAGGACCGGCAGTCACATACTTCAATCGAGGATACGCCCCCTGCACACC
>MFGW01000173.1:0-3131 GCA_001780385.1 Candidatus Fischerbacteria bacterium RBG_13_37_8 | reverse complement strand
CAACATTCCTTTCATGCTATACGTATTCAGTTGCCTTTCTTTGAAGAAAATATATTTCCTCTCATTATCATAATCTGTCAATTCATAATGGCATTCTGAATCGATTTCCAATCCTTTAATTGCCATTATTCTGGACTTTTCTGAAGTGAAACTTATCGCACTACATTCATCAGAATCAATGCCGGTGAATTCAACCGTCATGTGCTTATCCTGAAAGTAAGCTTTTGTCGTGCCGACAACAACCAATCCGATATCGAGGCTTGTATACCATGCCAAACCTAACGATCCTATATTTTTGTTGGCTGAAAGATAATACCGCGTGAATTGATACGGAAATCCTTTTCCCTGCACAACCAGGTCTGTCTCGACACGTTCATATCCGCCCCCAGATATTACCGGCGATGTCTTACACGGCGGACATTCGGTCGTACAACACTTGCAATTCGTGCATATGCACGGATAATCACCACTCCCTATGCACACGCCATCCGGCGGCTGCTCTTGTATGAAATTGCCTATATATTTACTCTGGTCAAAATGCACCGTCGATGCTGTGTACCGCTTCGTGATATCCCCAGAAAATGGAATAAGGCTATTTTGTACATTTACCGCATACACTGCCTGCTGCCACCCTAAAGCTATCAGTATTATTACTACAAAACATCTTGCCACCCCCCAGTTTTGGGAAAAGTGAGCGATCGGGGAGGATTAATGGTACGTTCAGAGCAGTGGCAAATATGACATTATACCGCCGTTATTGAGGTTTTTGGTTTTTTAAATAATAAGCGCAAGCACTCATTGTGAAACGACTTTGACAAGATTTTTAGAGGCTGCTGAAAAAGGTGTTTAGGAAGGGGATTTTTTAAAAAAAGGCGATATTTTAGACTCCCGCCTCTTGCGTTCTATTTGGCAATGTATTATATTTTATATATGGAAAAAGGAAATCATATATTTCGAGGTAGATTATTTACGGCAGAAGAGATAGAGCAAATCAAGAATATAATTAAGGAGAATTGGGCAGGAGGAAGGAATCAGATTGCAAAGATAGTGTGTGAAAGAATTAACTGGCGGCAGATTAATGGAAGAATAAAGAAGGTATCGTGTCTTGAGGCATTAAGAAGGATGCAGCAAAGAGGTATTATAGAACTACCTGCAAGTTCAGCGGTTGGAGGTTATTATGAGATAAAATCTTTTCAAGCGGAAGATGTTCATTTCAGAGAGCCGCAGTTAGAATTTAGCAGCGAGATAACAACAGATACGAAGATTATTTTCAAACTAGCAAAAAGCGGCAAGGATAATAATTTATGGCGTTATCTTATAGGGAGGTATCACTATTTAGGATACAAGAGGATAGTAGGGAGATACTTAAAATATTTTATTATGCTTAATAACAGCATAATAGCATTGATAGGATTCAGCGATGGAATTTATCATCATCATTTAAGAGATAGCTGGATAGAATGGGATAGAAAGCTATTAGATTGTAATCGTCATTTAATAGTTAATAATTGCAGGTTTTTAATTTTGCCGTGGGTAAAGATACACAACTTAGGTTCAAAGATATTAAGTGAAGCAGCTAGGGTTGTGCCGGTAGACTGGCAACATAGGTACGGATATAAGCCATTACTGTTTGAGACTTTTGTAGATCGTGACAGGTTTAGAGGCACGGTATATAGAGCAGCGAATTGGGTATATTTAGGCGCCACAAAAGGAAAAGGGAGAAAAGGTCTCCATTATTATTATCATGGAAACAGGAAGGATTACTACATTTATTTCTTAACGAAAAATGCGCTTCATAAATTGAAACAATCATAGATGAAAAACAACAGAATTCCTTTCATTACTATAATAACGAAGAGAATGTATGGAGAAGGAATTTATCTTGATTTATGATTTTTGCACAAAGCATTTTGGCGCTATGTTAAGAAGAACTGTCATTACTAATTTGGCGCATCTTACCTTAGCATTTCTCATTTTATTTAGCAGTGTGAGAAGCAATTATGGTGGGTTGACGTTAGCTTCCATTGCAAGAGCTCTCTGGATGCAGACAAAATTTGAGTATCGGTACAAAAGATTAAACCGATTTCTTGATAATAAATATTTCGATGCTAATTCTTTAGCTGAAGGAATGATTTCAATGGTTATGGCAGGATATAATGAACCGTATGCGGTGGTAATAATAGATCAAACAAGCAAAGGAGATGTTCAAATAATGATGGGAGGTGTTCCTTACGAGGGTAGATGCATAGCTTTAGCATGGAGAACCTTTGAATATCCTTTGCCCTTAAAAAATGTCAGTCAAAATTACATGGAAAACATTTTAATAACATGGATACAGGAGGCCTTCCCAAAAGAAATCAAACCTCTTTTTATAATGGATAGAGGATATGCAAGAGTATCTCTTATAAGCGCATTAAATAAAATCAAACATCCCTTTATCATTCGAAGCCCTAAAAAGGTTATGGTTGAAGTAACTATTAAGGGAAAACGAAAAAAGCTTTTGTTAGATAGATTGCCGTACAAAATGGGAAAGCCATGTCTGTATAAAAATGCTCTTTATCATTCTAAAAAGAAAGAAAAAGTTAACATCATTATTTACCATGACCCAAGCTACAAACAACCATGGTTTCTCATTGCCTCTTCAGAGTGTAAAATTACATTATCACCCGAAGAAGTCGTTGCATTATATAGACAACGAATGAGAATTGAACAAGGATTCAGAGATTGGAAAACTCATTTAGGCTTAAGAGGTCTTAACTTGCAGGTAAGAAAAGCTGAAAGTATTTTAAGATTACTCATGGGATTTAGCCTTGCATATCTTATAGCAATGATGCTAGGAAATTCATCGTGGGCTCAATCACTCCGCTCATATATGGAAGAATCAAGAAATGTACCCAGAAATAACACTATTAGAATATTGAGTGTCTTGACGCTGGCGCTCTCCTTGCTGGCTCACCCAGCTTTTACCAATGATGCATGGAAGACTATAATCGCTATTATAAAAAATTTGAATAAAGGATACGGTTTACTTTATGCTTGCGGTCCACCTATAGATGCCTAAATTTATTGTCTTATCAAGAAATATGTTTCTCCATTAATTGTTCTATTGTATCCCAACTTCCGGAAAAAAA
>MFGW01000172.1:4108-4868 GCA_001780385.1 Candidatus Fischerbacteria bacterium RBG_13_37_8 | reverse complement strand
TCTTCTCCAAGAACGATTAAGGCACCTCGCGGCTTAAACATTACCTGCAAAAGCTGGTTGCAGGAAGCAGCCATGCGTATGCTCATGAATAATCTCGACCCTGAAGTAGCTGAAAAACCGGATCAACTCATCGTTTACGGCGGCACCGGAAAAGCAGCTCGCAACTGGGAATGCTTCGATAAAATCGTGCAATCACTCCAGAACCTCAATAATAACGAAACTCTATTAGTACAATCTGGGAAACCGGTAGGCATTTTTAAAACATATGAAGATGCACCTCGCGTACTGATTTCTAATTCCATGTTGGTACCTGCATGGGCAACTTGGGAAGAATTCTGGAAACTGGAAGGCCTCGGTCTTATCATGTACGGACAAATGACCGCCGGCAGTTGGATTTACATCGGCACACAGGGCATATTACAGGGCACCTATGAAACACTGGCAGCGTTGGCAAGCAAGCATTTTGGTGGCTCACTGGAAGGCAAATTCGTTCTCACTGCCGGACTGGGAGGAATGGGTGGAGCCCAGCCTCTTGCCGCAACTATGAATCAAGGCGCCATTCTGTGCGTGGAAGTGGATCCGCATCGTATTGCTAGAAGACTGGAAACAAAATACCTCAACAAAATGACTGACGATCTTGATAAAGCACTCGAATTGGTCATGGAAGCAAAGGAGAAAAAACAGAATATCTCCGTCGGACTTTTAGGAAACGCAGCACATGTTCTGCCCGAGATAGTCAAACGCGGCGTACTGCCGGATG
>MFGW01000172.1:3248-4093 GCA_001780385.1 Candidatus Fischerbacteria bacterium RBG_13_37_8 | reverse complement strand
CATCCGCACATGATCCGCTTAACGGATATGTGCCACACCAGGTAACCTATGAACAGGCGCTGGAATTACGAAAAAACAATCCACAGAAATACGTTGCTCTGGCAATGGAATCAATGGCAGCACACTGCCGCGCCATGTTGGAACTGAAACGCAAGGGCAGTATCGTATTTGATTACGGCAATAATTTACGTGGGCAGGCACAAAAAGCCGGTGTAATGGATGCGTTCGAGATACCCGGTTTCGTCCAGGAATATATCAGACCATTATTCTGTCTTGGAAAAGGTCCATTCCGCTGGGCAGCACTCTCCGGTGATCCGAAAGATATTCATCAGACTGACCAGGCAATACTTGAACATTATAAAAATAATCATGCTTTATGCCGCTGGATAAAACTCGCACATGACCAGGTCGCATTCCAGGGATTACCGTCACGCATCTGTTGGCTCGGTTATGGAGAACGTGCTGAATTCGGTCTGATAATCAATGACCTGGTAAAATCAGGAAAAATAAGTGCGCCGATAGTAATCGGACGCGATCATTTAGATGGAGGTTCCGTTGCTTCACCCTATCGCGAAACCGAAGGTATGAAAGATGGAAGTGATGCAATAGCAGACTGGCACATATTGAATGCACTACTCAATACAATAGGAGGTGCCACGTGGGTTTCCGTACATCATGGCGGTGGCGTAGGCATAGGCAATTCCATTCATGCTGGCATGGTAATCGTCGCTGATGGTACCGCCGCAGCAGCAGCAAGACTCGAGCGCGTGCTCACCTATGATCCAGGCAGTGCCGTCATCCGTCATGCCGACGCAGGCTACGAAGACGCCATCGCCTTCGCTAAA
>MFGW01000172.1:2755-3209 GCA_001780385.1 Candidatus Fischerbacteria bacterium RBG_13_37_8 | reverse complement strand
GAAAAACTATATAAAATTATTGCTCGCAGCGTTGCTTCTTCTCCAAATATCATTAGTGTATGGGCAAGAAGCGAATAGCGTTGAGGTGAAAAAATTGAAAGATAATTTTTATGTCATTGTATGCGACACGCCCGGTTTCTCTGCCTATATGCTTGCATTTAATGGCGAGGATGCCTTGCTGCTGGTTGACACGGGCTTCAAAGAAACTGCAGATCAATTAATCCCTGCACTGAAGAAGAATAATCTGCCCCTTCCAAAAATTATCATCAATACCCACGCGCATACTGACCATAATGGAGGCAATGCTATCTTCGGCAAAGAACCAATTATTATTGCGCATTCACTTGTGCATGAAAGACTGCGAAGCGGACGTTATGTGATCGATGAATTTCCGGATGAATCATTGCCTGACATCGGATTTGAACAAAGCATGAAACTATATTTTAACGGGGAT
>MFGW01000172.1:156-2719 GCA_001780385.1 Candidatus Fischerbacteria bacterium RBG_13_37_8 | reverse complement strand
GATACCGATATAGTTGTCTATTTTACGAAATCAAAAGTAGCTGCCGTGGGTTCTGTTTTTCCCGGTTTTCATTTCCCATCTGTTGACCGCACCTATGCTTCAAGTGTCAACTATCCGCAAGTGGTAAAACAGCTCGTTGATCTTTTGCCGGATGACGTAGTAATCATTACCGGTCATGGAAAAGATCCTCTGACAAAAGACCATCTGCTGAAATACTATGACATGATTCTGAAAACGACCGAAATAGTAAAAGTCAATATTGAACAGGGCAAAGATGCCGAAGCCATGAAAAAAGAACACGTTCTGAAAGATTGGGACTCCTTCTC
Organism: Candidatus Fischerbacteria bacterium RBG_13_37_8; assembly: GCA_001780385.1. Classification (GTDB taxonomy): domain Bacteria; phylum Acidobacteriota; class HRBIN11; order MFGW01; family MFGW01; genus MFGW01. Next base: position 2,393 of record MFGW01000172.1, on the reverse strand, counting down.
AACAGCAAGGTACATTACGACCGATCAATGGATCGATTATCTCTATAATGGCATTAAGAATATTAAGCCAGCAAAGAATGTCTTTGAACCACTTTACCGGGCGCTCAAGGAAAAAGGTGTTGATGGATTAATGGAAAAATATATTGAATTGAAAAGCAAGCATGCGGATGAATATGTATTTAATGAGAGCCGGCTCTATTTCTTTGCTGATTACTTAATGCGAAAAAAGCAATTTCAGGATGCCGTGAAGGTACTGGAATTCAACCTGAAGGATTATCCTGATTCATGGGTGATCTATTACGGTTTAGGGGATGCATACAGGCAGATGGGGGATACGAAAAACGCTATCAAGAATTTCAAGAAATCAGTAGAATTGAACGCCGATAATCCGCCTGCAGTTGAAATGTTGCAACTTCTAGAAAAAAAATGAAAGTAAGAACTACCGGCATCCCATCGCTATAGTTTCCCATGCATATACGGAAATAAATATATCAGGAAAGCGACCGTAAATACATAACAAGCTGCAACACATAAATGAAAGAGGAGGTAATTATTCAGCCTTTTCCATCAAAGTTTAAGCCACGGAGACCACAGGCATATGTTTTTGTTTGGAAGAAGAAAGAGAATATAACTACGATATTGACTTTTATTTCATATGTAGTTATAATGTAGTTACTATGAGCATAATGCGCAAAACATTGGAAGAAAATTACCTCTACTTTCTTAAAGAACTTATCCGCATCAATAACGAAATTAATAACCTCCCTCGAGGCTCTATCTCCCGCAAAAAAATCGGTAATTCAAACTATTACTATCACCAGTGGCGCGAAGGAAAAAAAGTAAAAACATTATTTCTTGGTCATATTCCTCCAGAAAACCTGCTCAAAGAAATTCAGCTCCGTAAAACACTGGAAAAACAAAAAAAAGAAATCCTCGAAAATATCACGGTGATCATTAAAGCAATCAATGTACAAAAAGTAACTGCGGAAGAAATTATAAAACTATTTGCACAAAATAACATTTCATTTCTGCTTATTGGTTCATATTATCTACCGGTTATAAAAGAGGTGTTTAAATTCAATCTTCCCACTATAAAGACTCAGGATATTGATTTTCTTCTAAAATTTCCTTACCACGGCAAACCTGTCGATATTGAATATCTTCTCAAACCTATTGGCTTTACGATAGGTTTTTATGATGATGGCTCAACTTATTTCACCAATGGTATTTTCAGCATTGAATTCCTGGTACCTGAAAAAGGCAAAGGCATTGAAAATGCTCTCTCAATAAAACCTTTAAAAATACGGGCAATTCCATTGAGATACATGGAAATGCTATTTGATCAACCAATAAAAATTGACCGTGGAGAGTATTCCTTTTTTGTACCCAGTCCATGGATTTTTGCCTTTCACAAGATACTCATTTCGAAAAAAAGAAGAAATCCAAGCAAGCAGGAAAAAGATATATTACAGGCAAAAGCCATCTTGCGGGAGATATTTAAAAAGGAAGAAACCAGGCAACAGGCGCTTTCATGCCTGAAAACACTCCCTCTCAAGTGGCGCACTGCAATAAAGATCTTTCTTGCTGAGCATTTCCCTCTTATTTCAAATTAGCCGGCAGCTTATCCTCAATAAAAATATGATCAAATCCCGAAGGATATTGTTCTTCAATAGAAAAAGCATATCTTTTGCCATGTTTAGTAAATATCCAATAAAGCATCAGCAATGGCCAGAAAAAATTCATTTGTATATACAACTATACTAACGAATCATTTGCACATAGTATTTCGTCGGAATCCTGACTTCACCCGCCTTTTATGCTATAATAAAATATGTTGAATCGAGAGGTGCAAGATTGATATGTGGTCTATTGTCTTTTTTGTGTCTTTAATAATTGCTTTGATTGCACTGCAAAAAGCAACTTATTTAACTAATGAATTCAACAGGCGAATTACTTATTTAATTGCATGGATAAAAGAGTTAGAAAATAAGCTGAATGAAGAACGAGCAGCTCTCGGAGAAAAATCAGTCGCTGAACCGATATCTATACAAATTGAAGAAATTCATGAGCCAAAAGCAGAACCGGCGCCTGCGGAAGAAATGCAGGCAGAAAAGGAACCTCCCGCAACCCCAGTCCCTCCTGTTAGCGTTTCAAGCATTTCTGGATCACAGCCCTCTAATGTCGCTGCTGATCAACCTTCTCCAAAGTTTCGCAAAACATCTCTTTCATTGCTTAAA
>MFGW01000172.1:0-123 GCA_001780385.1 Candidatus Fischerbacteria bacterium RBG_13_37_8 | reverse complement strand
TCGGCTTGCCCAGGGACTTTCTGCCGCCGCAATCGCTGTGCTCTATGCTTCTCTCCTTTCTGCTCTCATTCTCTACAATATGTTCGGTCCGGTAATGGGATTTCTTTTCATGGCAATTATAAC
>MFGW01000171.1:52158-56161 GCA_001780385.1 Candidatus Fischerbacteria bacterium RBG_13_37_8 | reverse complement strand
TGCTCAAATCTTTACCGATGTCCCAAGCTCCAATCCGTTCTGCTCCAATATAGAAGGTGTCTATAACGCAGGCGTCGTCAGCGGTTGCTCCACCTCCCCACTCATGTACTGCCCGAGCTTACTCGTGACCCGTGAACAAATGTCGAAGTTCATCGTCAATGCATTCGGATTTACTCTGTAAATAAATAAAAACTCAGCAGGGGTGCTTTCTCATAAGTGCCCCTGCTGAATATTTTCTTCCCCGTTCCCTATAACTCGCAAAAAATCACTGCCCGGCTAAATCCAACAACAACGGATACTCTGCATCGTAACTGCTTGTATCTATTGCATCACGCTCACGATATTTGGATAGATCTAATTTGCTGCATTCAGAACCATCTAATCTCTCCTGCTTGCCCTTCTCCAATATGATCCTAAGTCCAGTACGATGAATAAACATATCTACCCTCTCCGGATACAATAATGCTTCGTCATACGCCAATACTACCGTTGTATAAAGCTCCTCCCCTCGATAAAAATATACCCCTTTTAACATATCCCCCTTTCTTTCCCTCTGCTCCACTATCCACTGCTTCCCATTACGATAGTATCGATTTACATAAGTATTGTCGATGCTCTCTTTATTATAAATTGCATCAGGAAATGAAAAAATCCCCTGCAAAAGTCCTATAAAGGAGAATGGCTCGATGGTGAGTCCACTTAATCGTGAAAAACTTGATCCATTTGAATCAGCCTGAAAATATGCATCCAACTCATTACCATAAAAAAATATCTCCTGCTTGTTGACATGCAGTATCCCAAGATTCTTATTCATAGGTCCTGTAAAATTTGCATAAAATTCTTCCTGTCCCTTATCATAGCAATAATGCATGGTGCACGTCATCTTTTTATCCTTGATAACTACCCTTAATTTAATTTTCCCTCGCATTGAATAAGCTTTCTCAGGAGACAGTGCATCTCGTTGCGCAGTAATTTCTGTCTTTTTTTTCTGCACACCCGCGCAGCCCAGTGCAATACTCAATAAAATTATCATGCATATTCTTCTCATACCGGCACTTCATTATATCATACCTTAACATCTCATAAATTATTTGCAAGCAACCGAGTACTTGTTCTTCAACATCTTGAATTCTACTGCGACTTATCTTATTATTATTGATGTTTAATATGCCACATAAAAACAAAATAATTCTTTTCTTGTCAGTCCTTACTATTGTCGTACTGTATCTTTTTATAGCATGTCATGGCAGTAAGCCTGTCGTAAAACCTAATATAGTGCTCATTGTTGTTGATGCCCTACGACCTGATCACCTTTCTTTTTATGGGTATGAAAAAAATTCAGTCCCTTTCATGGCTGAATTAGCGGCAAAAGGAGTGGTTTTCCAACATGCTTATTCAACTTCATCATGGACTGCACCTGCCACAAGTTCAATCCTCACTTCGCTTTATCCTTTTCAGCATGGCGTTACCATGGGTCTCGCCGCACATAAACAATTAATAGAAAAAGATAGTACTATCCAAATTACCAGGCTCCCGGAAATAATCACCACTTTGCCTGAAATGCTGAAAGAAGCCGGTTATCAAACGTATGCTATTACTGCTAATCCAAATATTTCTGAAGTCATGGGTTTAGGCCAGGGATTTGATTCCCTGCTGATACCAAGAGCGACATCAGCAAAAGGCATCTATAGAAATTGTCTCGGTATAAGCAAAACGCTAAATAAAAATAAACCTTATTTTCTGTACTTGCATTTTATGGACACTCATTCTCCTTACAGAATTAAACTTCCTGAAAATCTCAGAACCGGAGATAACAGAAAAGATAGAATTACTATCTATGACATTGAATTAAAATTCATAGATACAACAATCAAAAAAATATTCCAAGAGTTTGGATGGGATAAAAACACATTAATTATTATCACTGCTGACCACGGCGAGGAACATTTTGACCATGGGAAAACAGGTCACGGATATTCCCTATACCATGAAGTGCTCAAAGTCCCCCTCATGCTTTATTATCCGGGTGTTTTTCCCGCCGGGAAAAGAATAAAACAAAATGTCAGCACTATCGATCTATTTCCTACCATAGCTCATCTTATCTCTGTCTCTCCCCCTGAATATATAGCCGGTATCAATCTCCTTCCGCTTATCAATCAAAAAAGCGAACGCCTGCTAAAACGATGTCTCTTCGCTCATCTTAAGCTAATTCAAAATGATTTGACATCAAGAACTATCGTGTCAGTCATCTGTGATGATTATCATTATATTCAATACCCCAAACAAAAAATGCTCTTTGACCTGGCTCTTGATCCTAAAGAAACTCGGAATATTATCAAAGAAAAAAGATTTGTCGCAAAAAAACTTGCTTCTGCCTATTTCACTTACTTTCAAAAATGCAAAAAATTCTCTATCGAAAAAACTTCTACTGTTCTCAACCAAAAGCAAATTGAAGAGCTTAAATCCCTCGGATACATAAAATAAAAAGAAACTAATCTGAAATTTTCTCTATCTTGTTGAGTATCTTTTCTTCATCTATTTCATTATTTTTCCTCTGCAAAGCCCGTTTCCATTGTTCCACTGCTTCTTTTTTCTTTCCCATTTTATAATACACATCTCCTAAATGATCACATATTACCGGATTATCCGGAAAATAAATTATTGCTTTCTGCAAATATTCAAGCGCCAAATCAAGATTATTAAGTTTATAATATCCCCATCCCAAACTATCAAGATAGGCACCATTTTCCTTGTCAATATCCACTGCTTTCTTTAAATATTCGATCGATTCTTCAAGTTTCATATCACGTTCAATTAACATGTATCCTAAATAATTTAACGCAGGGGCAAAATCAGCTTTGAGTTTCAGTGCTTCCCTGAAATACCCCTCGGCTTCCTCATATTTTTTTTGACGCTCGTTAATTGCACCCAGCATAAACAATACTCGCTCCGTTTTATTTCCCTCAGCAATATAATCCAATAATAATTTTTCGGCTTTTTCATATTCCATTGTTTTTTCATAAATTTCCGCAAGAGCCATAACATAATCTTTATTTTTCTTGTTCTTCCCTACTAATTCTTCAAAAAGCTCCTCAGCCTTTTTTATGTCCCCCTTGGCAGTATATACTTCGGCTAACAGTACATTAAAACTTGTTTTATCATCAGCACCTTTACTTGCATTAGTAATAATTTCGATCGCCATATTATATTCTTTATTTTGATAATAGGAATAGGCTAACATTAGTTGTATCCGTGTATCTAATGAAGATATTGCAGCAGCTTTCTCATAATATTCAATAGCCTCTTTATATTTTCCAACTTGCTGATTGATAAAACCCTTCTGAATATAAAGTGTTTTTAAAATTCGCTCATCTTCCTGACTAAGTTCCTGCCCAGTTGCTTGCAGAATCTTTATTAAATTGAAAACTATCTCGTCAGCTTTGTTCCAATTCTGCTGTTTTCCATAAAACAAGCCAAGCTTGTAACCAAGATTTATTGCCATTCCATATTGCGCAATATGTTTTTCTAAAAATTCTATAGCTTTATCCACTCCTTGATTTTCTTCTATTGCTTCTGCATAATCCTCAACAAGCAACTCATCTTCAGGTCCTTGTTCATAAAGCAAAACATATAGCTTTTCCGCTTTATCATATTGCTTCATTGTGCGGTATGCTGCAGCAAAACGTGCTGTTATTTCAATGTTCTGGCTCATGCTCTCTATCTTAGTATACAAAGCATCCAGGCGCGATTCGTCATTTAGCTTCTGGTACAATTCTAACAATTTTTCTATCATGCTTGTAGAATATATACCTTTATTAATAAGAATTTCATATACCTCCGCTGCTTTCTCATATTCACTTTCTCCCTCGTAAATATTCTCTAACATCTCATATCCCACCAACGCATCCGGTTGTCTTCTGATATAATCATTCAATATTTCTATCGCTTTATCATTCCTGTTAACAAGCGAATATAATCTTCCGAGATTTACATAAATCGATGA
>MFGW01000171.1:50757-52151 GCA_001780385.1 Candidatus Fischerbacteria bacterium RBG_13_37_8 | reverse complement strand
GGTGTTATCAGATTTGCCTTTTCCATAACCTCTATCGCCTTATCAAGATAACTGTTGTCTCGCATTGTATAAGCAATATCATAATAAGTACTGCCCAATTCCTTTAAGGCCATTGCATTTTCTGGCTCTTTTTTTAAAATTTCATTCAAAATTTCAACAGCCTGATTGTTTTTGTCCTGCTTCCGATAAATATCAGCTATGCTCATTTTAATTTCTGAAGAATCAGGATCTATCTTCAATGCATCCTGGTAATTCTTCAAAGATTCTGAAAGATCATTGTTGATTTCAAAAAAATGACCCATTGCAAATTTATAATAAGCATCAGCTTTCTTACTTACTATGGTAAAAGGCTTCTCATTATCCTGTGCATTCAATGACAATGCAATAATGCACCCATTTAACAATATTAAAAATAGTATCTTCTTTATTTTCATAATAAGTTAATTATAATGAAAATTGTATTTTTCTTCAAATAGCAGTAAATCAGGGAGCAGGGGGCAGAGGACAGTAATAAGAGAGGCTATTATTGGATCATGTCAAGAAAGTCCTTGGAAACCTTGCAAAACTTACTCAAATTATTTAATATATTTTATAAACATCAGGGAAATTTTTATCTTTGAAAATTGCTTTTTGACCAGTACTTATTCACACTACCAACTGTCCCCTGCTCCCTGCCCCCTGATTTATTAGGAGGTATTATGTCATTAGGCATACTCTATAGTGAAGAATTGAACCAATACGATTTTGGTCCCGGACATCCATTTCGTGGAGATCGTTATGTATTATTCATGAAATTCCTCAAGGAAATTTTAACTGAGGGGACTGATTACCAGCTTTTATCTGCCCAGACTGCTTCTGATGAAGATTTACTTTTTATTTGTGAAAAAGAATATATTAATGCAACACGCGAATTTTATGAAGCAGCACATGCAGGACGTGTCTTCCCTGAAACTTTTTTGCGGTATCATAGTGGAGATAATATTCCTTTGCAGAAACCGGGAAAAATTGAAGAAGCAGCAAGATTAGTCGTGGGACAAGCAAAAACTGCATGCCAGTTAGTACAAACGGATCAATATAAGAAAGTTGTTTCGGTAGGCGGTGGACTGCATCACGCAAAACCTTCTTATGGAGAAGGATTTTGTTTGTACAATGATGTTGCTTTTTGTGGAATGTACCTGCTCAAAGAGTATGCCCTGGAAAGAATTCTTATCCTGGATACAGATGCGCATGCAGGAAATGGCACCTGTGAATATTTCTATGAGGAACCACGCGTTCTCTTTATCGACCTGCACCAGGATCCTCGAACACTCTATCCCGGCACAGGTTTCATTCATCAGGTTGGAAAAAATGCCGGAGAAGGGTATACTATAAATATACCAATGCCTGTTTATGCT
>MFGW01000171.1:49489-50736 GCA_001780385.1 Candidatus Fischerbacteria bacterium RBG_13_37_8 | reverse complement strand
GTGTTCGAACATATCGTCGAACCTCTCGTAGCTGCTTTCAAGCCACAAATAATCATACGAAATGGCGGCTCTGACCCTCATTTCAGTGATAGCCTGACAAATTTAAATCTGCCCCTTATAGGTTTCTCAATGATTGGAAACAAGGTAAGAGAAATGGCAAAAATATGTGACGGTAAAGTAATAGACCTCATCGCTTCCGGATATAATAAAGAAATTCTGCCATATGCATGGTTGTCCCTTATCTCAGCATTAGACGGCATTGAACTCACTCTCTCTGAACCCGTTGAACCTAACAGCCAATATAGAACCGGCGACTCACTCGATGAAACTAAATACATGATAAGTGAAGCACAAAAAACCTTTAATTATTATTGGAAATGTTTTTACTAGGGGGACAGGCATTTACATGTTTACAGATTTGTAAACTTGTAAATGCCTGTCCCCCTTATGAAGATTGAAAAAATATTTACAAAAAATAGCATAATGCTGCTCATGCTGATTATACTGGCAGCTATCATCTACGGTAATACTATCTTTAATGAATTCACATTCGACGATCACTCGCACCTGGAATATAATATTCATATTCGCTCCTGGAACGGTATCGCTTATCTTGCCTTTCAACCCTCGATTCCTAATGATTTGATTCGTGCTCATCTCTACAGACCTTTTTCCTATCTTGTAGAGTTTTTTATTATCAAATCCTTCGGTCTGAAACCTGGTTCCTTTCATCTCTTTAACATTTTTCTCTTTGTGTTAAATTGCTACCTGTTATTCCTACTATTAAAAATTTTATTTGACCCTGCTATTGGCGCTATTGCTTCTCTACTCTTCCTGGTTCACCCAATTCATACTGAAGTTGTTGCCAGCGCTATTTCAATCACGGAACTCCTTGCTTTTCTGCTCAGCATGCTTTCCCTGTTTTTCCTGCTAAAATATGTTGCGCAGCATAAATACCTCTACCTGGTATCGCTATTTTATCTTCTGGCACTCCTTTCAAAAGAAACCGCTATCATACTCCCACTCATAGCTCTCTTGCTCATGTACTATGAAAAAGCTGTATTGAAGAACTACGTCTCTCTTTCCATTTGTTACGGAGTCCCATTGGTTCTATTCTTTGCATTACGCTATCATGTAGTTGGCTCGTTTATTCGCTCTCCCCATTTTCAATTCACACTTCTTGATAATCCGCTCGCATTATTGCCGTTATCTGAACGCATAATGAATGCCTTAACCATGCTGCTCAA
>MFGW01000171.1:44553-49445 GCA_001780385.1 Candidatus Fischerbacteria bacterium RBG_13_37_8 | reverse complement strand
ATGCATACAATTCAATACCAATCATCTCTTCACCAGCTTCACTTAATATCATCATTGCAATCTTAGTGCATATCGGCTTAATCATCACTGCTATCATTACCATAAGAAAACATTTCGTCGTATCATTCAGCATACTGATATTTTATGTAACACTTTTACCGACAGGCAACATACTCTTCGCAGGTGGTGCAATTATGGCAGAGCGTTTCCTGTACTTTTCTTCTGCCGGTTTATGCTTGTTTTTAGCATGGGGAACAATCCAACTATCAATGCTTTCATCTGCATGGAAACATAGTGTCTATGCCTTCCTGATATTAATCATGGCACTATTCAGTTACGGAACATTCGAAAGAAATAAAGTCTGGAAAAATGATTTTACACTCTTCACCGATGTGCTGAAAAAATATCCTGATAATGCCAAGGCAAATCTTAATATCGCAAATATATATTTTCATAATAATGATTACATAAAAAGCATGGAACATGCAAAAAAAGCAGTGGAAATTTATCCGGACTATTACACGGCAAAATTGTTGCTGGCTCAACTGAATTTCAGAAGGGGCAATTTCAGCGAGGCAGAAAAAATTCTGCTTGAATGTATTAAATCCAATGATACCGCCGAAATAGCATATTTGTCCCTGGGTGAAATGTATATCAAGAAAAAGAATTTATACAAGGCAAAAGATATATTTTCTGCAGGAGCAACACAAATTCCCTCCTCTATTCCTCTTGTCTATGATTTATCGCTTGTATACCTGACATTGGGTGATTTATCCAATGCAAAAATCTACCTTTCCAAATGTTTGGATCTGCACCATCAGTCAAAGACACCACATATAATAGGCGACAGAATGAGTGAATGGGAAATAAAACCTGAACGCACAAATGCTCAATCACTCACCGTAAATCCACAGTATCAAAGCAGTTGCAAAAAATATCTTGCTTTTTGCTATATTGTAGAAAATAATCCCCAAAAAGGTATCGACCTACTGAAGGAAGAAATAGCCGCTCAATCGTCTGACAGGGAAGTGTTCCTCCTGTTATCTTATGCATACATGCGAATGCAGAACATGCAAGGAGCACAACATTATTTCGCATTATTCATAACCGATAATCCCGATGGATGCCGTTTGACCTCTTTTCCTGCACAATGCAGTCAACTACAGCAAATTTTTAAATAGCGGGGGACAGGCATTTACAAGTTTACAAATCTGTAAACTTGTAAATGCCTGTCCCCCCCGTCTTCTTTAAAATCATTAAAGTTATGTACAGTACAAACCCGATTATAAAAAAAATAGCCCACTCAAGCTGCAACTGCATTTTACCTGTTGCTATAAATTCCTGGGCAACATGCAGGATGGTAAAATAGGTAGTGATGGCAAATATCCCGGAATACTCCCTTCTCAGTACCATCTTATAAGAAAATTTCTGGCTGGGCGTTTCCCATGCTTTCACGTTCGGGATAAATGCAGGCGTTTTTTCTGCCCAATGTGCAAATAATTCACCAAACTTCTGACGCAAATATCCTTCTTCGGCTATCATTATCCGCTCATAATATAACCAGAATGCTAAGAAAGCTATGACGTAATACCACCATACTTTAATAAACAATGTCATCCCCGCGAATACAATGAAATTTCCTAAATACAACGGATGCCGCACTATTGAATACATGCCCGTTGTGTTGAGAGTAGTGGCTTCTTGTTTTTTTGTGCCTCTGCCCGATGTATTATCAGCAACATAACCAACCGTTAGGCATCTTGTGAATAATCCAGAAAAAGCAACCGCTATGCAAAAATAGTTGAACAATCTTTCAACAGTTTCTCCAAAAGCTTGTTCAATTAAAGCAGAATCTTGCAATGCGATCACTAAAATTGGCAGGATCAAAAAAGGGAAATAACTTCTTAATTTAAATAGGGTACTACCCTGTTTCTCTAATCTTTCTTTAATATCCATAATGATTTCAATTTTATAGCAGAAAGAATATTGCTAATTGTTTACTTATTTATGAACATAAAAACAGGCCTGATATCAACTGGTATGCCTTCCAATTTCTTCAAGGTTTTTAATTCTCTATCTGATAGTTTCCCATAGCGATCTACAAATTCTTTTGCTTTATCATAATTTCCTTCTGCCTCCAATATAAGGAATTCCTTTGCTAAAGATATTATCGCTTCATCTGCTTTGCTGAAATCAAGCTCATATTTCCCATCTTTTGTATTAAATAAAATTACTCCTTTTTCAACTAAATAATTAAATTGAATAATAGTTCCTACAGCATGAGCTTCGGTAGCACCAAAACGAAAGGAGCGGAACATGCCTGCTAAAAGGGTGGCAAGATAATTATTTTTTGATTTTGCGGGTAATTCATCATTCTCCATCAGGTAAAGAATATTATGCATTCCTATTACATCTGCCTTGCCTTCTTCCACAGGCGCATGCAAATCACGAAGTGCTTCACTGACCGTCGTATCTGTGCCAATAACATAACCTGGTCCCTGCGCGTGCGCCAGTTCATGCATGAGTACATGATTGAAAAAGCAATTAAAAGCTACTCCTTTTCTTAATTTTTCGGTAAGTACAAGTTCAGAAATAGGCATCAATAATTTATTGAATTTTGATCCCATGATATTCATCAACATTACTTTTTTACTTCCTTTTAATTCTCTGACTTTCTCATCATTCGGTAAATTAAAAGCAATGGACTGAACGGCGGGACGTGCATCTCCGCCGGTGAATATCTCATTTACGACCACAATAGGGGAACCCATCGCTCTCTTTTTATATTGAAAATCTTTAGGGAGTGGAAGCGCTTTTTCCATTTCAGGCAACAGGTCCTTATATCGTTCCAATTTTTTTGCCTCGCCGGGCAAGTTAAGCGTTACATATGCTTCAAAAGCTGCCTTATAACCTAATAATCTATCCTCGTACACTTCATACGGACCAATGGTTACCTCTATCTTACTGTCAAGCTCCATCCAATCAATATCACTTTGATAATAATCATTGGTGAGAAAAGCATCAGCACGCGAAAGCAAAAATTTTTTCAATGATTCCGCATCGGCATATTTCGCCGCATTCTTTAAATATTCAGAAGCAGGCTCGAGGTATTTCTTGTATGCCACGGAATAAGGCACCGCTTTCAGCTTGCCTTCTTCACGCATAATAATGGTGTAGGGACTTAAAAAGGCATCCTTATCTTCCGGATGATCCTTGACCCAATTCTCAAATTCTTCCTTTTTCATATCCGCAGGATAAAAATTAGCTCCCAATGGTTTCATCTCAGGTTCCGCCCATGGAATAAATAACTTTTCCTCCTCAAGCCGGTCCCAGGGTCCATATTGAATAGAAAAATACTCTGCATACACTTTATCCTCAGCAGTCTTCGCTGCAACTAACTTTTGCTGTAACTCAAAATTATAAGGGGACACTTGCAATAAAAATATCTTATCAATCTCCTGTGCTGCTTTGACCAGATACTTAATCACCTGCATTTCATTCATGGTAAGTTGCTTCTCATCAAAACTTATTTCAACAGTAGCAAATTTTTTGATTTGCCCGCGCACATGATCAATATTCTTCGTTCCCGCTGCACATAATCCAGCTAATAAAATAATAAAAATGCAAAAATAAGCTTTCATATTATTCCTCCAAAAATTCATTGTATCCATTATCACTCCTTTAGTCAAATCTGGTACCTGGCATCCTTCTACTTGACAAGTGCTGGTAAATATTCTATATTAAATAGAAACTATTTCTATTTAGGAGAAATTGCCCCATGCAGTACTTTATGGCTAAATTGAAACTGCATAACCTGAAATTCACTCCGCGGAGAATCGCTATCATTCAATTATTCCTCTCTAATAATATTTTTACTCCTGAAGAAATCTGGAATCGCCTGAAAAAACAATTTAAAAAATGCGGTTTGCCGGGTGTCTATAGGAACCTGGAAAGTCTTGTAGAATGTGGTATCTTGGCAAAAATTCACAAAATTGACCGAAAAAGATATTACGGTTTATGCTCTGCAAAAGAAAACATACATCATCACCATATTATCTGCCTGCAATGCGGTAAAGTGGATGATATCAGTGATTGTTTTTTTGAAAAGAAAGAAACTATAAAGGGATACAAGTTAATAAGTCATTATATACAATTAAATGGGATATGCGAAGGATGTTTAAACAAATAGCAAAATTTTCATTAATAATAATTATATATTTACTAAACATGCCAGCAATTTCATTTGCTGGCGGCAAAATAACGGTTGTCACATCTATTATACCGTTCTCTTTTTTCATTGAAAGAATTGGTGCTAATAACGTTGATGTAATGGTAATGGTACCGCCGGGTGCCAGTCCGCATACATACGAGCCTACACCTGCTCAATTACATATTCTCAGTAAAGCCAACCTTTATGTTAAGACAGGCTCAGGCATAGAATTTGAGCTTGCTTGGATGGACAAGCTTACCGCTTTAAATAAAAAAATGGTGCTCTGCAATGCGTCTGAGGGAATCAACCTGTCTACAACCGCTCAGAATAGCCACGGAATAGAATCAGAAAAGGCAAACAATCACGAGGGAAGAACTGACCCGCATGTATGGCTTTCACCGCGCAATGCAATCATAATCACGAAAAATATCAAGGAAGCATTGAACAAAATAGATCCTGCAGACAAGGAATTTTATTCAGCAAATGCGGAGCAACTCATTTCTGAACTGGAATCTCTTGACAAAGAGATAGGAGTAAAATTGCAATCTTTAACGCATCGGAGTTTCCTTACCTTTCATCCATCGTGGGGATACTTTGCTTTCGAATACCATCTCACGCAGATAGCTGCTGAATCTGGTGGCAAGGAACCAACTCCGAAGCAGTTATTAAATTTTATAAAGCA
>MFGW01000171.1:34813-44543 GCA_001780385.1 Candidatus Fischerbacteria bacterium RBG_13_37_8 | reverse complement strand
AATAACATTAAAGTAATTTTCGCCTCTCCTCAATACAGTAGAAAAAGTGCAGATATTATCGCACATGAAATAAACGGCAAGGTAATCATGATCGATCCTTTATCTGCTGATTATATAACGAATCTGCGCATTGTAGCAGATGCTTTTGCTGGAGCGTTACAATAATGAATGATGAAATCGTACAGGTGCAAAATGTGTCGGTTCATATAGACGGTATTGCGGTTTTGGAGAACAATGATTTTACTGTAAGGGCAAATGATTTTGTTGGAATAATTGGGCCGAATGGTGCCGGCAAAACCACTTTATTGAAAGTAATTGCTGGCTTGATAAAACCTACCGAAGGCAAAGTAACGGTTTTCGGACATGAGCCGCGACAGGTCAGACATATGATTGGTTATGTACCGCAAATATCTTTTTTTGACCGGGATTTTCCAATCAGTGTATGGGATACTGTTCTTATGGGTCGATTATCCAAACGTTCATTGTTCAAGCAATTCAATATACAGGACAGGCAAATTGCCAGTGAAGCACTTAGAGCAATAGAAATGTATGACTTAAAAGACCGGCAGGTAGGGGAATTATCTGGTGGCGAGAGACAGCGTATATTCATTGCGCGCGCACTTGCCAGCCAACCAAAACTGTTGCTTCTGGATGAACCTACTGCAAGTGTTGATCAAGCCATGAAAACCAGTATTTATGATCTTCTTGACACGCTGAAAAAAGATATGTCAATAGTTTTAGTAACCCACGATGTGGGAGTTATCAGCAGTCATGTAGATAAAATTGCCTGCTTAAATTGCAAACTGCACTACCATGATAATAAAGAAATCACTCGGGAAACATTGGAAGCACTCTATCATTGTCCGGTAGATGTTATTGCTCATGGAATTCCACATCGTGTTTTAAAGAAACATTAGCGAGTTGATACAATGTTTGAAGCGTTACATTATGAATTCATGCAGAATGCATTGATTGCTGCTTTATTGGCAAGCATTGCATGCGGCATTATTGGAACGTATGTGGTCGTAAAAAGAATGGGGTATATAGCAGGAGGAATTGCACATACTTCTTTTGGCGGGATAGGACTTGGTTATTTTCTCAACATAAATCCACTCTTATGTCTGATTCCGTTCACACTTGCATCATCACTTGGCATAGGCATTATAACCAAAAAAACGAGGGTGTCAGAAGATACGGCAATAGGTATTTTCTGGGCAATGGGAATGGCATTGGGGGTGGTGTTCATAGGATTAACACCAGGATATGCTCCTGATCTTTTCAGTTATCTCTTTGGAAATATTCTTACGGTATCAAGAAATGATATTTATTACATGCTTGTACTGGATGGATTAATTATTGCTACTGTCCTTTTTCTCTACAAGGAACTTCTTGCCATATCATTTGATGAAGAATACGCACAGGTGAGCGGTGTAAAAACGACATTGCTTTATTTAATTCTCTTGAGTCTGATAGCATTAACCGTCGTAATTTTAGTGCGGATCGTAGGAATAATTCTTGTAATTGCACTTTTAACCATACCGGCTGCTATTGCAAAATTATTCACGCGAAGTCTTTCAAGAATGATGCTCGTTGCGGGTATGCTTGGATGCATTCTTACAATCGCTGGTTTATGGTTGTCCTATAAATTTAATATTGCTTCAGGAGCAATGATCATTTTACTTTCCGGCTGCGTCTTTATAGTAACGACATTTTTTGTAAAGAAATAAACAGATGCCCGGCACCGAGGTATTAAATGAGTTATGGAATAATCGCACTATTTGTTATTGTCGGATTGTTATTGTCAGGATTATATTTGTTCAACAGAAAACAAAAAGGATTAAGTGCAAACATTCCACACTATTACATTAATATATCATTACTACTTCCTGTAGTCGGTACCTTCAATGCAGAGGTCTTCACAAAAGCATTTGACGAAAAATGGGGAGCCTCTCTTTCATGCCTGGAACATATTCCAAAAGGCGAACCGGAAGAATATATGCATCATTTTCATATCAGCAATGGCAAGAATAATTTAATGCTTAGTTATAGCAATAAACCTATGGAACAAGAATTCACTCAGGGACTCATGGAGACTATTCCATACCTGACCGAAAAAGAAATTCAATTTGTGCAGCACCACAAAGCATTTATAGTTCTTGATTATATGATGGGCACGCAAAATGCTTTCGAACGACTTAGTTTCACCAGTCAGCTCCTGCTTTCCCTGCTTAAATATACTGATGCGGCAGGATACATCAATTGGTCTTCGAAATGCTACCGACAGGCGTCATTCATTAACCATTTTTATCATCTCGACTACCAGGATATCGAGTCACTTTTTTCAATATTCATTAATATTCATAAGGTATTCATTGAAGAAGGTTACTGGATTCATACACATGGCATGGAACAATTTGAACTTCCGGACATTCAGATAAAATTTGCCAATGAGTCAGACGTTACTTATTATTCAGAACTTCTCAGCAGTATGGCAATATATACCATTGAAAAAAGAGCTGTTTTAAAAATAGGAGATACGGCAGAGTTAGCAGGGGATGGCGTTATATATAAAATAACTTCAGCCGATACAGATCCGGAGCATCCTTACGGTGCGTATGGCGCGATAGAATTGCTCCGCCAGAATTAAAAAAAGGTTGAGGTTAAGGAAAATCGAGGATGAAGAAAAGTCGAGGTCGAGAAGATATTTAGGTTTAGAAAAAGAGGAAGAATTATTAACTGATCTTTCCTCAACCTTAAACTTAGCCTCAACCCCGACCTCTCTTCATCCTCGAACTTTCTTAACCTCAACCTCAACCATTATCTTAACCTTAACCTTTCTTTTTTTTTTGCTTTATTTTAAAGGAAATTGAATGCATTCTCCCCTGTACTTTTTTATTGTTTGCTTATATAATAGCATATCGGGTTTTTGCGAGCATTCCAAGGGAATGCAAGGCAATCCAGAATGGACTGTCATTGTGAGTTTGCCGGAGGCAAACGAAGCAATCCCTAACGGATCGTAAGAAGCATGAAAGCTACGGATTATTACGTCCCGCAGACGCGGGACTCATAATGACAGCAATGAAGGAATTGCCACGCTTTGCTTCGCAAAGCTCCCAACGACGAAGCGTCGTTTACAAAGGAGGATGTAATGAGAACAAACAAAATAACCGGATTACTTGTTGGTTTAATACTGGT
Organism: Candidatus Fischerbacteria bacterium RBG_13_37_8; assembly: GCA_001780385.1. Classification (GTDB taxonomy): domain Bacteria; phylum Acidobacteriota; class HRBIN11; order MFGW01; family MFGW01; genus MFGW01. The sequence continues at coordinate 41,348 of MFGW01000171.1, read as the reverse complement.
TGCAACGGTAGTGGTAGCTCAGGATTATTGGCTTAAAGAATTTGAATGAATACAGAATGATGTAGCCTGGGCTATGGCTAAAACATCGGATGGTGGAATGTTTATACCCGGAACCTGCAATTGGATGAATCCCACGGATGCACCATGGTACACAAGAATGGATAAGTTCGGTCTTGTCATGTTTCAAATCTATTATACCAATATCAATATGTTTCACACGTATTCTACGATGCAAACCAGCGACGGTGGTTTTATTTTAGCAGGAGAACAATTAAATGTTGGTGTTATTGAAAAACTTGATCCATTGGGCAATGTAATGTGGTCGTACTCTTACCAAAACGTAACCATGTTCACCTCAATCGTGCAAACATCTGACGGAGGGTATGCTGCACTGGGAGCATCTCTAATTGGTGCAAATGGTTCTTTAGCGCTATTCAAGTTGGACCCTAATGGAATAATAATGTGGACGCTATTCTATGATGGACCAAACGTAGATCAACCGGGACAAGTACGCGAGACAGTCAATGCTGCTGGTATTGATGGTTATATAATCATAGGTACTACAAATTCCTTCGGTCCATTTAATGATATCCTGGTAATTAAAACAGATCCGATCGGTAATATAATGTGGCAAATTACTCATGGAGAACCAACAACAAACGACGGCGGACTTACCGTTGAACAGACAGCAGATTTTGGCTATATTATCGGTGGATATACCAATATGCCTATGGCAACAAACCAGGAAATGCTGCTGTTGAAAATTGATATGAACGGCATGCCTATGTGGAATTTCATGTATCCTGCTGCTTATAACGAGAAAATATATGATATTGACATAACCAGTGATGGCGGACATATATTTGCAGGAGGAATTGGTATTGCAGGAACGCCCGGACATTATCTTGTGAAAACTGACCCGGTAGGTAATATTATGTGGCAGCGTGATTACATAGCTCATGATATACAACAGGTCTACCAGGATGCTGCAGGTAATTATCTTGCTGCCGGCACATTCGATACTGCTTCATCTTTCGCATACGATATCTTTGGAATGCGTACTGATTTCAAAGGAGAAATAGGAATTTGCCCCTTTATTTTACCTGGAAATTTGACCTTTTCCCCACAAAATATCATTCCAGGTCTCGCTCAATTCATGGTATTGCCAATTCCCTCCGCACAAGCTCCATTAGCTCCAATGTGGAATCCTGCGATGGGTACAATGACAATGCTGTGTTCTGCTACAGATCCCGGTGCCGTGCCTGATAATGATAATTACCCTGGAACGGCACTGACTATTGCAAAATCAGGACTCGACAGCCTGGTTCTCGCCTGGAGTGCTCCGGGAGGAGCTTGTGAAACAGAGGATTATGCCATTTATCGCGGAATCCTGCCCTGGTCAGGTTATAATCACACCCCTATTGTATGCAGTACCGGCTCCCAAACCACTGCCACCATCTCCGCAGATTCCAACAGCTACTTCTATCTCCTAACAGCACTCTACGATGATAAAGAGGGCAGTACTGGCCTGGATTCCTCGGACATTCAGCGCCCTGCCGGTATCACTCCCTGCTATGAACAGCTCATTGGTACCTGTGATCCTCCAGCAGTTTACTCTAAATAATAGATTCTTCCGTCGCGACATCTTTGCACATGAAGCAGAAGTATTTACGAATATGCCTCAGCATACACTACACCCTTGAACTTGCTGAGTGGACCTGGGAATATCACCCAAGACCCTCGCAAAACCGACGTGAACCTCTCAGCTCATACGGCTTGTGTCATCCAAGTCTCAAAAACTAAATCCCAAACACCAATGAACAAATAATTTAGTATTCGTCTTTGATATATTCAGCAACCACTCTTTAGCTCCTTTCCGCCAGTGTCTGAATCGTTTGTATTTGTTGCGTATCCATTTTAGTAATCTGCTATTTAGTCTGAACAGGAATATGCTTAAACTACGTCTATAAAATTTCCTATAGTAATTTACCCATCCTCTAACCTTCGGATTTATCAATTCAGCAATATCTTTTATAGTAAGGTCTCAAAATGGGGTCAACAGGCTGTCCGAAAACTACATTTTAGCTTCTCTTGTATGCCGTATATTGATGCTGTTAAATTTATGATGCCAATATAAGGTATAACTGATTGCGGAAAATGTAGTTTTTGGACAGCCTGCAAAACCCCACCACTCTTATTTACCGGCTACGCATTGATCTATCTTGGTAGCGTTGCTTTTTATGCAATTCTGGCACTTTGGATCTGCATATTCTCCTAAAAGCTGAACTGATTGTTTACACATGGGACAATATTTGTTGATGCATTCTTCGCGGGATCTGCCTTTGACTGGGGCTTGTGGTGGAGTATTGGTTTGTGCTGGGGGGCGGTTAGTTGGTGGAGCGGGTGGGCGGTTAATTACGGGTGGTTTCCAGGTATTTGTATTCCTGTTTCTATTGGCATCTTGAATAATGCCGACAAATTCATTCAGCAATCTCTGAATATTCTGAGTTCTTTGTTGTTGTTGCTGATTTGCATTGTCACGTGCCTGCTGAAGGGCTTGATAAGCCTGGTCAGGAATAGTGCAGTTATTATTTGCAGCGGTATTCAAGATACTCTGAGCATAATTCAGATCATTTCTATTCAATGCGTTTGCGAACTGGTTACCCATATCGATGCAATACTGGTTATGTCTCGCCTGTTGAAGCCATTGAAGCGCATGATTGTAAAACCAGCAGGTTGTCGCTTGTTGAAGAATCGCCTCCGCATTGTTCAGGTCACCGCTATTTGCCGCATCTGCGAATTGGTATTGCAGATTTGAGCAGCGGTCTTCTTCTGATTTTCTGATATTCTCCTGCTGCTGCTGATAAGCATTATTTATGGTATCCATGCCTTCTGTATAGAAGTTACAATTTCCGCTCATATTTAATACTGACTGTGCCCATTGCAGGTCGCCTGAATCAAGTGCGGCATGAAAAGTATTTTCCAGGCTTGAACAGTCATCCCCGGCTTGCACTGTTTCTTCCGGAGATGTTTCTGCCGTGGTTTCACCACCAGAAGTACTGAATCCTCCTTCATCTCCCTCCTCTGTGAATTTGACATTAGGAAAACATTCTGGTTTTTGCTGTGCGATTCTTTTTGCTTCTTGCCAGTTGCCGGCATCCTGTGCCTTGATAAATTTCTCATCCAGTTCGGCACAATTTTTCATCCATTCTAGATCACGTAGTCCTTCTTCGTACCAGGGGCAATTTCGTGCATCGTTTAAAATATTTTCTGCATCTTTTATATGGCCTGCATATTCCTGGTGTAAATGACCATAGAAAGCCTGTTTTAGAAAATTGCATCTGCCGCCCTCATCCCCGGTGGTTGTTTCGCCACCGGAGGTACTAAAAGCGCCTTCATCTGTTAGTAATTCCTTTATTGTGTCATAAAATTTTTGAGCTTCCTCAAGACATATCTGAGCATTTTTCACGGCTGATTCTGCCGCTATTATGTAATCAGGTGTCCTGTTTGATTCAATGCCAATAGCATACATAGTTTTTTGCGCCTCTATTTCATAATAGCTAAGTCCGTATTTAATATCAGTTTCCCGCTTGTTATCCATTTCATAGTCGATTTCTTTAGCATTTTTTTCAACTTGTTCTAATTGCCTTTCTGCGTCCTTGAGGCATTGCTGTAATTCTTTGAATTCCTTAATGAAGTCATCGCGATACGATGCTATTTTTCCCAGCATTTCCTTTGCTTTTGAATTTGTTTCATACGGCATAAGCAGTGTATAGGCAGCCGCATAATCATTTTTCAATGCTTGTTCTATGGCATTAAGTGTTGCTATTTTATCTTGCAGGGCTGAGAAAGAGAGCTTTGTTTCCCCAACATATGCTTTAATCGCATTCTGCATTGTTGATACACCTGTACTGTCTTTTTGATATTTCTTCTGAAATGTTTCGATAGCGGTAATTACTTCATCCTTGAGTTTCTCTGCTTCCTGGACATCATTTTTCAAGCTTTGCATGTACTCTTCGACTTTGCTTTTATTTGCTCCGGCATTAGTGACTGCCTGTTGTGCAGCTCCCAGTACCTCTCCCGGATCCCTGCTTAATTCCGGATCAGGATGCATATCGATCATTCTCGGTTCTTTAGATCCCTTTATCCTTCTCAATAAAAGCATTTGCTGGCACGCATCGTATGCTTCATTTTCGCAGTACCTTTTGTACAGTCCTGCTGCAACGGCATCATCATCCACCTGTTGTTTCAGCGCATGCAAATTCGCAAGCGCATTCTCAAGTGTTTCCTTCAATGTATCAAGTTCATTTGCCATAGATTCATTGTTTTTCGAGGTTTCTTTGAATGCATCTATTTTATCTTCAGCAAGTTTTATTTGTTCCTTTGCTGATTGACAATCCTTATCACCCTCTATTACAGTTGCATGACCTTTTTCAGCTTTGTCCTTCATTCGCTTTAATATTTCATCATATTTATTCAGTGAGGCTTCGAGTGATGCTGTTATTTCACTGGAACAATAGTCCTTGTACCAATTATTAAATTCATTTTCATTCTTTTGAAATATTGCCAGCATACGTTGTCCGGTCGGTTCCTCTTTCTTTTTTACCAGGCATTCCTTGACATGGCGGTGTTTGGCATAGAGTTTTTCAGCAATTGCATCAAATTTACCTCTCCCGCTTATCAGTGCTGTATGTGCAGTGTTGAGATAATCATAGGCAAATAAAGCTGCCTGCAAATACTGGTTATAGACATGGTCTTCCGTTCTTTCTTCAGCAATATCATCAACAAATTTTTTATACTTTTCACGAAATGCTTTTTCTGCATCAGATCCTCGCAGTCCTTTATCGAGGATCTCTTTTTTAAATTCCTGGTCAAAGAGTCTTTTTGTTTCTTTTTTGATTTGCGGAACAACCGAGTCGGCTGCCCATTTTTTCACTTTATCTGAAGAGAGTTCTTTTGTCCAGAATTCAACTGACATCAGGCCGTCTATTGCTTCTGCAAGGAGTGGCTCCTTCTCACGTCCCATGACAACCTTATCCCACCAGTAGGCGGCAACAAGCTCGTCAATCTCCTTTTCTTTCATTTCCTTGATAAAATGACGTTTTACCGCCGCTTCAAGCGCATTGATCACTGATTTTAATGGTATATCCTTGATACAACTTATCACTCCGCCTTTGACTGATTTTACATTACCTTCGATGTTTTCAAATTTTTCAGTTACACTTTGTGTTATCGCAAGCTTTAAAGCGGAGGTCAATGCACCTTTAAAACAACTCAATAATTCATCACTTAATTTTGTCACCACCTCTGCCAGGACTTCATAGTAATCCTCAATGCATTCTTCTGCAAACTCATTTACCCAATCTCCTCCGTATACTTTCATGGCCAACAGCTTGTTGTTATAATAAGTGACACGGTAATAAAACAGCTCCTGTTCATTACGAAGAAATTTCAAGTATGATTTCCATTGTTCCACTGGCAACATGCGGCTATTGGCAGTTAATTCATCCCACAAAGCTTTATCTTTCTCATAGAAAGGTTCCAGGTATTCCATGTTCCCGGCTAGTTTTGTGGGGTAATAACTGGATGTTTTAAACCATTTTTCGGCTTTTGCCTTCTCCTCTTTTGACCATTCGCCCCAGTATGCATCCAGGTCATTTTTACTCTGATTATAAGCACTCCAGAGTGGATGATTTTCCTTCTTCAATTTATTCACCAGGTTCAAAAAAATCTTGGCTTCTTCAGCGTAGGGTCGTGTGCCCCAGTTTTCATTATATTCATTTGATTGCGCAGTCAGGAACAGTGGAAAAAATGTAATAAGTGCCATTATTAAAATGAGCGAAGCAGAGAGAACGGATGATTTACTATTACCTGCTTCTTTTTGCTTATCTGTGGTTTTCATAATTAATTCTCCTGTTAAACATAGCTAATCGATGGTAAAGTCAATAGTTTTTGTTGATGTTTTATCTTCATATTTAAGATTCACTTCTACCACAAATGTACCTTTCTTGCTTGCTGGATTCATGTGCTGTGTCCTGGTATTCTGAGCACCGTTAGCACTTTCAAGCATAATAGGTTCGGAATCAAAGAGAACTTTGCTCTCTTGTAGTATCTTGAAGCTGAAATTTACCTGTATCTGAGGGGAGGATTGTAATGTATCGGTAACCGAATATTTAATGATAATATCAAATTTTTCACCTTTCTGTGGATGAACAGGATCAATAGAGAGTTCATCTATTATCAAGGATGGTTCCTTCTTCTCACTTGATAAAACTGTTTTTTCGCTTGCGGCACTTTTCTCGAGGTATTTTGTTGCTGAATTGATTGTGTTTAGAAAATAGATCCTGGTTTGCTCAGCAGATTCAGGACTTACTAATTTTTTTATACGTTGCATTATGCCTGGCTCTAAACTTTGAGCTCTTGCAAAATATATTTCCGCCTTGTTTTTATCTCCCATTTCATCCATGAAATATGCAAGATGATAATAAGCACTGCTCGTATTGGGAGAAAGACTGACAGCCCTTTGAAGATCTGC